>CAZSHH010000017.1:0-36993 GCA_964606525.1 uncultured Dehalococcoidales bacterium
TTCATCATCCAAAAATTAGGCTCCCGCCCCATGCACATCCTCTCGCCAGCCATCCATGTACCTAAGGAAGATGTCGCCAAGCTTTTTTCGAAACTTACCGGAGAACAGCTGCCCTCAGACGATATCCCCAGGCTGGTAGAAGTTGCCCGTAAACTGCTGCGGGAAAAGTATTTCCTGGCTGACGTCGGCATGAGCGGCGCCAATGTGGTAGCCGCCGATACCGGCACGCTATTCATCATCGAAAATGAGGGCAATATCCGACTGGCGACAGGAGCGCCGCCCATTCACGTTGCCCTGATCGGCATGGAAAAAGTAGTCCCCACCCTATCGGAAGTAACCTGGCGGTATGCCAATTATACCGTCCCTTCTTATGTCAGCCTGATATCCGGGCCAAGCAAGACCGGGGATATTGAAAAGACCATCACTTTCGGTGCCCATGGGCCGAAGGAACTGCATGTGATCTTCCTTGACGGCGGGCGGACCGAACTGGCTAAAGACCCTATTCTTAAACAGGCACTATACTGCCTCCGCTGCGGGGGATGTTTATACGAGTGCCCGGTGTTCGGCATCACTGCCGGGCATTTCGGTGACAAGTACTTTGCCGGCTGTGGTATGGTCTGGGCCGGTATGATAAGCAATAAACCGGAAAAAGCCGCTTCCCTGGCTTACACCTGCCTCACCTGCGGCCGCTGCAAGGTCAGATGTCCCATGCAGATAGATACTCCGGCGATGTGCCTGGAATTAAGAAAAAAACTGGTGAATAGTTAGCTTTAATCAGGCATGGCCAGCCCTGTAGCACGGGGCATTGGGGAGTGTTTTCCATGCGTGAAATAAATGCCGGGCTAATAAGCGAAACCGTTTCCCGTCTTTTCCAGGAGGCTTGCCTGTACCTGCCTGATGATGTGGTTACCGCGCTGCAAAAAGCCCGGGCTGCCGAAGAATCACCGGTCGCCGCGGCGACTCTGGGCCGGATACTGGAAAACGCCGAAACCGCCAGGAAAGAACAGATACCCCTCTGCCAGGATACTGGGTCGGCCGTGGTATTCCTGGAACTGGGACAGGAGATACATATCGTCGGCGGCGGTCTAAATGAAGCTGTGAATGAAGGAGTACGCCGGGGGTACCATGAAGGCTATTTGCGGAAGTCCATGGCCGCACATCCCTATTCTTCCCGCACCAATACCACCGATAATACGCCCGCCGTGATCCATATCGACATTGTCCCCGGCAGCCGGTTAAAAATTACCGTCCTGCCCAAGGGAGGCGGGGCAGAGAATATGACCCGGCTGAAAATGCTGACTCCGGCTGACGGCCGCAACGGGGTAATCGACTTTGTGGTGCAGGCCGTGGCCGAGGCAGGTAGTAATCCCTGCCCGCCGGTGATCCTGGGGGTGGGGATCGGGGGAACAGCCGAGAAAGCTGTCCTCTTAGCCAAACAAGCTTTACTTAGAGAAGTGGGCACTCCCAACCGTGATGAAGAAAACGCTGCCCTGGAAAGAGAAATCCTGGAAAAGGTAAACGGGCTGGGGACCGGTGCCATGGGCTACGGCGGCAAGATTACGGCTTTAGCCGTCCATGCCGAAGTCTTTCCTGCCCATATCGCCAGCTTGCCGGTCGCAGTGAATATACAATGCCACAGCGCACGCCGCTGCGAGGCTGTTATATAGCAGCGGCGTAAAGAAGGTCCATATGGTAAAAGAATATGATTATGTCATCATCGGCAGCGGCATCGCCGGGCTTTATACCGCTCTCCTCGCCCGGGAGCACGGCAGTGTACTGGAGATTACTAAAGGAAGTATCGATGAATGCAACACCCGCTTTGCCCAGGGCGGCATCGCAGCTGCCATCGGCACCAATGATTCGCCCCAACTCCACTTCCAGGATACTATCGCCGCCGGGGCCGGTCTGAGTGACGAGGAATCGGTACGCATCCTGGTTACGGAAGCCCCCGACCGTATCATGGAACTGGTAGCACTGGGCGTCCCTTTCGATACCCAGGAGGGGGAAATCGCTTTGACCCGGGAAGCCGCCCATAGCGTACCCCGCATCCTGCATGCCGGCGGTGACAGCACCGGAGAACATATTGAAACCACGTTGAGCAACCGTGCCCGGGCTTCCGGGATACGGATTCGGGAATATTCCCTGGTCATGGAAATCATCGTACAACAAAACCACGTGAAAAGTATCATGGTCATGGATACTAAAAGCGACGCGGTGGAAGAGATCGGCTGCCGCTTCCTGGTACTGGCCACTGGCGGTGCAGGGCGGTTATTCCGGTTTAATACCAACCCTGAAGTCGCAACCGGCGACGGCATCTCGCTGGCCTACCAGGCTGGAGCGGAAATTTCCGACATGGAGTTTTTCCAGTTCCACCCCACTGCCCTGCGTATGCCCGGGGTGACCCCTTTCCTGATATCGGAAGCAGTACGGGGCGAAGGGGGGATACTGAGGAATGCTGCTGGCCGGGCTTTCATGCAGGACTATGCCCCGGAACGTGACCTGGCACCGCGTGACATTGTTGCCCGGAGTATTTTGTACGAGATGGAAAAGACGGGCAAAGATAACGTTTTCCTCGATGTGACCCATCTGCCGCTGCGTACCGTGACCACCCGTTTTCCCAATATCTACCGGGTCTGCCTGCAGCAGGGGATCGATATTACTAAAGATATGATCCCGGTCGCCCCGGCTGCCCACTATATGATCGGCGGGGTGCGCACCAATCACTGGGGAGCTACCAACATCAACGGCCTATATGCCTGCGGCGAAACCGCTTGCACCGGTTTGCACGGCGCCAACCGCCTGGCTTCGAATTCGCTCCAGGAAGCACTGGTTTTCGGGCGGCGTATCGTTCGGCATACTATCGGTGCCGGCGATACTACCTCAGATATCGACGAGCAGGACTATTATCATTGCCAACTAAAGACCCGCCACCCCGCGCCGCCCGCCGTCAGCCCCAGCTTACGCGCCCTCCAGGAACTGCTCTGGGAAAAAGTCGGCATTATCAGGGATGCCAGAGGCTTAAACGAAGCTGCCGATATCCTGGCCGCCTGGGATGAAGTGCTGCTGCCTCCGGTCGACCGGCCTACACATGAATTACACAACCTAGTCGTCGCCGGCCGGTTGATGACGGAAGCGGCATTGCTGCGTGAAGAAAGCCGCGGAGCTCATTCCCGCTCTGATTTTCCCGAGCCGTCGCCCAAATGGCAAAAACACCTGGTTTTTACAAAGTGATGCGGGCGGTGCCGGCTTGACACAAATGATTTGCAGATGATAATTTGAGAACTCAGCATGAAAAAATTACTTTCCGGAAATGAAGCCTTTGCCTGGGGGGCATATCATGCCGGGGTTAAAGTAGCCGCAGCTTATCCGGGTACTCCCAGCACCGAGATACTGGAAACCATCGCTCAATTCCACGACGTCTATGCTGAGTGGTCAACCAACGAGAAAGTGGCGATGGAGGTGGGGATGGGAGCGGCTTACGCCGGGGCAAGGGCCCTGGTCTCGATGAAACAGGTCGGGTTGAATGTCGCCCTGGATCCATTCATGGCTGCCGCCACCACCGGTATCAACGGGGGCATGGTCGTCATCAGCGCCGATGACCCCGGCACCCACAGTTCACAGGGAGAACAAGACAACCGGCATATCGCCATGCTGGCGAAAGTACCTATGCTGGAACCCTCCGACAGCCAGGAAGCTTATGAGATCATGGCCCGGGCTTTTGAGATCAGTGAACAATATGACACCCCGGTCATGGTCCGCACCACCACGCGTATTTCACATTCCAAGTCCGTCGTCGAATTAAAAGAAATAAGAACCGAATCGGGTAAGGCGATTGCCTTTAATCACGATGTGGCCAAATACGTCATGGTCCCGGCTAATGCCCGCGTCCGCCATGGGGTCATCGAAGAACGGCTGGTGAAATTAACCCGTTATGCAGAGGACTGTCCCTTGAACCGGGTGGAAATGGGCGATACTTCGCTGGGTATTATCACCAGCGGCATCGCCTATCAGTATGCCCGGGAAGTATTTCCCCAGGCCTCAATTTTAAGATTGGGTATGACTTACCCACTGCCGGAAAAACTCATCCGTGACTTTACCGCTAAAGTCGCCCAGGTCTTTGTCATCGAAGAGCTCGACCCCTTCCTGCAGATGAATATCCAGGCCATGGGCATTAATGTCATCGGTAAGGAATTTGTCCCCCGCCTGGGCGAACTGGATATCGATACAGTGACTGCAGCCGGCATCAAGGCCGGAGTCTTACCCGGAGTGAAAGAGGAAACCCGCATCGACCTGGCTGCCCTGCCCAAACGGCCGCCGCTGTTGTGTCCCGGATGTCCCCATACCGGGATTTACCATGTCCTCGCTTCGATTGGCCAGCGGTTAAAAATGCCTCGGGCCAAAGATAAAGCAATTGTTCCTAAACTCACCATTGCCGGCGACGTTGGCTGTTACAGCCTGGGAGCATACCCGCCGCTTAATGCCATGGACACCTGTGCCTGCATGGGTGCCGGCATCGGCCAGGCCCTGGGCATGGTTAAGGCCGGTATCGGCAGAGATAAAGTAGTCGCCGTTATCGGCGACTCCACTTTTTTACACTCCGGCATTACTCCGCTGGTAGATGCCGTTTATAATCGTGGTGAGATTACCGTCATCATACTGGACAACGGAACCACAGCCATGACCGGCCACCAGGAACACCCGGGGACCGGAATTTCCGCCCAGGGGCAAAGCACACACCCGGTAAGACTGGAAGATCTCGTGCGAGGTATCGGTATCAAGAGGGTAAGTGTGGTTGACGCCCTGAATTATAAAGAACTGCGGGCAGCTGTTAAGGAATCGCTAGCCGTACCTGAATTGTCAGTTATTATCGTACGTGGTGATTGTGTTACCAAGGTGAAAAAACGGGGCATACCGAATGTAGTAGATGCCATTAAATGCAACGGCTGCGGCACCTGCCTATCCTTAGGCTGCCCGGCACTGCAAACCAGTTACGACAAGACCTTCATCGACCCCACTCTTTGCGCCGGAGCACAATGCAGCTTGTGTGCCCAGATTTGCCCCCGGCAAGCGATCAGCCCGAGTTCCGAGCCAAAAGGGATCGCCTCATGAAAACACTGGGAGTACTGGTAACCGGGGTGGGGGGACAGGGTATTATCCTGGCCAGCGATATCATTTGTGAAGCGGCAATCACGGCCGGATATGATGTTAAAAAGACCGATACACTGGGGATGGCGCAGCGGGGTGGTTCGGTCCTCAGCCATGTCCGTATCGGCACCCGCGTTTTTTCTCCCTTGATACGTGAAGGTGAAGTCGACCTGGTATTGGCTTTCGAAAAACTGGAGGCCGCCCGGTGGGTGAATTACCTGCACCGGAAATCGGTCGTTATCGTCAATGACTATGCACAACCTCCCCTGTCCGTCAACCTGGGTAATGAGAGATATCCGGAAGATGAAGAAATCAGGACATTATTGAACCGGCGCACGGCTGGAACCTATTTCGTCGAGGGTAACGCTGAAGCTGCCAAAGCCGGCGACAGCCGGGCTTTAAATACCTACATGTTAGGCTGCGCTTCATGTTTCCTTCCCATTAAAATTATAATTTGGGAAGATATGATTATGCAGCGGGTACCTGCCCGATTTCAAGAGATCAATATGACGGCTTTTTCAGCCGGTAGAAAGGAAATGAAGCATGTCAGTAGCCGCTAAGATCAAGACCGGGATGTCCGAAGGTTCCTGGATAAGAAAGATGTTCGAGGAAGGTAATGCTCTGAAGCAAAAATTCGGTGCAGATAACGTCTTCGACCTGTCTCTCGGGAACCCTATCGTCGAGCCGCCGGTTGAATTCCGGCAAGAACTGCAACGCCTGGCGGAAAATCCCCTTCCTGGGATGCACCGTTATATGGAAAATGCCGGGTATGCAGAAACACGGGCTGCGGTGGCGGAACAACTGGCCGCAGAAACGGGCTTGCCGTTATCCGGCGGTGACATCGTGATGACGAGTGGCGCCGCAGGCGCCCTCAACGTCGTCTTGAAGACGATTTTGAATCCCGGTGATGAAGTCATCGTGCTGTCCCCGTTCTTTGTGGAATATCTGAACTATATAGACAACCACGGCGGCGTGGGCAAAATCGTCGCCACCGGGCCTGGTTTTATGCCCGATATCGGCTGCATCGAAGCAGCGATTACACAAAAAACCAGGGCTATTATCTTAAATTCACCTAATAATCCCACCGGTGTTGTTTATAGTAAAGAAATTCTGAATAAGCTGGGGGCATCGGTCCGTAAGAAAGAATTACTATTGGGCTCCGAAATATATATTGTCAGCGATGAACCGTACCGCAAAATCATCTACGATGGATTGGTTTACCCCCATGTCCTTCCCATCCATCCCCGGGCGGTCGTGGTAACCTCACATTCGAAAGACCTGGCTTTACCCGGTGAACGCATCGGCTATATTGCCGTCAACCCCGCTTGTAATGAGAAAGAGGATCTTATCAACGGATTTATATTCAGTAACCGTGTCCTGGGTTTCGTCAACGCCCCTGCCCTGATGCAGCAAATCGTGCGGCGGCTGCAGTCGGTCACCGTATCCATTTCCGATTACCAGCGGAAACGGGACTATATCTACCAGCACCTGACTTCCCTGGGTTACACGGTTAATAAACCGCAGGGGGCTTTTTACTTTTTTCCACAGTCACCGGTAGCAGATGAAATTGAATTTGTGCGGGACTTGCAGCAACATAAAGTCCTCACGGTGCCTGGGCGCGGGTTCGGCATGGCGGGTTATATCCGCCTCACTTACTGCGTAGACGACCATACCATCGAAGGGGCCATGGCCGGATTCTTGAAGGTAGCGCAAAAGTATAAGTTAAGTAAAAAATAGCAACACCTGATATACACCTGTCCTGACACATCATACGTCATTATTTCCGGTCATTTTCTTTTATCTATAGTTCGAGAAAGTGGTATAATCACCTTCTCTTTGCTTTCGTGGAATAAGTCATCAGCCGGGTGACAAGGATAATGCGACGATATATGAAAGACTATGTTTCTGAACTGCAGACAAAATCACTGAACGAACCGGTAGGCCATTTTTTGCAGACAACCCTCGTAGAACTCGAACCGGGATATGCCAAGGTCAAGATCAAGATCAAGCCTGAATATGTAAATTTCAACGGCCTCGTCTTCGGCGGCATCATTACCTCCGTGATCGATGAAGCATTTGCTTATGCCACCAATTCAGTGATCAAACCGAGTTACGCTTCCCAATTGAACGTGCATTTCATCAACGCGCCGGCCGTGGGCGACGAACTGACGGCCGAATGCTGGTTATTGAGATCAGGTAAACGGGTAGGTATTTCCGAAATGGTCGTCACCAACCAGGACGATAAACTGATCGCCAAAGCAACCGGGACAACGATCCCGGTAATCCCGGAGACGGCCAGGCCATGACCGAAAATTATCTTAAGATATTGAATTCCGACCCGCGGCCGTGGCTGTTGGAAGATAATAATCCTTCGGTAAGATATCTGGCATTAACCGGATTAATGGGCAAGTCTGTAAAGCATCCCTCGGTAAAAAAAGCTAAACGCGACATCATGAAGACCGGACCGGTGCCGACGATACTGTTTAAGCAAGCTGACGGCGGCTACTGGGATACGGCAGAAGATTTCTATGTCCGGGCAAAATACCGGGGGACGGTATGGCAGCTGCTGATCCTGGCAAAACTGTTTGCCGATGCCGACGACCTGCAGGTAAGACAGGCCGGAGAATTTGTCCTGGAATGGTCGCAGGACCGGGAAAGCGGCGGTTTTGCCTATCGCGGCAACGGTAAAGGCGGCCTGCATACTGCAGTCCTGCCGTGCCTGACAGGGAATATGCTTTTCAGCCTGGTCCGCCTCGGATTCCTGGATGACCCGAGAATTCAAAGGGGCCTAAATTGGATCGGAAAGAATTTCCGGGCGGATGATGGCGACAATCAACCTCCCGATATTTGGCCTTATGAACGTTTTGAGCAATGTTGGGGTAAACATACCTGTCACATGGGCCTGTTGAAAATGCTCAAGGCTATTGCTGAAGTCCCTGAATACAAACGGACCCCGGAACTCCGTCAGGCGGTGGCAGCGGGGGCAGAACACCTGCTTAAGCATCATTTATTTAAAAGAAGCCGTGATCTTTCCAGCATCGCGAAACCAGCCTGGCTCCAGTTTGGCTTCCCCCTCATGTGGAATACCGACATCCTGGAAATGCTCAGCATCTTAACCAGGCTGGGATACCATGACCAGCGGATGCATGATGCTGTCGACCTGGTGATTTCCAAACAGGATGCCCAGGGAAAATGGAAGCTGGAAACGACTTTCAACGGCCGCTTCCAGGTTAACATTGAAAGTAAAGGCAAACCCAGCAAGTGGATTACCCTGCACGCCTTAAGCGTACTTAAGGAGTTCTTTGGTTGACATACTTTTTATATCATGGTAAGCTATCCTTTCATAAAATGTTGAACGTGTCGATTCAGGTATTTTTCTTTAACTTCTCCTTTATCGGGCGTCCCGATGGAATCGGGGCGCTCAGGAGGTTGTGATATCCGGCCTGGACGAATCGTTATATAGTTTTGAGTCTGCAGCAGGGTACCTCCTGAGTTCGAGGTACCCTGCTTCCGTTATATGGAGCGATGAAAAAAACTAAGGAAAATATTTCAGCAGCCGAAACGGTCACGATACCCCAGTTGATCAAAGCCAACCGGGAAAATTGGGGGCCGCGTACCGCGATGTCCATGAAAAAATTCGGCATCTGGCAGCGTTATAGCTGGAATGACTACTACAACAACATCAAATTGTTTTCCCTGGGGCTGACCGCCTTAGGATTGCAGCCCGGCGATGTCGCCTGCATCATCGGCGATAATGAACCGGAATGGTTCTGGGGCGAATTCGCCGTCCAGGCCGCCGGGGGTATCGCCACCGGCATCTTTGTCGATGCTATCCCTTCAGAGGTTAAGTATGTCGCCGAGCATTCAGAGGCAGTAATTGCCATTGTCAACGACCAGGAACAAACCGACAAATTCCTGCAGATAAGAAATGAACTGCCTCGACTAAAGAAGATAATTTACTGGGACCCGAAGGGGCTTAAGAATTACGATGACCCGATGCTCATCAGCTTTAATGATGTGATACGCCTGGGGCAGGAAAAGGAAAAAAACCAGCCAGGATCATTCGAACGCAGTATCGATGCCGGTAAAGCCGACGACACGGCCTTCATCTACTACACTTCCGGCACCACCGGTTTGCCTAAAGGAGCCCTACTTACTCACCGCGCCCTGATTACAACCGCGCGCGGTTTTGTCGACCGTTACCCTTTAACTGAAAGGGACAACCTGATCTCAAATTTTCCGGCTGCCTGGGTAGGCGATAGTTTTTTTGCCACTATCCCCCACCTGTTGACTGGGGCCATGTTGAATTTCCCCGAAGAACCGGAGACGATTGCCGAAGATACCCGGGAGATCGGCCCTAATTTTGTTATTTACGGCCCGCGGCAGTGGGAAAGCCTGGTCAGCGAGATCCAGGTTAAAATCGTTGATACCAACCCCATCAAGCGGTTTGTCTATAATCTACTGCTGCCGGTAGGCCACCAGATGGCTGACTATAATTTTGAAGGCAAAAAGCCAGGTATTTTCTGGCGTGCTTTGTATTTCCTATCGTATTTTTCGTTATTCCGGCCTTTAAAGGACCGCCTTGGCCTTAGCCGCGTCCGTTTTGCCGTCACCGGCAGTTCGGTGTTAAGCCTGGATACCTTCCGTCTTATCCATGCCATCGGCGTGGAACTGCGCCAGAATTACGCCAGTACTGAAGCCGGCTTGATATCATGTCACGGCCCCGGGGAAATCGCTTTCGAAAGTGTCGGCCGGCCTGCTCTCGGGACCGAAGTCCGGGTCACCGGCCAGGGCGAATTACTGGTAAGAAGCGACTGTATGTTCAGCGGCTACCTGAAGGACCCGGCAAAAACTAAATCTGCTTTAATCGATGGCTGGCTGCATACCGGCGATGCCGTCAATATCAACGAAAAAGGACACCTGATCTTTATCGACCGCCTCGTCGACATGGGCGAACTGAAGTCCGGCGCCAGGTATGCACCACAATACATCGAAGGCCGTCTCCGTTTCAGCCCTTATATCAAAGATGCTATCGTTATCGGTGGCAAAGAACGGGACTATGTTTCCGCTATCATCAATATCGACTTCAGTATGGTCGGCAAGTGGGCGGAACGGCACCGTATCGCCTATACCACCTTCGTCGACCTGTCACAGAAGAAAGAAGTTGCCGACTTGATCCGCAAAGACCTCGAGCGGGTCAACGGCTATCTACCGGAAACCTCGCATGTTCATAAGTTTGTCCTGCTGCATAAAGAGTTCGACCCCGATGAAGCGGAACTCACCAGGACGAGAAAGATACGCCGTGAATTCGTCGAACAGCGGTATAAAAACCTGATCGACGCTATGTACGGCGATGCCGAAAAGGTCGATGTCCAGGCATCCGTCACTTACCGTGACGGGCGCAGTGGGAATGTCACCACCAGTATCCAGGTAAGGAGTCTTTAAGAGAATAACCATGGCTGAATTTCTCCAGTTCACGATTACCGGTATCTCCGTAGGCGTAGTGTATGCCCTTATCGGGCTGGGTTTTGCGCTCATCTGGAAATCATCCAGCGTCGCCAACCTTGCCCTCGGCCAGATTGTCCTCATCTCTGCCTGGTTCAATTATTCCATGCTGGTGGATGCCGGTTTACCACCGTTCATCGGCCTGCCCCTGGTTATAGTTTTTGCCATTTTCCTTGGTTGGGTTATCGAACGGTTAGCGCTACGGCCGCTCATCACCCAACCCATCCTCTCCCTGATCGCTGTCACCCTGGGTATCGGTTATTTCCTGGAAGGCCTGATCACGTTCATCTGGCCGTTGAGTACGGCCGGCCTGGGGGACGCCGCCTTTTTCCCTAAATCCGTAGTCAAAATCGGCCCGGCCGTAATCTCGCAGGAATACCTGTGGATCATCGGCATATGTCTCATGGTCTTCATCTTACTGACCCTCTTTTTTCAATATCACAAAATGGGTATTGCCATGCGGGCCACGGCAGATGACCAGATGGCCGTCCAGGCTTGCGGCATCCCCGTGACCAGGGTTTTCTCAACATCCTGGATGTTCGCCTGTGTTGTCGCCGCTATCGGCGGTGTCCTCATTTCCAGCATCGGCAGTATTTCCCACGGCCTGGTTGATACCGGCCTGAAAGCTTTTTCCGTCGTTATCCTGGGCGGGTTGGATTCTTTCATTGGTGCGGTAGTTGCCGGCCCTGTTATCGGCCTGGCAGAAAGCTACGGAGGCGGTTATCTGACCAGGTTCCTGTGGGCCGGTGTCCGGGATATCATTCCCTTTGTCATCATAATAATTGTCATGGTCATCAAACCCTATGGTTTATTCGGTGAGAAGCGTATCGAGAGGATATAGCGGATGAGTTTACCTTGTGGAATTCGTAACCATACCTATGCTGAAGATACCGCCATTGTCCGTACCCGGACGCAGTGGGTATTGCTGTTGGCCTTACTGGTTTTCCTGTTCACCATGCCGGCTTATCTGAACAACTACTGGCTGGGGGTATTTAACCTCATCGGTATTACCCTCATCGCCGCCACCGGCTTAAATGTCCTGATCGGCTACTGCGGGCAGCTCTCCATCGGTCACGCCGGCTTTATCGCAGTCGGTGCCTACACCAGCGCTATTCTCACCACCAGGTTCGATTTACCCTTCCTTGCCGGCTTGCTTGCCGGGGGGATTATGGCCGGTGTTATCGGCATCATCTTCGGCCTGCCGTCCATCCGTGTTAAGGGTTTCTACCTGGCGATCAGCACGATTGCCGCCCAGTTTATCATTATGTGGGTCATCAGTCAGTGGAGCTGGACCGGCGGACAAATGGGCATGCAGGTGCCGTTCGCCTCCATCGGCGGTTTTGTTTTCAAAAGCGGCCAGAGTCAATTCTACCTCATCATCGGCATCACTGTTTTTTGTATTTTCCTGGCGAAAAACCTGGCCCGCACCCGGGTCGGCCGGGCTTTTATCGCCATCCGGGACAACGACCTGGCAGCGGAAGTAATGGGAATAAACCTGGTATATTACAAACTGCTGGCTTTTTTCATCGGTTGTTTTTTTGCCGGTATCGCCGGCAGCCTGTTTGCCCATTGGAACCTGCAGTTGACTCCGGAGCAATTCAGCTTCACTGACTCCATCCTCTACGTCGGCATGATCATCATCGGCGGACTGGGGACCAGTGTCGGCCCGGTCTTCGGGGTACTCTTGATCCGCCTGTTGCGGGAAATATTGACTAACGGCGTAGTGCCCTATCTTGAAAAATCGATGACCTTCCTGCCGTCAGGGTTTGCCAGCGGCATTACACCGATGGTCTTCGGCCTGGTCATCGTTCTCTTCCTTGTGCTGGAACCGCGGGGAATCGCCCACCGGTGGAATCTCTTTAAGTCGTCTTACCGGCTGTGGCCGTTTTCATATTGAGTAATAAAAGAAGACTACTAAAATTAAGATAAAATAAGGAGCAGTAAGATGAAAGGAAAGACGAAGATCATCTCTCTTATCAGCCTGGCATTACTCATGGTGGTAATGCCCTTCCTGAGCGCTTGTAACGGCGGCGGCTCGGGAGACAAAACCGGGAAAACCCTGAAACTTGGCATCACCACCCCCACCACCGGCAAGGCCGCAGAAAAAGGCCGGCCGCTGGAGCACGGGCAAAAAGATGCCATTGCCTATGTTAATGCGGAACTCGGCGGCATTGACGGTTACCAGATCGAATATGTCTGGCGTGATAACAACTACGATGCTTCTGCGATGTCTAACATCGTTCGCAACTTCATCGATGCCAAGTGCCTGATGTTCTCCACCTCTTCATCAGCGATGATGACCGCCGCCATGGGGCTCGCCAACCAGTACAGCTTCCCCGGTATGGCTGCCTTTTCCTCCCCCAACCTTTACCGCCCACCCCAACATATTTACGGCCAATTACCGGACTACGGCGATGACTTTTTAGCTTTCATGAAATATTACCTGGACAATATCTGGCAGGGCAGCGGAAAACCTAAAGTAGCGATTCATGCCTTGAATAACTCGACTGGTAAAGGTGCGGTCGATGCCGCCCGTGCTTACGCCGATGAATTGGGGATCGAAGTCCTCTGGGACGGTGCTGTCGGTAAAGCCTTTGAACATAAAGCCGATACGATCTCGGAAGTCGAATCACTGACCCGTATCAAGGCGATGTCACCCGATGTCCTGTACATTTCCAGCACCCCCGCTCCCACCGGCCTGATCATCAAGAATGCCCGTACCCTCGGACTTGATGTCACCATCGCTTCCGGCCACGCCGGTTATACCTCCGCCCTGGTTGGTATCGCCGGAACCGATGCCGAAGGCGTGTACGGCGTCTTCCCAACCGTCAGTTGGAACGAAGACGTCCCCGGCATGGCTAAACTGGTGGAGTATTGCCAGAAAAATAATCCGACCGATGTCGAAAATGGTGACTATATCACCGGTTGGGCACAAAGTATGATCATGATCGAAATCGTGAGAACCGCCCTGAAGAATTCCAGTTACGATGCCTTGGCCAAGGGTGATGAATCCGCCTGGAAGATCATCGAGGAACAGGGTATCAAGAAACTTGATTATGACGTCGAGGGATTGCATGGCCCGGTAAAATATACCGCCGGTGACAACCGGTTGTGTAAATCCGTACGCGTCCTGAAAATCGAGGGCGGTAAACTTAATGCTCTCACCGGCTGGATCGACGCACCGGTAGTCGAATACGAAAAATTTGACTGGTTCGGGAAATAATCATAGTCTACAGCGGGGGCTGTAATTACAGCCCCCGCACCGATCAAAGCAGGGATCAGAATTATAGATGCTCACATTGAATAATATCGAGGTCACCTACCTCAATGTCATCCGGGTATTGCACGGCGTCTCGATGACCGTTGAAGACGGTCGCATCGTGGCTTTACTCGGCGCCAACGGTGCCGGTAAAAGTACCACGCTGAAAGCTATTTCCAATCTACTCAAGGCCGAGGAAGGCGAAGTTACCGACGGGAGTATCATGTGGAACGGCGAACGTATTGATAAGTTGAACGCCGAAGCCGTAGGCCGCCTGGGCATCATCCAGGCACTGGAAGGCCGCCATGTTTTCGAACATCTTAATGCCGAAGAAAACCTGTTGGTAGGCGCCCATAACCGCCGCAACCGGCACGAGGTGAAAAATGACCTGGAAATGGTCTATAACTATTTCCCGCGCTTGCGGGACCTGCGTAAAAACACCGCCGGCTACCTCTCCGGAGGCGAGCAGCAGATGGTCGTGATCGGCAGGGCGATGATGGCGGCACCAAAGCTGATGATGCTCGATGAACCATCCCTCGGCCTGGCGCCGCTTATGGTCGAGGAAATCTACAATATCATCCACCGCTTCAACGCTGAGCAAAAGACCTCAGTACTGCTGGTCGAACAGAACGTCCGTATCGCCCTCAGTATTGCTCATTACGGATATGTCATGGAAAACGGGCGGGTGGTTCTTGACGGTACAGCGGAATTCCTGAAGAACAATGAAGATGTCAAGGAATTTTATATGGGCCTCTCGGCCCTGGGCACTAAGAAAAGCTACCGGGAAGTCAAACACTATAAACGGCGCAAACGCTGGTTATAATTATTAACAGGGTGAAGACGATGACTGCTGGTGAATATTACGACCAACTGGAAATCATGTCCGCCTCCAAACGCGCAGGTTACCTGGATGCAAAACTGGCAGAAGCCGTCGAACACGCCTACCGGAATGCCCCGGCCGCCCGGGAGATACTAGACCGTGCCGGGCTTAAGCCACAGGATATCAAGAGCGTAAAAGACCTGGAAAAGCTGCCCATTACCCGTAAGACCGATCTGATCGAAAAGCAAAAACAAGATCCGCCTTATGGTGGTTTCCTGGCCGTCCCGCCGCAAGAAGTGGAACGTGTTTTTATATCTCCGGGCCCGATCTACGAACCTATCCAGCATTCCGGTATCAAGTGGTTCGCCAGGTCCTTCTGGGCAGCCGGCTTCCGGAAAGGGGATATTGCCGTTAATACTTTCACCTACCACCTGTCTCCCGCCGGCATCCTTTTCCACGAAGCGCTGAAGGATTGCGGGGCTACAGTAGTGGTAACCGGGACCGGGAATACCGACATCCAGGTCCAGGCGATGCGCGACCTGAAAGTCACCGGATTCGTCGGGACACCCTCTTTTCTCATGACGGTCATCAAACGGGCGGAGGAAATGGACTTTATTATCGGCCGCGACCTCCCCCTGCGCCTGGCCTGGTTCACGGGCGAAATGCTGGCGCCATCGATACGGAAAACCCTGGAAGAAAATTATCACCTCGCCACTGCCCAGGCTTACGCCGTGACCGAGCCGGGTGGAGCGATCGCTTATGAATGCCGGGAAAAACAGGGGATGCATATGATGGACGATTACGTGGTGGAAATCGTCGATCCCCAGTCCGGTAAGCAGCTTGGTCCGGATGAAGTCGGCGAAATCGTCGTTACCCCAGTCCACAACAAGGCCTGGGGCCTGCTGCGTTTCGGTACCGGTGATATGTCAGCTTACACGACCGCAGCCTGTCCCTGCGGCCGTACCGCCTACCGCATCACCGGTATCATCGGGCGTGCTACTGATGCCGTGAAAGTCCGCGGGATGTTCGTTGTCAGCCGCCAGGCAGAAGCAGCCATCTCCGGCTTCAGCGCCGTATCCCGTTACCAGATGATCATCAACCGTCGTGAAAACCGGGATGAGTTAACGGTTAGGCTGGAATTGAAAGACACTGCGCTCGATAGGAAAAAGCTGGCAGATGAGTTAACGGTAAAATTCCAGGACACCTGCCGCGTCAAGCCCGATGCCATCGAATTCATACCTGCCGGTACTTTAACTGAGAACGAACCGAAAGTACGCGACATCCGGAAGTGGGACTAAGCAGCTTATTCTCCTGAAATCAATTTTTTATCAGTCAACCGGCTTCTTACCCAGGAACATCCGGGAACCCAACGTTTCATCGTATCCCGGCCAGGCATGTTCGATTAACTGCGGCACAAAACCGTTTTCCCGGATCACCCTCAACCATTGTTCGGTACTAAATAATCCCAGGATAAAGCGGTCTTTTCGGCAATTAACGACATCACCCTCCTGCAACAGATAGGCCATATCCACTGTGTATAAGGTATCCTCCGGGTCCGGATCCCATGTCCATTCCAGGTACCGCAGTGCCCGTCGGCCGCCGTCATGTCCACCGTGGTCGGTTGCCGGTCTAAAGGTTTCCCGGACATGGTCGGGACAGAACAGGGCTACGCCGCCCGGTTCACAGTGCAGGAATGCCGTGTGGACCGTCCGCCGTAGATCATCCAGGTTATTGATATAACTCACGGCATCGTGAATAAACACGGAGTCAAAACGACGTTTCAGCCTGACTCCGCGCATATCACCCTCGAGGTGTTCACATTCCGGATTCAATTCCCGGCTTATTTTTAACATCGCCGGAGAAATGTCCACCAGGGTCATCTTGAAATGCTGCTTTAAATGTGAGGCATTGTTTCCCCCACCGCTTCCCAACTCCAATAAAGTATGCGGCGGTTTAGTACAATTACCAATGATCGTTGCCTGGTAAAACGCGGCTTCTTCTTTGTAATCCTCCGGAGCCGTCAATAGATGGAACCAGTCTGCCAGTTCGTCGTATAGTGCAAACCTGCTTTCCTGGCTATTCTTCATCATGGCACCTCGAAATTGGATTAAGCCTGGTAGTTTTGAAGTATCGTCCGGTGAAATTAGTATACCTGTGTATAAGATCCAAGCCAGGATTGGCCGGTAAAAAGCTGAAGATCACTCTTCTTTACCCAGGTAAGCGGAAATAACCTGGGGATTGGACTTAATTTCTTCGGGAGTACCTTCAGCGATCTTACGGCCGAAATCCAGCACCGCGATGCGGTCCGCCAGGTCCATCACCACCCCCATGTCATGCTCCACCAGCACGATGCAGTTAACGCCGTCCCGCAGCACGGGGGTGTTGGGATAAGTGTCCCCCTGTCCCTCGAAAATATCTACGATAAAGCGGGCAATGTCTTCTTTTTCTTCCAGGTTCATCCCGGCCATTGGTTCATCCAGCAGCAGGACTTTCGGTTCCATTGCCAGGGCACGGGCCAGTTCTACCCGCTTCCGCATTCCGTAAGGCAAGGTGCCTACTACTTTTTTACGTATCGGCTCGATTTCCAGGAAGTCGATGATATCCTCAACGATATGGCGGTGGTCGATCTCTTCCCAGTGCGGCCAGCTTACCAGCGGTGGCCGGGTAATCCCGGTATCATCTTCTCCGGCTTTCTTGCGGAATCTATCAAAGGAAATACTGAGATTAAAAGCGCTGCCGATCGGGCTTTCCTTCATCAGGATATGGCGGGCGGCCATGATGTTATCCAGAGTCGATAGCCCAGCATATAACTCGATGTTCTGAAAAGTACGGGCCAGGCCTAAACGGGCAGCCCGGTCCGGCCGGATCCGGGTAATCTTCTTACCTTCGTAATAGATCTCACCTTTTTGCGGCTTATAAAACCCATTCAAACAGTTCAGGATACAGGTCTTCCCCGCCCCATTCGGCCCGATGATTGCCAGTATTTCACGGTCTTTGATATCCAGGCTGACATCTGTCAGGGCTTTAGCCCCGCCGAAGGAAAGGGACAGGTTTTCGATATGTATCTTGACCTGCCTGGTGATATTTTTTACTTCAGTTACGGTTTTACTGTTTTCTGACACCATGATTTACCTTATGGATTGGTATATCCAGGCTTAACTGATTTCGCGGCTTCTTCTGCCTGCAGCTTATTCCGGTATGCAGCCGCCAGTTGACACTCCGGGCCGGTACAGCCATTTTTTTGCCGGTTTTTTTTCCCGGTGAATTTCATGTGGCCAGTGCACTTGACGGTCCAGTCTTTGTTCACCAGGAGTGTAATCTCTTCGTTTAATGTTTCGCAGCGGAATGTCGCCGCGGTTACCTGCCAATCTACCATCTATCCGAACTCCAATTATGAACGACTCCATCTTAACATTATGCCGACGCTGATTTCAACGAGTATTATTGCCCCGCGGGTGTAAATGGCTTAGAATGTGGCTGTTAAAAAAAATCCTGCCATCAGGGACGATTTACCGAAAAAAGGAGGAAACATGGCAGAAAAAAAATACACAAAGCTGGTCAAAGAACTGGAATTCCGTAAGGGCGGCGGGGGGGCCAATGCCCGGGAATTGGTGTTTGTGCAGGGCGAGGAAATGGCTGGTTTCGATCTCAATTTCATTGTCGGTGTCTATGAGAACACCGGAGACTGGGCCCCCGGGCGGGGCGCCCATACGCATCCCTTTGACGAACTACTGGTCTTCTTCGGTTATACCAACGACATGAATTACCTGGGATCGGATATGGAATTGGCGATGGGCAAGGAACAGGAAAAACATAAATTCAGCGTTCCAATGGTCGTGGCAGCTCCCAAGGGTGTACCTCACTGCCCGCTGGTCACTGAAAAAGTCTACCACCAGTTTGGGCATTTCCACATCGCCCTTTCCGCCAAGTATGCCGGGGAACCTGCCCCGCTCGAGGGTAAGACCGATGGCAATAAATACACTCACTTGTTTAAAAAGATGCCCATCAAACCGGGTTTAGGCGGAGCGGATGCCCGGCAGATGATGACTTTAAGCGGTGCCGACCTTGAAGGGATGAATATCAACCTGATGATGGGCTTATTCGACAAAGCGGGACAATGGGATGCCAAAAACAGCAAAAAGGCCCATCTCCATCCTTACGACGAAGCGATCGTTTTCTTTTCCCTGGAACAGAGCGATCTCAGCCACCTCGGAGCGGAAATGACCGTCGAAATCGGTAAAGAACATGAAAAATATACCTTTAGCAAACCAACCGTTTTAGCTTTTCCGAAGGGCACGCCGCATTTCCCCATTACCTGTAATAAAGTAGAACGGCCGTATGCGGTGATGCAGATCGGCCTGGGCCCGAAATACAAGAGTGAATCGGTGTAATTCTAACCCTGGCTAATTATCTGGGGGGCGTTCAAGAGAACGCCCCCCTTATTCTTACAAAAGAGGCTGGTATGATGGACAATTTTATCTCTGCAATTCAGCAGCAACTCGAAGCTAATATCGATCCCGCGCCTAAAGTCGACCCCAATTATTATTTCAAGGAACCGGTCAAATACCACGGCGTTAAGACGGCTTTGGTCAACCGCATCGCCCGGGAATACTATAAACTCATCGCCCATTTGAGTAAAAAGGAAATTTTCTCTCTCTGTACCACGTTATTCAAAACCGACTACATGGAAGAAGCATACATTGCCTGCGAATGGGCCTACCAGCTGCGCGGCCAATATGAACCGGCTGACTTCGCTTTGTTTGAGGAATGGATCGTTAAATATGTTAATAACTGGGCGAAATGCGATACCCTGTGTAACCATACAGTAGGTTCTTTCGTTGAACAATATCCTGATTATGTAAAGCGACTGAAGGGTTGGACGAAATCTCCGAACCGCTGGCTCCGCCGCGCCGCCGCGGTTACGCTCATCCTGCCCGCCCGCAGCGGTAAATTCCTCAGTGATGTTTTTGAGATTGCCGATAGCCTTTTATTAGATAAAGACGACCTGGTGCAGAAAGGCTACGGCTGGATGCTCAAGGAAGCCGGGAAACCATATCAACAGGAAGTTTTCGATTATATTGTGAAAAATAAAACCGTCATGCCCCGCACCGCCCTCCGCTACGCCATTGAGAAATTCCCCGCTGAACTGAAAAAACAGGCTATGGCAAAATGAATGACAGATGACATTTATTTACATATATGGTATAATATTTGAAAAATGACAAGGTATATATATGAAGACAGTTGTTAGTGAAGGCGGCCGGATCGTGATCCCAGCTAGTTATAGAAAAGCGATGGGGTTAAAACCAGGAGATAATGTTATCCTGAATCTTCAGGATGATGAACTTCGAGTGATCAGTGCACGAAAAGCCATTTCACGAGCTCAGGCAATCGTACGAAAATATGTTGGCGATGGCCGAAGTCTTTCCGAAGAACTGATTCAGGAGCGTAGAAGAGAGGCAAAGCGTGAGTAAGGTGGTGATTGATGCTTCCGCCTTGCTCGCACTACTTTACGAAGAACCTGGGGCTGATTTGGTAGCAGAATATATACCTGCTTCATTCATAAGTTCTATTAACTTATCCGAAGTTGTAGCCAAGTTTTGTATAGAAGGTATTCAAGAAGAAACTATACGCAGTATATTAGGATCCTTAGGTCTTATTATTGTTGAATTCGATGAATCTCAAGCATACCAGTGTGGTTTTCTCAATGCATCAACCAAAGATGCAGGACTTTCCTTAGGTGATCGGGCATGTCTCTCCTTGGCAAAAACCCTCAGTTTACCAGCCTTAACTGCAGATAAGGCCTGGACTCGGCTTAAAGTCGGAGTAAACGTGAAAGTTATCAGATAACAAATACGATGTGGATAAAAAGAAGGGCACTACTTTTTCAGTGCCCTTCTTTTTATTACGCAAACGGCTTGAATTCCGGTACGTTGGCTGGTAGTACGGGCATTTCCTGGTGCTGCTCCTTCAACCGAATGTAAATATGTGCAGGGCCTTCTTCGGTCTTTACTTCTTTTATCTCGAAGATGTTGTGAAATGACCTTATCAGCCCGGAGAGTTGCTTGGCGCCAAAGGTACGCGGGTCGAAGCTGGGATCAAGCTGCCGCACCCGACTGCCGACGGTTCCCAGGAATGCCCATCCGTCATCCTGAACTGCCATATCGAATGCCCGCTTGAGCAGCGGCAGCGGTGAGGGCGGGGCTGCCGGTTCAGGTACCGGGACCTTGTGCGGTATACGTTGGGACCGTTTTTTTTGCGGTTCGGGATGGGCAGCCGGTTCGGCCTCCGCGGCCAGGTTTTCGGCATAAACAAAGATCTCACAGGCATTGATAAAAGCACGCGGCGTAGTTTTCTTACCGATGCCCATAACAAATAAACCTTTCTCCCGGATACGGGTGGCCAAACGAGTATAATCGCTGTCACTGGACACCAGGCAGAATCCGTTCACTACTCCACTGTAGAAAATGTCCATGGCATCAATGATCATGCACTGTCGGTCGCGTTTTTACCGATCGTATACCGAAACTGCTGGAACGGCTGGATGGCATACACATGCAGCACGTCTTTCCAGCCTTTCATGCTCTGGGCTGTCCAGTCGCCGTAGATGCGCCGAATAGTGACTAGGCCGTATTTTCCGGCTTCAGTCAGCATACTTTCGATTAACGAGGGTTGGGCATTATCACCGTCGATCAACATGGCGATCTGGCGGTTGGGGACATTTGCGGTTGAATGTACCAAAATAGTATCTCCTTTGGACTAGCGCCTTATTTCCAGTTTTCGGAAGGCTTCGCAGTAGGGCATGTCCGGCCGTCCCATCATCGCCACCATTCGCTTCTTGTGTTCTGCCGCCCATTGTGCGAAATCTGCGGCATGGTCGCCAATCTGGCTGATATGGCACGTGATCGCTTTTGTCTTGATATCAAAAGTTTCGGCAATATCGATGAATGTATTCGGTTCTTCAGCTCCTGCCAGGAACACCTCTTTTACCTTGAAAGGCGTCAACCCTTCTTTCCGGTGCTCGGGATAAAACAAAATATCCCGGGCATAAGGGAAAATGGCATCCAGGGCTACCTGGCCGGCGATACGGTGGTCGTGATGATTCATATATTTGCGGTATGGGTCATGAGTAATCACTGTATCCGGACGGAATTTTCGGATCAGGCGGACCAGTTGTCCCCGGAATATATCAGTTTCTTCCAGTCCGCCGTCGGGATAACCCAGGAATACGACCTCGGTTACACCCAGGACCGTTGCTGCCGCCAGTTGTTCTCTCGTCCGGATCTCGGCCAGCCTCTCCGAAGTCATATCCGGGTCGGAACTACCCTTATCCCCGTTGGTGCAAATCACGTAAATTACCTTGATGCCTTCTTTGATCCATTTGGCGACCGTACCTCCCGAGCCAAAATCCGGGTCATCAGGATGGGCACCAATAACCATGGCAATTTTTTGTTCTTCCATATCTTCCTCTTTGAACCGCATGTTAGCATATTGGGCCATACCGGGCAACCATTGGCCCGGATTTTGGCTTGACAGTCCGTCGTTAAAACTGATTAGATAGTGTTTGCCCGCTTGATATGGACAGCCTTTTCTGAAAGGATTGGAGGTATAATGATAAACAAAGTTATCAACAGTTTCGACGAGGCGGTAGCCGATATTTTCGATGGGGCAGTGATCCTCATCGGCGGTTTCGGCCCGGCCAACGGCACCCCTAGTTATCTTTTACGTGCTTTGGAAAAACAGGGGGCGAAAAATCTAACCATCGTAATGAACACCCCGGGCGGCGGCCGCACCCCCCCACCCAAACCGGGTGCTCCCCCACCACCACCCATGTTCCGCAAGATGCCCCCGAACTATGACAATGCTGGTATTCTCATCCAGAACCGCCAGGTTACCCACGTGATCACCTCATTCCCGGGCATGGCACCCCCCGGCGGCGGTTCCGCTCTTCATGACCAGATGAGAGAAGGTTTCTTGACCATCGAAATGACCGGACAGGGCACTCTCGCCGAAAGGATCCGTGCCAACAAAGCCGGCATCCCGGCATTCTACACCGCGACCGGTGTCGGTACCGTCCTGGAGAAGGGCAAGGAAGTCCGTGAATTCGACGGCCGTAAATACCTTATGGAACGTGCTATTAAGGCTGATTTCGCCCTCATCCGCGCCCGCAAGGCCGACCGACGCGGCAACCTGGTTTACCAGGGATCTTCCCGCAACTTCAATGCTACCATGGCCGGCGCGGCAAAAATAACCATCGCTGAAGTCGACGAGGTTGTCGAACTCGGGGAAATCGGGCCTGAAATCATCGTCACCCACGAAATATATGTCAATCGTGTCGTACCCCGGCCGGCAGGTTGGAATAAAGGAGCTTAGTATGAAAGAAAGACTTGATGATCAGACTATGGCGTTAAGGGTCGCCAAAGAATTCAAGAATGGTATGTATGTCAACCTGGGCTTCGGTATCCCGACTCTCGCCTCGAACTTCGTTCCCGAAGAAAATGAAATTGTCATCCACTGCGAAAACGGCGTCATGGGCTGCGGCCGGACGGCGGTTACCGAAGAAGAACAGGATTTTCACCTGGTCAACGCCAGCGGCCAGTTCACCACGCCCCTTCCCGGCATGGGATTTTACGATCATGCCGAATCTTTTTCCATGATCCGCGGCGGCCATATCGATCTCTGTGTCCTGGGCGGCCTGCAGGTAGCCGAAAACGGCGACCTTGCCAACTGGTTGATCCCCGGACGTGAACCAGGGACCATCGGCGGCGGTATGGACCTGGCTGCCGGGGCTGCCCGGCTGGTCGTGGTCATGACCCACACCACCAAGGACAACCAGCCTAAGATCTTGAAGAAGTGCAACTACCAGTTGACGGCGGAAAAATGTGTCGACCTCATTATCACCGACATCGCCGTGATCGAAGTCACCCCAAACGGGCTGGTGCTCAAAGAAACGGCTCCCGGCTGGACAGCTGAAGAAATTCAGGCTTTAACCGAGCCGAAACTCAAGATTTCGCCCGACCTGAAGGTCATGTCCTTATAGCCCATTCCAAACACAATAAAAAGGGGTACCGCAAAATCGGTACCCCTTTTTTATATTAAGTTTAGTATTTAGTATTTTTTTCTTGACGGTGCTGTCAGCGCCAGCAGCATCCCACCCAGGGTCACAAGACCGAAGGCGATCCAGGCGCCCTGATAGCTGCCGAAATGGTCGTAGGACCAGCCGGCGATGGGGGCACCGGTAACATTACCCACCATCATGATGGTCGAATTAAAACCGATAACCGCTCCGAAGCTAGCCCGTCCATAATGGTCCCGCAGCAGAGTTATCCGCGAGATGACACTGAAACCCCACCCCAGGCTGAAGACCAGGATGAATGGGACTACCAGCCACAAACTCGTCGACTTTACCAGGCTAAAACAAAGCAGCCCTACCGTCATCAGGATGAAACTGGTAGTATAGACCGCCCGGCTGCCGGTTTTATTACTTACCGTACCGCAGGAAAGCCGCCCAATGATACTGGATAACGGCAGAAATAAAGCCACCAGGCTGGCGGTGGACCTTTCTATACCAACACTGCCTAAATAAGGCATGATATGGGTGACCACCGCGCCGATCACAAAGGAGTGGCACGCCGAGGAGATACTGACATGCCAGAAAGCACGGTCCCGCAGCGCCTGCCAGATCGTAATATTAGTTTCCAGCGTTTTTTCTGCCGCCGGCCGGTTCTTGTCGATTTCCACGGTATCGCCGTCCGGCAGGTAGCCATAATCCTCCGGCCGGTGCCTCACCAACAGTCCCAGGGGAATGCAGATTATCACGGTACCGGCGGCGATCATCAGCATCGCCGGCCGCCAGTCAAAAGTATCGATCAATTTCGTTACCACGGGGACAATGATGCCCCCCAGGCCGAAACCGCTGACGACGATGCCCGTGGCGAGTCCTGCTCGACGGTTGAACCAGTGCGTTACTGCCGTCAGCAGGACCGTCCCCGCGCAGGCACTCATCCCCAGTGATATCAAAGCAAACGCCAGGTAAAACATGGGCAGCGACGATACCCGGCTTAGAATAATGTATCCCAGGGTGACCAGTACCGAACCGCCGATAATGAGTTTGCGCGGCCCCAAACGGTCGACCATCAGGCCGACCACTGCCGAGAGTAAGCCTACTTCCAACCCGCGTAATGAGGCTGCCAGAGATATCTGGGCGGAACTCCAGCCGAATTCTTCAATAAGGGGATCAAAAACCGCGGTAAATCCGAAATTCACCACTCCGCCGGTATAAAGAGTGATCACCATGCAGGCGATGACCACATACCAGCCGTAAAATATGCCGCGGCGTTTAATTACAGAATCTTTCAATTTCGGTGATTCAGACTGAATATTGGTGCCTTAATTTCCAGGATATGAATCACCATCATAACACCTGAAATCAACACGCTACAAAAGTATATTACTTATACATAAATCACAGGTTAGGTATTCTCTTTTTAGCCTCCAACCGGGCGGCACTCTGTAATGTTAGAAAAATCCCTGATAATATCAATATGCTGCCGGCAACCTCCAGCCAGCTCGGGGTTTCACCCAGGAATAAGAAAGCCCACAACGTTGCTCCGGCCGGTTCGCCCAGCACCGCCACCGCTACCAGTGTCGCCGGGACATATCGGAGTGACCAGTTCAACGTGGAATGCCCCAGCAGCTGCGGTACTACCGCCAGCAAGGCCATCATGAGATAGGTTTTACCGGAATACCCGGCCAGGGGATAACCGCACATCAACACCACTGCCAGCAGGCAAATCGCCGCCGTACTGAAAACCATCGTATTGTAAGTCAACATCGCCACCTTTACCCGCAACCGCTGCCCGGCCAGCAGGTACCCGGAAATAGCCAGCGCCCCGCCCAGGGCTAGCATCGCCCCGGTAAAATCCTGTTCTCCCAACTGCCAGTTGCCCAGGCTGATAATAGCCGCCCCACCCAGGGAGATGACGATGCCCCCCACCGCCAACCGGGATAACTGCTGGTGGAACAATAAACGGGAAGCCATCGCCAGAAAGACCGGGCTGGCCGTGACCAATACTACAGAAGTCGCTACTGAAGTGAACTTCAATGAGGTTATCCATAGTCCGAAATGTACTGCCAGGCATATTCCGGCACAAATCATGAGCAGGATGTCCCGCCCTGCCAGCCTTCTTATTTCTCCTCTTGCTTGCCGCCATCCCACCGGCGCCAGCAACAGCGAGGCCAGGCATAACCGGTAAGCCGCGATCACCAGCGCCGGGGCTTCCGCCAGCCGGATCAACAGTGCGGCAAAGGATACTGCGATCACTCCGGTTGCCAGCGGTAGATACCGTTTAGTCATCTCCGCCAATATACCCTCCCGGTGCTGAAAAATCCAGCAAACTGAATATTATGTCAATTTTTATCAACCCGGTTGGCTGTTATTTACTAGATTATTAATTTTTTTAATTTTACTACTTGACAAAATTAATTTTTTGTGTAATATTATAAGTATAAATTAATTTTTTCAAATCACTGAATACTCCATCGGAGACGGACTAATGAAAATAACTGACTGGCAGGAACTTACCCGGCTGACCCGGGGCGAACCGGTCATCGTCGAGAAGGTCCGCCTGGTTGATTCCGGCATCGCCATCGAGGGGCAGTTCGAACTACCTCCCCTCGCCCGCCTTTCCACTGACGACCAGGTCTTCGTCATGGCCTTCGTGAAGAACGACGGCTCCATCAAGGATATGGAGAAAGCTTTCGGCGTCAGCTATCCCACCATTAAAAGCCGTTTAAGCCGCATCGCCGGCCAATTCCAGATGGTGGAAACGGTCACTACCCCCGTCAGCCCCCTGAAAGAGGAAACACTCGCCGCTCTGGAACGCGGCGAAATAACCGCCGCTGAGGCGATTGAGAGGTTGTCAAAATGAACTGGCCTCCATATTTATTAAAACTGCGGATCAAGAACACGGAACATAACTTCGGGCTGTGGCTGCCGCTGTTCCTGGTTTGGCCTATCGTCCTCATCTGCCTGCTGGCCATCTTCCTCATCCTGCTGCCTTTCGGCCTGCTGGCCATGATCTTTACCTGGCAGTTAGGCTGGTGGCGGCCCCTTATTTTAGGTATCCCGTCTCTTTGCCGTGTCCTCTGCAACCTGCGCGGCACCGTGGTTGATGTCGACGATCATGACGGTCATGTGGAAGTCGAATTTTACTAAACGGAGATAACGACGATGGGTGAATATCAAAAGAAAATCTTACAGATGCTGGCGGAAGGCAAGCTTTCCGTAGATGAAGCAAACCGCTTGCTGTCCCTGGTAGAAGATGATAATTCCAACAGGGCAGCCGCAACTTCCACGCTGCCTAAAAGGAACGCCAAGTTCCTTTATGTAAAGGTCGAACCTAAAGAAGGCTACCAGAAACACGGTGGTCACTGGGATGAAAGTCACCAACCGGAACGGGTGAACGTGCGCATTCCGGTCGCCCTGGTCCGGGCAGGCATGAAACTCACCGCCCTAATGCCGCCGGAGGCTGCCGAAAACGTGAATAAAGCCCTCAAAGACAAGGGCATGGCTTTCGACATTCGCAACCTGAAAGACGAATATATCGAGCAGCTGATCGATGCCCTGCAGGAATCCCATATCGATGTTGACAGCGAGGAAGCCATCATCAAGGTATACGCTGAATAGTAAAAAATATATAATTGATGAACTTTATTGTCGGAGGATAACGGAAATGTCGAACAAAAATGGTACGGGACCTGCCCTGGCAGGAACACTCTGGTTTGCCGGTTGGTTGTTCTCGATCGGTTTCCTCCACCTGGTGTGGTGGAAGATTATCCTGGGTATCGTGGTCTGGCCTCTGTTCCTGGGGTTGCACTTCGGTTAATCCAGATCATTTTTGAGGGTGTAATGCTTTCAGCATTACACCCTGGATCATTTCGATTAGTCCATAATCACCCTTACCCGATTCCAATATCAGGCTGCCCGGATTTCCCTTGCAAGTTGTCTAAAAAGCTATTCAAAAATCATATAAACCTCCTGGTCTATATTTCTATTACTTCAGGTATTGACAGAAAATTTGTTGTATGCTATTGTATTTTTTACAATAGTGTATATAATACAATATTGTAGATATTCAATATCTTCTTTTACTAACATAAACGTACTTGTAAGACATTGATATCTCGTTGTGGTGAAAATAAATGGATATATCGGAAACTAGTGAAGCCGATAAAAAATTTAAGAAGATATTAAATGCCGGTGTAGCTGAACTTATCCTGTTGGGTATTGTTAACCGGGCAACCGGGCCGATGTATGGATATCAAATCGCCCGGATCATCGAAGAAAGCGGCCCGGACATACCTATTATCAAATTATGGACACTATATCCGGTTTTAAGATCGCTGGAAGATAGCCATTTATTGGCAAGTGAAGTTGAACCTTCAGTTTCCGGGCCGCCGCGCCGCTATTACAAAATCACTGAAACCGGACGCCAGACACTACGCCGATGGACGGAATTCTGGGAACAGATGAAAGGCCTCGTTGATAATCAGCTCAAGGCGGACAAAGATGATAAATAGTATCGACGAATATTTACATCAACTCAAGCGCGAACTGGCTGGCTGTGACAAAGCAACGATCCAGGATGCTCTTTTCGATACCGAAGAATTCCTCAGGAATTCAGTCGCCAGGATAGAGGATGTCCAACCCGGGATTTCCGAAGCAGACGCGTTAATCTCCGTCCTGGAAAAGTACGGCACCCCGACTGAAGTGGCGGCGGGATATCATGATATCGAAACCCATACTGAGCCTTACTCTACTATAAAAATACATGAAGTTAAACGGCCCTGGTTCGTCCGCTATTTTGGAGTTATTGCCGACTCCATGGCCTGGCGTGCGTTTTTGTATCTCTTACTCTCCCTCCTTACTGGCCTTATCTATTTCGGCTGGATGGCCGCTGGTATTTCAACCATTATCGGGACCCTGGTATATATTATCGGTATCCCGCTGGCCGGTGTTTTCATCCTCTCTGTCCGGGGTTTAGCTCTCATTGAAGGGCGTTTTGTGGAAACCCTGTTAGGGGTTCGCATGCCGCGCCGTCCCATATTTTCCAGCAGTGATCTTAGTTTGTGGGGACGTTTTAAATCGCTGATACTGGATAAGTCCACCTGGTCCACCATGGCCTATATGCTGCTTCAACTGCCATTGGGCGTGGTTTATTTTGTATTTTTTGCTTCGCTTCTTGCAGGATCTCTATGGTTGGTTGGCCAACCGTTATTCGCCCTCATCTACGGATATCGGGACTATTTTCTTCCGGTTTGGGCCGTAGCCGCCCTGGTTCCGGTTGGTATCTTCTTGTTTTTTATCCCTTTACACCTTGCCGGGAGTGTCGGGAAATGGCATGGTTCCCTGGCAAAATCAATGCTCGTTAAAGACTAAACATATAAAAATATCTGGAGGTTAGAAAAATGGCAATGAAATCTAGAGGTGGGTCAGAAGGGGGCTTTTTTGGTGTCATGTTCTGGTTCGCAGGTTGGTTATTTACCATCTCATTTGCTCATCTGGTATGGTGGAAAATCTTGCTTGGCCTGGTGGTCTGGCCGTTATTCCTGGGCATTGAACTGCGGTAACGCATTTCTATACAAGGTTGATCCGGAAAAACGGCTGCCTTTGCCGGGCAGCCATTACCGTTATCAGGATGCAGAAAATACGACGAAATTAAATGTAGCTATGCATAATCTCTACATGATAAGATAATCAACAGTTATTTTAGTATAAGGTAACATTTCTTGAGAACCTTCTTTATCCTCTGGATCAGCCAGGCCGTTTCACTCCTGGGCAGCGCCCTGGTCGAATTTGCTTTAGCCTGGTACCTCACCATGGAGACCGGGTCGGCGACAGTCCTGGCCGTGGCGATGCTAATGGCCCTGGTGCCACAAATCGTCCTGGGGCCTATCATCGGGCCCCTGGTCGACCGCTGGAACCGCAAGCAAATCATGATCCTCGCCGACACCGCTATTGCCCTGGTGACGATCGGCCTGGTGGTGCTCTTCGCCGCCGGGGCCATTCAGGTCTGGCATATCTACCTGGCAATGGTGTTACGTTCCATCGGCCAGTCGTTCCATTTCCCGGCTATGCTGGCGTCCATCCCCCTCATCGTCCCCGAACAGCACCTTGCCCGTGCCGCCGGCCTGAACCAGATGCTGCAGGGCGTCGTCACCATCGCCGCCCCACCCGCCGGGGCTTTCCTCATCGGCCTGCTGCCGATGTATGGTGTGCTCGCCGTTGACATTGCTACCGCGGTAATCGCCGTCTCCTGCCTGTTCTTCATCCCCATTCCCCAGCCGGAATTAACCACCCGCACCGGCAGTTCACCATTGAAAGATATGGTCGACGGCTTCAAATACATCTTCACCAGCCCCGGCCTTCTCGCCCTCACCGTCCTCTGCTCGGTGATCGTCTTCTTCATCATGCCGGCCTTCACCCTGCTGCCCATCCTTGTGACCGACCATCTAGGCGGCGATGTGCTGAAACTCGGCTGGCTGAATTCCGCCTTCGGCATCGGCATGATCGCCGGCGGGCTGCTCCTCGGCGTCTGGCCCGGCTTTAAGAAGCGCATCGTGACCACCCTCGCCGGCACCCTCGTCATGAGCGGCGCGGCCTTTTTCCTGGGTTTTACCACGCTGGCCCTTTATCCCCTGGTCCTGGCTGCCTGCTTCATCGTCGGCGCCGGGATGTCCGCCGGTAATGCTCCCATTATGGCGATCGCTAATTCGGTGGTTGCCAGGGATATGCAGGGGCGCTTTTTCTCCATTTTCAATGCCCTCACTGCCGCCCTCACCCCCCTCGGCCTGGCCATCGCCGGCCCGGTTGCCGATGCCATCGGCATCCGCCCCCTGTATTTCATTTCCGGAGGCGTCATTTTTCTCGCCACGCTGGTTTCTTTCTTCGTGCCCGCCCTGATGAACATCGAAACCAATTTCGTTCCCGGTAAACTCGATACCGGCTCCATCACTTCGGCAAAATGAACCGCTTGTGTTATAATCCTGCCCGGTATGCAAAAGAAAATCCTGCTGGCCCTCGCCGTAACCGCCGCCGCCTTTGGCGGTGTTTTCTTAGCCTGGTTGTTCAACCTCCATGGCACACGCGGCCTGCTCCATGTGGAAATGATCGGCTGGGCTGCAGTGTTCCTGATCACCGTCCTCGGCCTCCTCCCCCTGGCTCTGTGGCTCATCTTTTACCTGCGGGGGAAGAAATCCCGCCTGCTGACGGCGGCCGTTATCATCATCGCCGCATTTGCCATAGCCGTGCCGGTTTTCGGCTTCGCCTACATCAACGGCTTCCCCTCCCCCACCCCCACCACTACCGTCCCCCGTCTTATCCTGGCCGGCACCGGTGCCAACGGCCTTCCCGATGTCGCCGTTACCTTTATGTCAAGCAAACCCACCCGCGCCGCCCTGTCCTGGGGCTGCGATGATATTACCGATACGATCGACGAAACTGAAGCCGTGACGAACCATATCTTTATCTTGAGTGATCTCGTACCGGGATCCCGGTATATGTACCGTGTCGACGGCGGCACCACGTACTATTTCACCACTCCCAACCTCCAACAACCCCTGCGCTTCGCCGTAAGCAGCGATGCCCATTTCGGCGCCGGCGACAACCGCCCCGATTTTACCGCACAGATGCTGGCACGGATCGCCGCCCCTGCAAATCAATACGATTACTTCTTTTTCCTGGGCGACCTGGTGGAATTTGGTTTCCGCCCGGAGGAATGGCAGCAAGCTATGGCTGCTTTGCCCACTGCTTCTGCCGCTGTCCCCACCGCCTTCGCTCCCGGCAATCATGATTGTTTGTTTACCGGCCTTAACCGCTATCTGGCTTACTGCTGCCCGGAAGGGATAGATACCGGCAGCGGCAGCCGGCTTTGGCGCCGCATCGATATCGGTAATACCCATTTCCTCGTCCTCGACCTGGAATGGAGTGCCGAAGCTTTCACACCGCAGCAGCAGGCCTGGCTGGAGGCGGAGCTAAAGTCGATTCCGCTGCAAGATTGGACAGTAGTGCTGAACCACGGTTTCTACTACGCTTCCGGGTCGGTCACCCGGGGCTGGGCGTGGTGGGACAACCGGGAGACTATCGGCCTGATTACCCCGCTGTTTGAAAAATATGATGTCGACCTCGTTTTTTCCGGACACGCCCACCAGATGGAACTGCTGGAACAGAACGGCGTTGCTTACGTCATTGCCGGGGCCTGCGGCGGCATCCCTGACCCGGAACGGGAATATATCTCCCCAGCCAGTTTATGGTATGCCTCCGGGCAGTACGGCTACGTGGATGTTACGCTCGAGACCGGCCAGGCAGTACTCACTTACACCGGTCCGGACGGCCAGGTGTTGCATACCGCGGCCATTGTCAGATAACCGGCAGCCCGCTTGCTTACCCCCCTTTTTCGGATAAGACGATGTTCTGCCGCGTCAAGCTCCGGTTCAAAGCCAGCACCACCCCCCAGGCTACCGCCGTCCCCACGGTATACCAGAGGACGAACAACCAGGAGTTGATATCGAAGAAGCCGGTCGCCAATCCCACCGGCATCCCCACCATCAGGCCGAAGCCCACGATCATGGAAGGGGCCACCGCCGAATCGGGATTGCCGACAAAAGAAATCTGTAACGTGATCAGCAGGATACTCAAGAACAACAGCGGGCTGACCGCCAGGCCCAGCACCAGGGCCGGCCACGGCAGCAGTATACTGTGCCAGCCCGGGAGGATCACCGCCAGGTTGACCACAGCCACGATCACTATCATGGCCGCCAAAGAGATGAGGTACGCCGGGATGAAGACCGCCAGGCCCTTCCCCGCCAGCAGCTCCTCCGGGGTGACCGGCGTGGCGATCAGACAGTCAATGTTCCCTTTCACCTTTTCTCTGACCACCGGAAAGCTGGCAAACGCCCAGATGAAGGACATCAGCACGATCAACGGCAGGAAATAAGCTGTGATCCCGGTGATGATATCAATGATGGGCCGAGCCTCCGCCGCCCCGTACCACGACTGCCGGTGCAGCACAATCGAGATGATCGCCGCTGCCGCAACCGTTATTACGGCGGCCACGGTAAGCATGATACGGAAGGCTGTCGTAGATTTCATCTCCCGGTAGTCCCGGCACAGCACCAGTAAAGCCCTCTTCAAAGCAGTCTCCTATTGCGACAGCATGATTCGTTCTGCGGTCAATTTCGGCCGCAGTACCAGGCTGAAAATACCGGCGATAGCCGCCAATCCCAGCAGTACTATCAGAAACGGCCACGAAGCGGCGCTGGTGATCTGCCGCAGCGACAGGTTGATCATCAGGGCAGGCAGTATGGCCAGGCAAAGCTGAGCAATAATATTGCCGGTGGCGGCTTTCCCCGTCAACCCGATCAGGTGCACCAGTAAACCCAGCACCAGGAAGAATAGCGGCACGCCCACCAGGCTGCTGATCAACATCCAGGGCGTCACCACAAAACCAACCGCGGGGACGAGAAAGGCCAGGTTGATGAAGACCTGCATGAGGATGGTCACCACGGTCCCCAGCAAGAACCCTGGTACGAACACCCCCAGCGTCTTCCCCAGGCAGATGTCGCCCGCTTTCACCGGTGTCGCCAGCAAGGCCTGGATGTTGCCGCGGGCTTTTTCCCGCAGCAGCGACTGCGCCGACATCACGCTGGCATAAATGCCCACGGCACAAAAGCTGGTGAAGAACAGTATCAGGCCGAGGATGTTTTCCAGTACCTGCCGGTCCGGTTGGTCCGCCTTCACCTGCGGCAAAATGAACTGGGTGATGAATAAGATCGAGACCCCGATGATGCAGATCACGGCCACGCCGAAGATGATGGCGGCCGCCATGCGCCAGCGGATGATGTTTTTCATCTGGGCTTTCATGATCAAGACAGTGTATTTCATGCCTTTTCCACCTCTTTGAGAATGGCGGCATATAATTCTTCCAGGGAAGCTTCCTGCCGGTCGGCTTTCTCGATCTTGACGCCGTATCCCGCCAGGAAGGTGACGATGTCGGAGACTTTGGCGCCGCCGTCGCGGCTCTCGAAAACCAGGCTCGTTTTCCCGGCTTCTCGGAAACCCAGATGCGGCTGTTGCCGTAGTGCCTCGAGGACCGCCGCGGGCACCGCTTCCCCGGTCTCGATCACGATGCCGCTGCGTCCCATCTTCTGGCGCAGGCTTTCCAGTTCCCCGTACAGCTTGATCTCCCCCCGGTCGATCAACGCCACCCGGTTGCAGATGCGCTGCACTTCGTCGAGGTTGTGTGAACTGAGCAATACCGTTTTCTTCTCGTTATGAGCGATGTCCAGCAGTATCTTCCGTATCTCCATCTGCCCTGTCGGATCCACCCCGGAGGTTGGCTCGTCCAGTATCAATACCTCCGGCCCGTGCACCATCGATCGTGCCAGCGACAACCGCTGCCGCATCCCTTTCGAATATGTACCTACCCGGTCGTCGCCCCGGTCGGACAAGCCGACTATTTTCAATACCCTATCGATATTGGCTCCATCCCCGGCTGCACCGTAAATATCAGCATAGTACTGCAGGTTTTCCCGGGCCGTCATGGCATCGTACAGGCCGTCCGGGTCCAGCGAGAAGCCGATCTTCATGCGGGTGCCCGCTTCACTGATGTCCTGTCCCAGGATCTTGACCTCCCCGGCGTCCGGCTGCAGCAAACCCAGCAGTATCCTGATGGTAGTCGTCTTGCCCGCCCCGTTCGGCCCGAGGTATCCGAAGATATCGCCGGTCTGGACGTCAAAACTGACCCCTTTCAGTATCTCCCGTTTGCCGATCTTCTTCTTAATGTTATCGATATGGACCGCAGTGCTCATGTATCAAGCCTCACTTTTCTAATACACGGTTATTTGTGTCAAGCATTATGTGCGAACCGCTCATGATGAGTTTGTCGAACCATCGGCTCGCTGTTCTATATTACATTAGTCCTTGACCTGTGCCCGCCGCAACAGCAGGTAGATCGGCATACCGAGGATGACTGCTGCCGCTATCATGCTGGCTGCCCCTATAAAAGCGTTCGGGATGGAAAAAGTAAAGCCCATTATTATTTTCAGGAATTCCCATATGCCGTGCCCTATTGCTCCCTCGGCTAATACATTGAAGAACAGCAGTAAAGAAACCGCTACGAACGGAATAAAGGTAACGATAAGCTTGGTATTCCGGTCGCTCTGGTAATAGATCAAGCGAATCAGCCATCCCAGCATGCCCAGGAAGAATAAGGCGGCGAATTCCCATGCCAGGATGATAAAGACATTATGATTGGGATACATAAATTCATAGATCATCATCACCTTGGCTATTTTAAGGTTGATGGCATAAAAGATGGTCGAGAGTACAGCAAATGCGGCCGCCAGCAGCGCGATGCTTGCACTCATCGCCGTAAAGAACCTTCTCCGGGACATCCCCTGCGAGAGTAAATATTTAAAGCTGGGTGTAAAAACCACCAGGCCCAGTATAAATATCCAGGCCATTACGACCACGTCATTACTTCCTGCGGTACCTTGTACCGTTACCAGGTTGATTATGGTAACTGACAGCAGCAGGTGAAATAACAGGACTGCAGCGGCAATAATTATCTGCATAATGAACAGATTTATGAAATTAAACCGTATTGCTTTAGTTAGTGTATTCATTTAGTTCATCCTCAACTAACTGGTCAGGCTGATAAATACTTCTTGTAATCTAGCCGGGGTGATTTCCAGCCCCAGTTCCTGTATCTTGACTCTATCGCCGTTTTCTCTTTTCTGAAAGATCGTCGCTACCTTGAATTTACCAATCGTTTCCTCACGAATGATGTTTTTTCCCTGGATATACTGGTCAACATTGTTTCCGTCTCCCGAGACAGAATAAGCCGACTCCAACACCGCTTCCACCGGTTTATTTACTATCAATACCCCGTTTTTTAAGATGATTACCTGCTCCAGCACCTCTGCCACCTCATCTATCAGGTGGGTGGCGATAATTACCATTGACGGTTTTTCGCTGTACCGCGCGATCAGTTCGCGGTAAAACAACTCCCGGTGTGCGGCATCCAATCCCAGCACCGGTTCATCAAAAATGATTACCGGCAGCCCCGACGCCAGCGTTAGGATTGACTTGAATAATGAGTTATAGCCACTGGACAAGGCCTTGATTTTTTTTGCCGCGTCCAGCTTGAATTTTTCTGCCAGTGAAAAGGCATATTCTTTATCGAACGCCGGATTGAACTCACCGGCCCATCGGAAACCATCCCTTACTTTCATGTCCCAGGGATGTACGTTTTTCTCCGTCATGCAATATATCTTTGCCTGGGCACGGTCGTTCTCTACTCCGATCTCTCCATCGATCAATACCTTTCCGGTATCGGCAAACAATTTGTTAGTGATGATATTGATCAGGGTAGTTTTCCCTGCTCCGTTCCGTCCCAGCAGCCCATATATTTTTTCCGGTTCCAGCGTCACAGAGACATCCTTCAATGCTTCGGTCCGGCCAAAACTCTTGGATATGTTTTTTATTTCGATCATGCTCATCTTATATATCCTCTTTCGATCATGGTGATGATTTCGGCTTTGGTCAGGTTCAGGTTCTGCGACTCTTTCAGCAGCGGCTGGATATAATCGTTATAGAAAGCCGCTTTCCTTTTAGCAATGATTTTTTCCCGGGCTCCCGACGCTACGAACATGCCGATGCCCCTTTTCTTATATATGATCCCCTCCTCAACCAGCATGTTCACGCCCCGGTTGGCCGTCGCCGGGTTGATCTTGAAATTGACGGCTACTTCGGTGGTGGAGGGGATCTGCGCTTCCTCTTCGAAAATGCCTTTTAATATATCATCTTCGATTTCCTCGGCTAACTGCAGGAAAATCGGTTTTTCGTTATCTGAACTTAATTCCATCATTGTCCCCGGGTATCTGATTTAGTATCCTTCATCAATTTGTTTATTAGTTAGTTGGTTAACTAATTAACTACTATAGTTTAGGATAGAAAAAACGGTTTGTCAAGAGGTTTTTTGGGGGGAGGAGAAAGATGAAGAAGGCGGAGTTTCTGGGAGCACTACCCCTTTCTAACTTTCCCCTTATACAGGGGCAAGAGCAGGCCTCCCGGCCTGTCGACGGGTACCGGGCGGGCGGGTTGCGCAAGCCCGCCCCTACAGTTCTTATTATGGGACTGCTCGATTAAACAACCTGAAGCTAAAATCCGGATTTTGTAGAAACAACCTCAGGCACGAATTGT
>CAZSHH010000018.1:0-3449 GCA_964606525.1 uncultured Dehalococcoidales bacterium
CGTGATTCCGCCTAAATTATCGATCGCCCGTGAATTGATCGATTGGTTTGTCCGGCGGTACTCCCCTTAGATTTGAATTCACTCATATTTTTTCTTCGTTCCGGTACTAATCTTTTTGTATTTCAATAATCCTATAGGATTATCATATTAGACTTGACATTAATGGGGACAGCCCATAGACTCATGCCAGAATATTTCTCAGTTCTCTTTTTCCAAAATTTGTGGGATGTTTAGTAAAGTGGACAATGAATGGTCTGCCCTGACTAAAGAGGAAAAACGCTCACAAAGGTTTCGTAAATGGCTGGAAGAACCCGGTGTTGCCTTTGCCAGCACTAAGGCAGCTCAACTATACCGGGAACGAACCAAACGACTCCAGGATATGTTACTGCTTAAAGAGCCTGACCGCGTACCGGTATCCTTGCCCGTTGGTAATTATCCTATCTATTACGCCGGTTCCAATCTTCACCGTGTCATGTATGACTATGATGAACTCTGTCGTACCTGGCGAAAATTCTTCCAGGACTTTCATGATGATATGGATACCTTTTCCGGCCCCGGAATTTATTCTGCCCGTGTCTTCGAACTATTAGGATTTAGTCTCTATAAATGGCCGGGAAATGGTTTAGCGGATAATGTTACCTCTTTCCAGTTTGTTGAAGGCGAGTATATGCAAGCTGACGAGTATGACGACCTGATCCGTGATCCATCCGATTACTCCCTCCGCGTTTTTATGCCCCGCACTATCAATGCCCTTGCTCCGCTTAAGGATCTCGTCCCCTTTTCTTCAGTAATGGGTATCGGTTCCGCCATCGGCTTTGTATCTCCCGGTGCTCGTCCTGATGTTCAGTTGGCATTTAAAGCTATTTTCGAAGCCGGCCAGGAACAAGCCCGCTGGGGAGAAAAAGTCGGATCTTGTGCCCGGGATGTTCTTGCTGCAGGTTTTCCCAGTATTCGCGGTGCATCTGCTTTGGCCCCTTTCGATAGTATCGCTGATATCTTACGCGGTACTTCGGGGATTTCCAAAGACATGTACCGCCAACCGGACAAACTCCTTGAAGCTATGGACAAAATCTCCGAACTTACTATCAAGCAGACGATTGCCACAGCTAATGCCTTTGGTGCTGTCGCCGTAGGCATGCCCCTACATAAAGGGGACGACACTTTTATGTCCGATAAACAATTTGAAACATTCTACTGGCCGACCCTGAAAAAATTGATACTCGCCTTTATTAATGAAGGACTGATGGTTATGCCCATGGCCGAAGGCCGTTACAACCGCCGTTTGGAGGTTATTCAGGACCTGCCGAAAGGCTGGACTCATTGGGGTTTTGACCAGACTGACATGTCCCGGGTAAAACAGACGATTGGTAAAGTTGCCAGCATCGCTGGTAATGTGCCTTCTTCTTTGATGATGACTGGTTCGCCCCAGGATGTTAAGGAGTATTGCCGGAAGTTGATTACGGTCTGTGGTCCGGGCGGTGGTTATCTCCTCACCGGCGGTTCGGGAGGTGTTGAGACTAATCCGGACAATCTGCGGGCTTTTATGCAGGCCGCTAAAGAATATGGAACTTATCAGCGCTAAAGTAATACTACCACGGATGTTTTTTTTATAATTGACACTTTCCATCTAATAAAAGAGGAGGAAGTTATCTCCTCTTTTGTTATTCCTGGGTTTTCTGATATTATTCATATTGTCTTATGAATTATTACCTTGGCGTAGATATCGGCTCTATCAACGTTAAGATCGCCTTGGTTGACGAGTCCGGTAAGATTGAATTCCTGGCTGCTCGGAAGATCATTACCAGTCCCCGCGCAGCTTTTAATACTTTGATTGAAGAAGTCAATCACTTTTTGATTACCCCTTCAATCGCCGGTATCAGTGTATCCGGTTCGGGGAAAGCCATCATCCCACCCGAGTTCAAATGGACCGAATACAGCAGTTCTCTTGCCATTGCCTCCGGACTATTGCATACTCATCCCGATGTCCGTACCATTATTCAAATCGGGGGACAGAGTTCCATGGTCATCGAACTCGATGGCGGCCTGGAAAAACCCTGGAAAGTCGTGTCCAACCCTCTTTGTGCTGCCGGAACCGGACGTTTTCTTGAACAACAATCATACCGCTTGGGTATAAGTATTGAGGATTTCGGCGATCTGGCATTACGCTATAAAGGCACCCCTCCCCGTATTGCCGCCCGGTGCAGCGTCTTCGCTAAAAGTGATCTTATCCATCTCCAACAGAAAGGTGTTTCTGTAGAAGCCATGCTTTGTGGCCTTTCTGAAAGTATTGCCCGGATGGTCGGCTCGCTGAAAAAGGGAGCCTTTCATGAGCCTGTATACTTTGTTGGCGGCGTCGCCTCAAATGGGGCTATTATTAAAGCTCTAAATGATATGATTTCGGCTCGCAACGGGTCTTCTGTTCAGGTTATCGTCCCCTCAAATTTCTTGAACATCGAAGCCATTGGCTCCGCTTTACTCGCCCGCCGTACCAGTGGTTCTAGATTTGAAATCCTTTCTGATGATGCTGAAGGAAAACGTTATTTCGATATGCCTCCTCTTCAGCACATCACTGTTCCCGGTAATGAATCAAACCGAATGATTATTGATAACTGCACCGGTTATCTCGGAGTCGATGTTGGTTCTACCAGTACCAAAGCCGTCATCATGGATGAATCTGGTAAAAACATCCTGCTGAAAAATTACCTTATGACTGCCGGTCGTCCGGTTGACGCCGTTAAACAAGTATTTTCCAATCTTTTAGATGCCGGTGCTGGTAATATCATTATCAAGGGTGTCGGCGTCACTGGCTCCGGCCGTTATTTGATTGGAAGTCTTATCGGCGCAGACCTGGTAAAAAATGAGATTACTGCACAGACCCGTGCCGCTATGGAAATCGATCCTGCTGCCGATATTATCGAAATTGGCGGACAGGATTCGAAACTGGTCATCAAACGTAATGGTGTAGTAGTCGACTATCAGATGAATAAGGCTTGTGCCGCAGGCACCGGTAGTTTCATCGATGAAATGGCAGAAATGCTTGGTGTCTCTGTAAAAAACGGACAGTTCGGCGACCTTGCCTTGGACGCCTCGTTTACCATCGATCTCGGTACTCGCTGTGCCGCTTTCATGGGCCAGGCGGTTCCGGCTGCCCAACGTGAAGGTGTGCCGCTGAATGTCATTACCGCCAGCTTGGCTAATTCTATCGCCCGTAATTATCTTTCGAAAGTAGTCGGTTCACGTAAACTTGGCTCCAAAGTGATCCTTACCGGCGCTGTCTTTTATAATAAAGCAGTCGTGTCCGCCTTTAATCAACAGCTTCCCGGGAAAACTTTACTTGTGGCCGAACACCGTGAAGTTTCAGGCGCTATCGGTGCCGCGTTATTAGCCCGGGAATCGGTATCTTCTCAAACTCCCCGGTTTAAGGGCTTTCAAAACGTCATCAGTGCCGA
>CAZSHH010000018.1:3459-36867 GCA_964606525.1 uncultured Dehalococcoidales bacterium
TGCCGAATGTGACCTTTCAACCTTTACCTGTAAAGGTTGTGACAATAACTGTGCCATTACTCAAATGAAAGTCCCTGGCGAAAAGCCTACTTTTTATGGCAGCCGCTGTGACAAATACGATAGTACCCTCAGTCAGGCTCGTAAAGATACCTTCTTCGATGACCGGGAAAAATTACTTTTCCGTGAGTACGATGAAAATGCCGGTACCGGTCCGACTGTAGGCCTGCCTCGGGCTTTACTCGTCTATGATTACGCCCCTTTGCTCATCGGTTTTCTTAACTCTCTCGGCGTAAAAATTGTCCTTTCCAGTCGTACTAACAAAGAAATCATGGAACACTCTGTTGAAGCTGCCTATACCGACAGTTGTTTCCCGATCAAACTCCTTCACGGACACGTGCATTCGCTTAAAGATAATGACTTTATTATCTTTCCCTGTGCCATCCGCCTGGGTTTACAGGAAGGAAATGAAAATCAGAAATATGCCTGTCCGCTTGTACAAGCCTCGCCTTTCATCGTTCGCCAGGTCCTTGGCCTGGAAGATAAATTCTTGATCCCTGTTCTGGATTTCAGCCAGGGTAATGATGATGTTATTCGCAACCTTGTTGCAACCGCTAAAAAACTCGGTTTTAATAAAGAAATTGGCACGAAGGCTGCCTTGGCTGGGCTTGCGGCGCAAAAAAATTTCGATCAGGACAAATCGGAATTAGGCGCCCGGTTTCTTCAGCAAGTATACGAAAGTGATAAATTGGGAGTCGTCCTTCTCGCCCGTTCTTATATGTCACAGGATTCCGGAGCTAATCTTGGTATCGCCGAAAAACTTGCCCAGTTGGGTGTGATTCCGATTCCCCTTGATTTCTTACCGCTTAACACCGTTGACGCCAGGACTTTCTCTGACCGCCCTTATTGGGCATACGAAAGCCGTTTTATTGCTGCTGGAGATATTACGGCCCATAATCCCCGGCTCTTCGGCTTGGCCCTGACCAATTTCGGCTGCGGCCCTAATTCTTTTATGCTTAAAGAATTAGAGGATATCATGGGCGGTAAACCTCTAGGTCAACTGGAAATCGATGAGCATGCCGCTGAAGCAGGTATCGTCACCCGCCTGGAAGCCTTTGTCGATACTGTTCAGGGTTTTGCCCGTTCCGGAAAGTCCGAATCTGTCAAACCCAGTGACATCTATCGCGGTACAACTGCACTTATTAGTCACCATAAGACTCTTATTATTCCCCGTATGGCTCCCCATGCCGATGTTATTGCCGCTGCCATGGAAGCCTGGGGAGTCAAAGCTGTTTCTCTGCCTGAACCAAATGAGAATAACTTGTTGTATAGTAATCCTGTCACTTCCGGTACCGAATGCTTGCCGTTTCGGGTCACTTTAGGCGACTTTATCAGATATTATCGGGATAATGAGCATGGACTAAACAATGTAGAAGGTTTCATGTCCGGTTCGTTCGGGCCGTGCCGGCTGGGTAAATACGCCATTGAACAGATCCGTATTCTTAAAGAACTCGGTTATGATTTACCGATCCGTACCACTGTATCCAATAATGCCTACCGGGATATTGGTTTAGGAACTAAATTTGAATTGTTAGCCTGGAAGGGTATCGTTGCTGTCGACTACCTTCAAAAACTCCTCTGGCGGGTACGGCCATATGAGAAAGGAATAGGTGATTCTGACCATCTCTTTGATATCCACTTAAAGAATATCGCCGCTTGTGTCCGTAATAAGGGGGTACTTGGTCCGGTACTTAAAAATGCCTCTTATGAATTTAAAGACCTTATCGATCCTACATTACCGCGCCGCCCCCTTGTTGGCATCAATGGCGAGATATATCTACGGTCGAATGTCTTTAGTAATCGCGACCTCGCCCGTACCTGTGAGAAAGCCGGGTTGGAAGTTATCATTTCTCCCGTAGGAGAATGGATGAAATATACCTCGCACCGCAACCTCGAAGATTCCATGAAAGACCGTAATATGGTGAAGATAATGAAGAGTTACCTGCGCAAACAAATACAGGAAAACGACGAGCGTTCCATCGGCCGTCACTTCCGCACCTTGATTACTGAAAAAGAACCTTCGACCGTTAATATCCTTGGCAAATCCGCTTCATACCTTTCATCGCGGTGCGGAAGTGAAGCCGTATTAAGCATTGGCAGTGGGATTGATTGGCTGGAGAATCATGAATTTGCCGGTATTATCTCGGTCATGCCGCATGGCTGCATGCCGGGTGGTATTGTGGCCGCTATGTCTGAAAGATTTAGTGACCTGTATCAAAAACCATGGATCAGCCTTACCTATGATGGTTTTCTGGAAACCAACAACGCCACTAAAATTAACGAATTCGCTGAATTAGTCCGTTTTTGCAGTAAGAACAATACTACCCGTTCTTGAAGCCAATAACGGATTTGTAGTTCCTGCCGGTTTATCAGCCCTGCTGTTCTTGATGTTTTCATCTATCTTTAATCTTGCCTGTCATTGTTTCCTGACTAAATTGAGTCCGGCATACGTCAATATATTACTGAATACTTCAGACTCATAGTACTACTTCGTCAGTCGTCTAGTACTTCTGGGTCATTTATGTTTTTCTCAGGTGATTTACAATAAGAAACGTTTGGTAAAGTTGTATTTAGTGATGTTTGGTTAACTTAAGAATTTACCATCAAATTTGGTCTCGAATGTTAATAAAAAAGAGCACATCGTCAGCATAACTTAAAGGAGAAGGTTGTATGGGCCCCACAAATAAAAATGTAAATCTGGACCAACTAACTGGACGTTCCCTTAGAGAAGCAATTTCCGATCTTGACGACAAACAGATTCTTAGCCTCGTTCAGCAGTTGATTGACGAACGGGAGTCTTTGCTTAAGCGCCAGGAACACCTGGTCTCGCTTAGCCGTCTTTCCGAAAAGACGATCGCTGCCGCTGACGAAGTAGCCCGTCAAATAAAGGAAGAAGCTAAACAGCAGGCTGATACTGAAGCTTCGACTATTATTAACAATGCTAAGAGTAATGCTGACAAAATATTGGAGGAACGCCGGATTGCAGCCGTCGGTTCTGCACAGCGGGAGTTTCTTGCTGTCAAAGCAAAGTATCTCCAGGAATTTGATACCTTCTCTGAAAATAGTATTGGTAAGTTCGAAGCCCGCATCAAGGAAGTCACTCATGATATCTCGGAAAGTATGTCTTCTTACACAGAATCTTTAAAAGAACAATTTTTAGCTTTCCAGATTGAATTGGAACAAAAATTATCCGCTCTGGAAAATATGGCTCCTGCCGAACTGGGTAGAATCGACCCTGTCAATTCCGCGTCAGCTTCAAAATCAGTGGACACTATTGCCGGACGTGAAATTAAAATTATTGAAATCCTGGCCCCGCGGGACAAGGAACGCATTGATGCCCTGAAGGCTCATCTGGATACACTAGAAGATGTGGTTCAAACAGAACTCAAACATATGGTCGATCGTTCGCTTATCGAAGTAACCATAGTCAAGCCGCTGGATCTCACACGCCTTATGTCAGATTGGCCCGAAGTTGAGATGGTCCAGGATTCGGTGGTTGATGGACAACACCGCACTCAGGTCATGCTGGGAGTTGAATCCGAAATAGCTGTCGAAAAAGGTATGCTTAACCATAAAATTAACCGCATCGCTAATCACATCAAACCGGTTGATTAATTAGCCATGTATACAAAAAATGATACCTTATCAAATCCCTGGTCTGGTTTAGGTGATGATATTATGTTAAATGTCATTGATACCGCCAATCCTGTTGTTGATAAGCCCTTTAGCTCCGAGGTTACTAAACGTAATCAGGCGATCCGTTATGAACCGGTACCCTATGATATGTTGGCACAGTGCCCAAAATGCAAGTCGATAGAAACTGTACAATTTGTAAACAATATCCTTACTAAACGCAGCCGTTACTTCCAGAAAGATGGTAAGGTTTATCACGATTGTGGTTCAGATCGTCCTTGTCAACTTTTCCGTTAATCCTGTGCTTTTTTCCCTCCCCCGTTGTGTAAAAGAAAAGCCCGCTGATTTTTACGGGCTTTTTTGTTTTTTCCTATCGCTTCGCTTCGTATATAAATGATTATCTACAGTATTTTAACTTGTTACTCTATTCCAGCTTCACTAACCTTTTTATGAACAATAACCCCCATATGGAAATCACTACCAGTGCCAGCGCCATCCCCCCGATCGCCCACTGCGCACTAATCTTGTCCGCGATTACCGAGGCAAAAAATGTTCCCAGGCTGCTTAATCCGAAATTCAGCATCATTATACTCATTACCCTGCCCAGGAACTCTGGCTCGGTATGTGTCTGCAACAAGGCAGTTCCCGCGGTATTATTACCGATGCGTCCGATACCTACTATCACCATCATTGACAATGCCAGCGGCCATGATGTCGTAAATGCAAAGACTACCAGTGCACCGCCCATAATGATGTTGGATACCAAAACGATTAAGCCCCGCTTTTTCGAGGGTAGTGATGCTAATGTTAACGATGCTGCCAATGCCCCGATACCGGAGATACTCATCAGTGTGCCTTGCCCTTGCACCCCCACCTTCAATATGTCTTTGGCAAATATGGGCATTAAAGCCTGGAATGGCATCGCTAACAATACCGTGATCACCAGGAATACTAATATCGTCAGTACCGTTTTATGACTGCCGATATATCTGGCACCTTTGACAATATCATCCATCACGCTCTTTCGTTGTGTCTGGATCGGTTTGATATCAGGGAGCAGCGAGGTAAAAAGGATTGCCAGGGCATTTAGTCCGGCCATGATATAAAAAGCGGAATCATAATCCCAGGCATCGATTATGTAACCTGCGATTGCCGGCCCTACCAGTTGAAAGAAGCTCATCCCCAGTGTATTTAGAGATATCGCATTCATCAACTGGTCACGTCCGATCAGCTCCGGAATGATTGCCTGCCGTGACGGCATGGCAATTGCCATGATTACCCCCATCATGATCCCGGTCATCATCAAGACCCACCATGATTCCGGGTGTTCCGGGCCCAGGTATCCGATACTTACCGCCACGCCCTGGATGATAAATATTACAGTCATGGTAACCTGGCTGATCTGTATCAGGCGTTTCTTCGGCAGCCGGTCGGCGATAGCTCCTCCAAACAGTGCCAGTGTTAACATCGGCACCGCGCTGGCCAGAGACATGATCCCTAATATCATTGCCGAACCAGTGATGTCGTACACCAGGTAGGACCGGGCTACTGAGTCCATGCTGAAGGAACTCCACTGCCCGATCATCCCAAAGAAGAACATCCGGTAAGCTCGGTTCTTGAAAGAACTGAATGTCCCGATATTACGTATCCGCCGCGTGGCATTATTCCAGGTCATCTACTGATCTCGTTAATTGTCGCTGTGCCTGATATTGATATCCACGTTGAACACTCCCCGGCTTGAGTTTTTTTGTCTTGGGCCTTGCCTGAATGTAGAGAAAAAGCACTGCTCATCGATATGTTATATCGGCAGTTAGCTTCAAGATCCTTAGATCGGGCGGTTGTTGTCCTCATGGATTCACTTCGGCGATTCTATCATAAATATATCCATCATGACCAATCCGGTTTTCTTCTTCTTTTTGGCCTTCCTACCTTCCTGGTTACCCGTTGACAAATAACTGTTTTTACCCTATGTTATATAGATATAACGTTATTTATTTCTAACATAAGGCAGGAACTTGATATGAAAATGCGTTTGTTTCTAATCATATATAGCATCATCAGCTTGTTAGGTTTGTTGCTGCTTTTATCCAGCGAAAATATCGTTGTCGTTGCTGCATTGTTCCTGTCGTTGCTTTTATTATGGTATCGTGAACTTTGGTCGCTGATCCGCTATCATCGCTTGCCTGTCATCGACGAAAGAGTGCGCCATAACCTGACCGGAGCTGCCCGTATCACTGGTGCGTTTTTCTTTATTGCCAGTGTGATTCTGATATCGTTGCTCCGGTTTAATGTCTTTAAAAATGTCTCCACATCATTGGTTGTCAGCGGTCTTCTTGTAACGGTCAGCCTGGTATATTCTGCCGCTTATCTTTATTACGACCGTGTCCTGCCTAACCTGGGCAGAAGTTCTATTCATTGGTTGAAAATATTCCTCATCACTGCCGGGCTTTCGCTCAGCACTATTGCTTTTTCGATTACAGTACATAACATGGTGGCTTTCCTGTTTCACCTGGAAGAACCTTTCTTTTTCATTTTAGCGGTATTGGTCGCCCCTGCTCTATACATCATCAGCCTTCTGTGTGTGATTTGTTTGTATTTCTTCGGTTTATTCCGGACTTCCAACCACGGAGAATTACGATGAAGACCTTGATCAAGGATTACCGCGCCCGGCTTGGCCTGACCCAGGAAAAATTAGCCGAATTGGTCGGTGTTCGCCGTGAAACTATCATCTACCTTGAACAGGGAAAATATAACCCTTCCCTCAGATTGGCACATGATGTCGCTCGTATCCTCCACGGCCGGATTGAAGACATCTTTTTATTCGACGATTAAACAGAATGGTCGTTAATTAATGCTTTAATACCGATTCCCTGGATGATGAGAATATAGTTCATCCCGGCTTTACATTTATTTTCGTATTTCTGCTGTTGGTAAATTGTCTCCTCCTGTGCTATCCTTGTCCTCAAAATTTCCCGCTGGAGGTTTCTATATGGATGCCGTTGAAGCTATTCTCTCTCGTCATAGTGTACGTGACTTTCTTTCAAAATCCGTGACAAAAGCTACCGTCATCAATATTTTCGAAACCGCTGCCCGCAGTCCTTCCGGTGGTAATGCCCAGCCTTGGGAAGTCTTTGTCGCCGCAGGTGCTGCTATTGAAAGGATTCGTAAAACATATATGGAACGTTTTCAGAGTGGCACCGCAGGTCCGCCGCGTGGCCCGGGAGGTCCCGGGGGTCCCCCTCCTCAGCCTCCCTACATCCAGGAACGTATGGCTGTGATTCGTAACGAACGTATGAAACTGTTAGGCCTTGACCCTAATGATTCTGCTTCCGGGCGAGTCTTTATGGAATGGGGGGCACGCCTGAATGGAGCTCCCGTGATTGCTATTATTTGCATGGATAAAGCTCTGTCCTCCCAACTGGACCTCGGTCTTTTCATCCAGTCTGTCTGTATCGCTGCCCAGGGTTACGGCGTCGATTCTTTCATTGCCGGCTCTCTGGTCTCACATCAGGACGTCCTCCGTAAAGAACTTGAGATTCCCGATAACCTGAATATCATCACTGGTATTGCTCTCGGCTATCCTGACCCGGGGGCTGTTATCAATACTTACCGCAGTCCTCGCCGCCCGGTATCTGAATTTGTCAGGTTTAAAGAATAAGCCATTCGTTAATATTTTTTGTCGTTGTTTTTTATAAAAATATCGTCTTTTACACTTGCTGTTTTATTAATGTAAGTGTATCCTATACAACATTGTTAAAATAATTTGATGCCTGTCGGCCTTTTCGCCTCCGGCATTTGAAAGGATAAGGCTATTTCTCAGAATGGATCTGCCCCGGCTGGACCTAACAAACGCTCCTTCATGTGGAAGTCACTTCCCTTTTTTATATTGGCCCATGCCACTCACCATATACTGACAGCTTTACCCCAACCCCTCCTCCCGTATATTCAACAGGAATTCGGCCTGAACAACGCCAATGCCGCTGTCGTTACTTCCGCTTTTTCATTATCCAGCGGCGCCGCCCAGTTACCCGCCGGGTGGGCTGCCGACCGCCTTGGGCCCACCATTCTTATTACTATCGGTACGCTGGGGGTTGCTCTCGGCGGTCTCGCCGTCGGCCTATCGACCACATATGTCATGCTTATCGCCTTTATGGTTTTCATGGGCTTAATGGCGGGTGGCTATCATCCCGCCGCTACTCCCCTGATTTCTGCTTCCGTACCCGCTAACCAGCGCGGACGCGCTTTGGGTATCCACCTCATTGGCGGCAATTCCAGCTTCTTTCTCGCCCCTATTATTGCCGCCGCCATCGCTGCTTCCTGGGGATGGCGAGGTTCATTCATCGCTATGGCCATTCCTACCGCTATCCTGGGATTCATCTTCTTCCTGTATTTGACCCGTAGTGGCGGCCGGGCACATGTCGAGGCGGCTAAACGTCTTAAGGTTGATGAAAAAGAACCTCAACCCGGATATAAGCGCCGGTTAATCGCTTTTTTAGTCTTAATGGTTATCGGCGGTGGCGCCGGCGCTACCGTTAATTCCTTTTTAACCCTTTACATGGTTAATGAACTGAATATTTCAAAAGAGATTGCGGCCGGCCTTTTATCTATCATCTACTCATCCGGTTTATGGGCCGGGCCTGTAGGCGGTTATATCTCCGACAAGATTGGCAGTGTCAAGGTCATCATCGTTACCGGCATCATCGGCGGCTTGATCATCTTCGCTCTTAACGCTGTGACCTTTGGCTTCTGGCTTTTTGCTGTCCTCTGGGTGATGGGCTTGATACAGGCGATTCGTTTTCCGGTCACCGAGGTCTTTATCATGAACCAGACCCGGGCTAAATACCGTTCCACTATCTACGGTGTTTATTATTCTACTATGCAGTATACCGGAGCCATCTTTGCCCCCATTATGGGTATCTTTATCGATCGTTTTGGGTATCATACGATGTTTAACTTCGCCGCTATCGTTACTACTGCCGTAGCTGTTGTCACCGCTGCCTTTATTTGGGATGGCAAAGACTAATTTTTCCAAAACAAAAAAGAATGCCCCTCTGCCGGCATTCTTTTTATCTCAGGATAGTCTGGAGTCTAATAAATCTTTCTCGCTAGTTCAGGTCGCTGATAGAAAACAACATTTTTTCCGCTGCATCATATTCCAATACCTTGGAATAGGCCAGTTCTAAAGTTAGTCGGGGATTTCTTTGTTTACTGGCTTTCTCAATCCATTGATTGCTTGTTGAAAGTAGTCCTGTTTTCACCATGTCTTCAAAGATCAAGTCGATTCTATCCGGTTCCTCAGTCATAGTGAAAAACTCCTTTTGTTATACTCAATCTTTACGGTTAAGTTTTATGGATATCCTTTCTCTGGCTTACCCGTATCTCATCCAGGTTATGCCATTGTGGCATGCTCTTCTGTAATTGGGAAGGTATTAAGTTCTATTTACCTTTAAAAGGGCTGTTGTCTTCGCCCTTCTATCTCCTGGTCGATACTGTGTTCCTTCAGGAAAAATGTTATCTGGATTCGATTTTTTCCAGTTTTTTCATGGCAGATCGGAAATGAGACGCACTCCAGGGTAGCGGAGCTTGAGGTTTTAGTTGCAGCCAGTCAGTATTAAAAAGAACCCGTCCTGTCTTTTTTTCCAGGTCCCTTTTAAACTCATACCAGGTTGTGTAATTGTGCATCTTAACAGACCCTCGCTATCATATTTCTTATCTAATCTGTATTTAACTTAATTCTACCTACCAACATCTACTGGTAAAATAGTGATATCGTAGGGTCTGTTATAGTTAAATAGTACTGTCGACGAACAGCTTACAATTCTTCTTCCGGTACTTCATAGACCGTAGTTTCCACCCTCTCCATAAGAAGCGGTTCTACCATGCTTTCCAGTTCATTACGTGCCTGAGATGTCGACCATGCCCGCCAGTGCTTCTCCGATAACCATGTGCCAATAGCCAGTACTTCTACCGGATTGTCTCCCCGCATTAATGTTTCTCCCGTTATGTAACCCGGTTGATGCAGCGCTGCACCCCTCAAGTCGCGTAATAGTCCGATCAACCTTCCGTAATTTTGCGGCTTTACTCTGCGTTTTAGGATTACTTTGATCATATTGACCTCCCCTTTATGCAGAATTTTGTGCATTATTCGCTATCTGTCCCGAAAAACTAGTGTGTCCCCTGTTACTTATTTTATATCCTGTAACTACTTCCGGTTAGGTATTAGTAAAAGTATTCATCTTCCTTCCGTTTTTCTGTTGTTTGATTTTAGTTGGTCCGTCAATTCTGGAAATTGGCTTAGGTCGATTCTATTCAACATAATCCTTCCCCTGGCGGAGCCGTTACGGATATTTCCATATTTCTGCTCATCATTTTCAGGTTATTTCAATTGACGTTGCTGTTTGGTTTCAAGACACCGGTCGTTACCACAACATGGTCATGGGTTTCTTCCTGCTCGTTGCGCAAGGGATGAGTCCGGCCTGCTCGGCTTGTTTCTTCCGCATATTCCACATAGTCGAACAATTTGACACTTTGTAGTCCGGGGCTTATCATGAAAGAAGGAGGTTGGATATGGATATGAATAGTGTAAGTTCTAATATCTCCTACTTCCTCCCTCCCGATCCTATCCGGAATCAGGGCTACCTTGACACACTGCGCCATACCAGGCCTGATAATGACCCCGAATCACCACCCCCTAAAAGACCCGGCGAATCCCTGGTCGTTCGTACCGCGATTGTTTGTCTCCTGGTCGGTGGCTTGATTGGTTTCCTTCTTGGTTTCCAGTTCAACCCCGGCATCACTGTAGCTTGCACTTTTTCCGGTATTCTTATCGGCGGTGTGGTCGGTTCTTTTTTAGGTGAAGCCCTGAGAAACCACCGCTTACACCACCAGTCCTAGTCGGTGGATTGGATCGGAAATCCTCTTTTAAAGAAGCTTTCCTATATGGCTTTGACTATTTTTAGCCTCGTATTTTTGTCGTATGCGACAAATGGGCTATTACCACTTTCCCATTGCTCCACAGTCATTCACCTCTTAAAATAATATCCAACATTAACTGTATGACGCGTATTTTGTAGGAGTTGCCGACAATGCCTACTGTTAAGCTGACTAAACTGATATCATCCAGCCAGCGGGGATTCACCCTCATCGAACTCCTTATTGTTGTGGCCATCCTGGGTATCTTGGCTGGGGTTTGTATCCCAAACGTAACCTATATTATGGCTTCCGGAACCCTTAAAGCCGCCAGTACCGAACTCGAAAATGTCAAGACAGCTTCGGTCGCTTATTATGGTTACAATAACGTCTGGCCCGTGGATAGCAGTGCCTTATCCGGCCTGTTAAATGGAACTCCTAACGCCTTATATTCTTTCGATGTCAATACCGGTTACGTTATCAACGCCACTGATATTTCCTGGTCGGGTATTTCCTGGGTTGTACCACCCGGACCATCATATTCGCAGCACGGCGAATGGACTAAATAACCACCAGGTGATTCCACTCTTTTTTTCTTTTCCCTCCGTCCCCATCCCCCCATTTTTATAGGGGTGGTTCCTTAAACCGCCCCGTTTTCTTTTTTCCGTTTGATATTCTTTCCCTCTACAACGTGTTTGACCTGCATGGTATCTCTATTCTAGAATAACCACGGCTTTAAGCCGTTCCATGAATTATTTATCCTTTTTCACGGAGGTAAAAATTGAAACTTAAGGGGAAAGTCGCTGTTGTTACCGGTGGTGGAGCCGGGATTGGCCGCGGCATTATTCACTGTCTCGCCGAAGAAGGTGCCGACATCGCAGTTGTCGATATCGACATTGCCAGTGCCCGAAAAGCCGCTGATGAATTGAAATCTTTCAACGTTAAAACCATGGCTTTTGCCGCAAACGTTACGGAAAATGCCGAAATTACCCGGTTGCTTCCTCAAATACTGGCAGCTTTCGGCTGTATCGATATTCTGGTCAACAACGTTGGTGGTGAATCCCGCTTTTATTTTGAAAAACCAGGTCAGCCTTATACCGAAGAACAGGAATGGGATGATACCGTAAAGTTGAACTTGAAAACCTCTATGATGATGTGCCACGCCCTCATGCCTTATTTGGTCAAACAAAAGAGTGGCAAGATCATCAACATCGCCTCGATCGGCGGCCGGCCTCAATTCGGTTCCGCTAATCGCGGGGGCGGTCCCGCCCCAACTGAGTTTGGCCCCATGATGAGTTATTGCGTCTCCAAGGCCGGCCTTATCCAGTTCTCCCGTATGCTTGCTTTGCAGTTGGCCTCCTATAACATCAATGTCAACTGTATCTGTCCCGGCATACTATATACTCCTCTATATGAAAGAAGTTTCCCCCGGCGGCAGCAGATGACCCCCGGTGCTGAAGGTTTATCAGCACGGGAATTCTTCGATAAATATGTCATTAAACCCGTCGTTCCCCTTGGCAGAGAACAAACACCCGAAGATATTGGCCGTACCGTCGTTTTCTTTGCCTCTGAGGAATCCCGCAATATCACCGGACAGGCGATCAATATCGATGGAGGTATGTATCCCAGTTAAAGTTGCACTGATATCTTATATCTCCGCATCTATTACTCAACGAGAAACAACTGCGCTATAAACTAATTTGTCACTTCCGTTTATTTTTGTTGTCCTGCATTTCACGAAGTGTGTGTCTGGAGAAAGCGGAAGATGGTCATCAGGCATCCTTGCCCTGGATAATGGTCTATATTGGTCTAATATCGGGAGGGTTGGGTTATGGAACAATATACCGGTGCTGAAGCATTCCTTGAAATACTAAATGCCAATGATATCCCTATTGTCTTTTTTAATCCGGGTGGGGATGTCTGCCCCGTACAGGCGGCCGTTTGCCGCTATCGTGTTGCCGGCAAACATTCTCCTGAGATGGTGCTCTGCCTTCATGAATCGGTCGCTTTAGCTGCTGCTATCGGACACCATATGGTTTCTGGCAAACCGCAGGTTGTCATGGTACACAGCGAACTGGGGACACTGCAGTTAGCCGGACAGGTCCATAATGCCCAATGGGGGCGTATTCCTGTTGTTATTTTGGCCCAGGTTACTGCCGGACCTTCGCGTACCGATTGGCAGAAACAACCCTTCGATCAGCGTGCCATGCTACGTAACTTTGTGAAATGGGACGTTGAAACCGGTCCCGCTGATGACCTCCATGAAATACTGCAGCAGGCTCTTGATATCGCGATGACCGAACCACGCGGCCCGGTCTATGTCACTTATACTCCCGAAGTTTTTAAGAAACGGTTGTCTCCTGCCGGTATCCGCAAGCCCGATACAACGTCGCCGGCTTTCCCTGAACCAGATACGTCGGTCCTCACTGAAATATCCGACCTCTTGCTCAGTGCACGCCATCCTCTCATTGTCGCCGGTTCTACGGGACGCTATGTTGAGAATATCCGGTCTTTGGTGGATTTAGCAGAAACCTTAGCCTCACCTGTGATGTCTGGCTTGACCCGCATGAATTTCCCCACCACCCATCCCCTCTGCGCCGGGATCGAGCATATTGGTGGTAGCCGTGGCATCAATGCTGCCCTCGCTGAATCGGATGTTATTCTATGTCTTGATTACGATATGCCTTATGTCCCCGCCGCTGGCAGCCCGCAACCCAATGCCCGCATCCTTCAAATTGATTTCGATCCCCTCACCGTAGGCCGGCCGCTTTGGGGCCGCGGTGCTGATATCTTCATCCAGGCTGATTGCCGCCAGGCTGTCCCTGCCTTAACCCGCATCCTCCGCCGTAAAATAACTCCCGCTAAAAAAGTTGAACTGGCTTCGCGTTACGCCTACCTGGCAGCAAAGCATATCAAGGTAAGGCAGGACTCTCGGGATATGGCCCTGAAAAAGTCTCTCGACTACCCGGTCTCCCCTGACTGGCTGTCATATTGCCTGGCGCAAATCATCGATCCGGATACCATTCTGGTCAATCACCTCATCAGCCAGGCTGCTTCTCCCACCGAACAGATCAGCCGCAGCGAACCTTTCAGTCTGCTCGCTTGTGCCGGCGGTAATATCGGTTTTGCCGTCGGGGCTGCTCTTGGGGCCAGGATCGCCGCTCCAGGTAAAACCGTTGTCAGCTTATTGACCGACGGCGGTTTTTATTGGGGCTGCCCGGTCTCAACTTTATGGTCCACCCGTGCCTATCATGCTCCGGTGCTGTATGTCATCTTCAACAACCGTTCCTACGGCGCGATTCGTCAGATTGTCGAGTCGATGTCCGAATCCAAAATTTCCGACGAATTGGGTTTTGCTTCTGGCCTCGATATCGATCCGCCCGTCGACTCTTCTTTGATTGCCCGCTCTTGCGGAGGTTACGGCCGCATTGTCGATAATCCCACAAAAGTCCTCCCTGCCTTGAAGGCTGCTCTCAAGCAAGTCCGCAACGGCCGTACCGCTATTGTAGACGTGATGCTGCCAAAAGGTATTTAAGCCGGCAGGTTTAAAGATGCATGTTTTAACCGGAAGTATTATCCGTCGTCGGCTTCACAGTATAATATTTAAGGTCGATTTGTGACTGGATATACTTTGGTGTGTTGCTGAAAATATTGCTAAACACCAGGTGATATTTTATCCATTTCTCCGGTAGGCCGATATCGATTTCACCTATTGTTTTCCGGCCGGTATTAAATAGTGGCGTTATTTTCCTACCCGCTGCCCAATCTGAAAAATCATTATCGTCGCAGATAAATACCTCGATATCATTTTGTGCCCCACCCGAGGCATGAAACCACCCTTCGATACTCACATACTTCCAATCGGAATCGACCGTGAATTTCACGTCCCGCCATTTCTCTCCCAGAACCATGCTTGTCCCGGAAGAGAGGTTGACCGTTTGGCCTGTCAGTCCCTCGGTTGATGTTGGTGTTATTTTTTCCGGCTGCCCCCCGCCTCTACACCCACCCAACAGGACCAGCACCATCATTATAGATATCAGCCAGCGGTTTCTATACATGGTAACCTACCCCTTTCAATATCTATTTGTCCTGGGACCCTGTTCGTAAAAAATACTATTCATGCCTGTTTGTTGTCAAGGTCTGGTCATTTTCATATCTTTAGTATCGCTTATTACCTAGTTGCTCTAGATATCTGGTTAAAAATATGTTAGCATTTGGTACTAATGACTACTCTAGTCACCGGCGCTACCGGACATGTCGGTGCTAACCTGGTACGGGCGTTACTTGCCCGCGGCCAATCCGTGCGCGTCCTGATTCATCATAATAAACAGGCCATTGCCGGCCTTGCCGTTGAAGCATTTTCAGGTGATGTCCGGGATGCTGCCTCGCTGTTCCCGGCTTTCCAGGGCGTCGATACGGTTTATCACCTTGCGGCCAGCCTTGCCCTTACCCCGGACCGCTGGCGGGATATGGAACCGGTAAATGTGAATGGTACCCGCAACATTATCGATGCCTGCCTACAGCATCATGTTCAGCGTCTTATCCATTTCAGTTCTATTCATGCCATGGATCCTGTTACCGGCCGTAAAACTATCGATGAATCTTGCCGCTTGATACAAAACTCCGACTGGCCTCCTTACGGTTTTTCTAAAGCTGCCGGGGAAAAAGAAATCGAAAAAGGTCTCCAAAAAGGGCTCAATGCCATCATTATCCGCCCTACTTCCATCCTCGGCCCCTATGACTTTCAACCTTCTTTTTTCGGGGAAGTTCTTATTTTGCTGGCTGCTGGTAAGTTGCCTGGGATGGTTGACGGTGGTTTTGATTGGGTAGATGTCCGTGATGTCGTTGAAGGAGCTGTCCGGGCTGCTCAGATTGCCCCGTCCGGCTCAGATTATCTCCTTTCCGGCCGCTGGGCCAGCCTGCGTGAAATCGCCGGTATCACGGAAAATATCACCGGTAAGTCCGCCCCCCGCTTCAACTGGCCCCTGTGGCTGGCGGCCGCTGGTGCACCTTTTATAACCTGTTATGACCGCATTCGCCGTCGGCGGCCCCTATATACCAGTTACTCTATCAAGACCCTCAAGACCAGCCCTTGTGTCAGTCATGAAAAAGCTACCCGCGAACTCGGTTACCAGCCGCGGTCATTGGAGCAGTCGATCGCTGATACCCTGGAATGGTTTCGCCTGACCGGAAAGATTGCGTATTCACCGCGTGTCTCTTCCGGAGTGAACTCATGAATGAAACTACTTTTTATGATTGGTTGATTATCGCCTTTTTTGTTACCGCTTTCGTCGTTTTCATCTCATTGTTTTTCGTAAATGCCCCTTACGGCCGCCACTCCCGTTCCGGTTGGGGTTTGGTGATTAATGATAAACTGGGTTGGATCATCATGGAATCGTCTTCTGTGTTGGTTTTCCTTTATTGTTGGGCGGTCGGTGAGTACTCTTTTTCACTCACCGCTTTTATTTTCCTGGGATTATGGCAAGCTCACTACCTGCACCGGGCCTTTATTTTTCCCTTTACCCTACGCAGTGCCCGGAAAATGACAGCACTCGTCGTCGCCCTGGGTTTTATCTTCAATGCCATCAATGCATATCTCAACGGCCGCTATGTTTTTACTTTTTCCGGCGGATATGATACCCCCTGGCTGCTCGGGCCGCGTTTTATCGTCGGTGTTACTTTTTTTGTCGTTGGCTATATCATGAACCGCCAGGCTGATACTACCCTGCGCAGTTTACGTAAGTCCGGTGAATTTCATTATAAAGTTCCTTACGGCGGGATGTATCGTTGGATTTCTTGCCCGAACTACTGTGGTGAGATTATGATCTGGGCCGGTTGGGCGATCGCCACCTGGTCGTTGCCGGGACTGGCCTTTGCTGTCTGGACTGCTGCTAATCTGGTGCCCCGTGCCCGCTCCCACCAGAAATGGTATCAGGAAAATTTCCCCGATTATCCCCCGGACCGTAAAATATTGCTGCCCCGTATCTGGTAACTTTCTGCTATATGTACCAGTTTATTGTAGCCTCCTTGGCCAACTGTATAAAGGCGGTTAAGCCCATGATATCGTCGACTTCCTCCACCATGTCTTTCTTCTCCACTCCCATGGTTGCCATCGCTGTGTTACAGGCAAATAGCTTCAACCCCAACTCTCGGGCTGTGGCTAGTTTTTCTTCAATGTTATGGAATTTCCCGGCTTCGATGCCGTCGTGCATCTTTTTATACATGCCCGGTTCGGTACCTTCTATATCTTCAAAGTGCCCCTTTACAAATCTATCCACTGCTTCGTAAGTCAGCAAAATATAAGCTTCCATTCCCATGCTTAGTCCGATCGCCGCCAGTGACAGCGCGTTCGACACCCGGTCGTAAGCGCCGCTGTGCAATATGATCGTCATCCGCTCGTATTTTTGGGTGCTGTCTGTCTCCATAAAGTCTATGCTCAATACCAACCGTATTTTTTGGCCGCATCTACCATAGCCTTGATATTCTCCGGTTTGGCATAGTCGATGGCACTACCCGGGCTCAGGATGAAGCCGCCGTTCTTCCCTACTTTTTTGATCAGTTTTTTACAGAGTTCTTCTACGTCCTGCGGCGAACCGGTTTGAAGTATCGTCGGCGGTACGCCGCCCTGGATGCACATATGGTCGCCCAGGACCTCCTTTGCCCGGTAGATATCGGTTAACTCGCAGTAAAACACCACTTTCCCTTTAGGTAGTTCTAGCAGGTATTCCAGCCGGTCGTCCCAGATGCCTTCCCAGAAAGGCGCTGAAATGTAACCCAGGCTAACGTTTGCTGTGATCGCTTTTTTTAGTGTCGGCCAGTAAAATTTCTCGAACTGTGTTTTTGACATGAATCCCTGTGAACCCCGGTGCAGCGGCATGCCGGCTTGCGGACGGTATCCCCGCACGTTCAATTCCGCTGGTATTGCCTTTGCCAGTTGCCATTCCAGGATTTTATCGCAGGCAGCCAGCAGTTTGTCCGGGCAGCGGTACATGTCCAGCATTGCCCCCCGCATCCCCCGCAGATTGTCCGATATCGCATCGAACGGCGCCGAGCCCACTCCTCCCCCGAATACCCGGCTGCCGTAATTCGAGGGATATCCCAGCATCACCATTGCTCGGGAAAATTCCATCCCTTCCCTGGCAATCTTCCGTTGTATCCGGGCTGCTTTCACCAGTTTTTTCCCCAGTTCTTTATATTCTGGTGTCAATAATATTGTTAGTAAACCCGAGAAACCCATCCCTCCCAGGTAGTCCCGGAACGCCGGTAATTTCGCTACCGGGGCCATCGTCCCGAAGATACGCGGCAGGTAGACCCGGAAGATGAAATCTGACGGATCATTAAGTAGGTGGTCATATTCTTCCGGTTGCATGTATTCACCTTCCACGAACTGGTAAGGCGTGTCCTCCGGCAGGTTATAGCCCGGCCATCTTTGGTGTTTCGTATCCAGCAGTTCCATCACCGTCCCCGAACTAACCAGGATCATACTGGCCCCTGAGTCCGGTTCGAAATCGAGTACGGTTTTCAGGCAGGCTTCTTTATAGGCGGTATGGTCGTAATACATCGCTGATAACGGGATTCCTGCGTACTTAGCCGAGAATACCCCGGTATGCATAGTTACCGGTACCCGGTCCGGTATCCGCAGTTCGATGGCATCGTACATCCGCTTCTCTCGTTCCTTGACGAGCTCTTCCGTCGTCTTGCCGTGTTTCTTTTCGATGCCTTCTTTGAGTGTTTTCAACCTTGCTTCGAATTTCACCCCGGACCAGCTTGCTTTACTCATTACGGCCGCTCCTTATTTATGTCTTTCATCAATCAGATGCCAAATTCTATGACTGCCCCTTTATTAAGTCAAATATTTAACTTTATATTCAGCCCAAAAAGCGGCTTGCATCGATGAATACAAACCGCTTTCTTTGTGTATATTTTATACTTGGTTATTTGTTATAGTTTACGGTTTCTTCCCGGGTTTGAACTGGGGTGGCGGCATTCCAGGCGGCATCATTCCCTGCCTGCTCGGCAATGGTTTCACCATTATCTTACCGTTTTCTTCCGCTTCTCCTTCAAATTGACTCTGGTACAACGACGCATAGAAACCCTTGGCCGCCAGTAACTCTTCGTGCTTGCCTTGTTCTACGATGTCGCCGTCTTTCATCACCAGTATGATATCGGCGTCCCTGATTGTTGACAACCGGTGCGCAATAATGAAGCTGGTCCGGCCTTTCATCAGTTCGCCCATCGCTCTTTGTATCAGGACTTCCGTACGTGTATCAACCGAACTGGTCGCTTCATCCAGGATCAGCATCTTCGGATCCGCCAGGAAGGCGCGGGCGATCGTCAGTAACTGCTTCTGTCCTTGTGAGATATTACTCGACTCTTCGTTGATTTCGAGGTCATAACCTTTTGGTAGTGTCCGTACGAAATGGTCCACGTATGCTGTTTTCGCCGAGGCTAATACTTCCTCATCTTTTGCTTCCAGTTTACCGTAACGGATGTTTTCCCGTATTGTGCCGTTAAAAAGCCAGGTATCTTGTAGCACCATCCCGAACATCCGCCGCAGCTCATCTCTTTTGAACTGCCTGATATCCACCCCATCGATCATTATCGAGCCGGAATCGATGTCGTAAAACCGCATCAGCAGTTTCACGATGGTCGTCTTCCCTGCCCCTGTCGGTCCCACGATGGCTATTCTCTGTCCGGGCTTGATATTCGCCGAGAAATTATGGATGACTACCTTATCCGGTGTATACCCGAACCTTACTTTCTGGAAAGATACAAGTCCCGTCACTGTTTTCAACTGCGCTGCTTTTAACGGTTCCGGTACTTCTTCTGCTTCCTCCAGGAATTCGAAGACCCGTTCCGCCGCCGCGGTCGCCGATTGTATTACGGTAGCTATCGTCGCCGTCTGTACGATCGGCTGCGTAAAGGAACGTACATAGCTGATAAAAGCCAGGATATCGCCTACCCCGATCGCCCCTGTCACCGCCAGGTAGCCGCCCAGGATACTGATCACGACATAAGAAATATTTCCCACCAGGTTCATCATGGGCATCATCAGGCCGCCCAGGAACTGTGATTTCCAGGCCGCCGTATACAGTTTCTCATTATGTACATCGAATTGCTGGATCGACTTTTCCTCACCGTTGAAAGCCTTCATGATATTGTGGCCGCTATACATCTCTTCCACATGCCCGTCTACCCGTCCCAGGTACCTCTGCTGCCGTTGGAAATGCTTCTGCGAGGCTTTCACTACCCGGCTTATCAACACCATCGATATCGGCAATACCAGTATTGCCGCGAGTGTCATTATCCAGTTGATGGTCAACATCATTACCAGGACACCCACGATCGTCACTACTGAAGACACTATCTGGGTCATCGTCTGGTTTAACGTATTGCTTACTGTATCCACATCGTTGGTGACCCGGCTTAGGATATCGCCGTGGCTGGTACTATCGAAATATTTCAGTGGTAACCGCTTGATTTTTTCTGAAATTTCCTTACGGAATTGATAAGTCACCTTCATGGAGATATTGGTCATTATGTATCCCTGTATGTAGCTGAACAGGGCGCTGAGCAGGTACAGGATGATCAGGATGATGGCAATATTAGCGATATAAGGGAAATCAATAGCCGCCCCTGGTGTATTCATCGCTTTAGCGACCACGCCCTCAAATAAACGTGTCATCGCATTGCCCAGTAACTTGGGGCCGATTATCGCAAATATCGTACTGGCTACGGCAAAAAAGACCACGACCGCTATCTGTAACCGGTATGGCTTCAGATAACCCATGAATGTCTTCATGGTTTTACGGAAACTTTTTGGTTTGCCCCCCATCATCCCCATCGGTCCGCCGGGCGGGCCTCCCATTGGCCCCGGTCCCGGTGGACGTCCGGGAGGGCCGCCGTTGCGGTAATTTCTTTCTTGCTGGCCGCCGTGCTGCATCATGACGCTAGTTCCTCCCTGGTTAGCTGAGATAAGGCTATTTCCTGGTATACAGCACAGCTTTCCATTAATTCCTGGTGTGTACCGATGCCGGTAATGGTCCCCTTATCCAGGACCACGATTTGTTCCGCCCCCATTACTGTACTTACCCGTTGTGTAACGATTAGTACTGTCGCCCCTCCTGTTTCTTTCTTCAGGGCTTTCCTTAATGCCGCTTCCGTTTTAAAATCCAGTGCGGATAGACTATCATCGAAGATATATATCTCCGGGCGTTTTGCCAGTGCCCGGGCAATCGCTAACCGTTGCTTTTGGCCGCCTGAAAGGTTGGTTCCTCCCTGGGCAACCTCGGTATCGAATCCTTTTTCACTTTTTTCAATGAACTCTGCCGCTTGGGCAATATCGGCATACCGGGATGCTTCTTCGTCTGTTATCTTTTCGCTGCCGTATTTGATGTTGTCCTTAATGCTGCCGGAAAAGAGCACTGCTTTCTGCGAGATGTACCCAATGCGTTTCCGTAATTCGTGCTGCGTCACCTCCCGCACATCGACCCCATCGATGACCACTTTTCCTTCCGTCACGTCATAGAATCGGGGAATCAGGTCAATCAGTGTTGACTTCCCGCTGCCGGTACTGCCGATAAACGCCGTCGTTTCTCCCGGCCGCGCCGTGAAGTTTATATTTTGCAGTACATCGTCTTCTGCTCCTGGGTACCGGAATGATACCTCGCGGAATTCTACCGTTCCCCTCATGGCGGCATCGAATTCTGCGGGCTTCTGCGGGTCTTTGATCGCTGGTTCGGTTTCCAGTACTTCGGCTACTCTGACTGCGGAAACACTGGCTCGCGGTACCATCACAAACATCATTGCTATCATCAGGAAGGCCATGATTATCTGCATGGCATACTGCATAAAAGCCATCAGGTCACCTACCTGGGTTGTCCCTGCATCCACCTGGTGCGCCCCCACCCAGATGATCAACAGCATCACGCCGTTCATCACCAGCATCATCAGCGGCATTAACAGTACCATTAACCGGTTTACAAATAGGTTTACCTTCGTCAGGTCGATATTTGCCGTATCGAATTTTTTCTCTTCGTAGGCTTGCGTATTGAAAGCCCGGATCACCATCAGGCCGGTAAGTATCTCTCTCGTTACCAGGTTGAGTTTATCCGTCAGCAGCTGCAGCGATTGGAAACGCGGTAGGGCAATGATCAGCATGATGATCATCATCGTTAACATAACTGCTACCGCCCCCCCGATTATCCATAGCATCGACTGGTCTGCTCCAATCACCTTTAAAATGCCGCCGATACCCAGTATCGGGGCATAGAACAACGTCCGGAACAGCATCATCGGCAGCATCTGTATCTGGGTAATATCGTTTGTCGAACGTGTAATCAGCGAAGCCGTGGAAAACTTATTGAATTCCGTATTGGAAAAACTCTCTACTCTTACGAATAAACGCCGCCGCAGGTCCCTGCCCAATCCCCCGCCGATCCGGGCGGATAAATAGCCTACCACTACCGAAGCCCCCGCCCCGGCCAGCGTCAGCAGTAGCATCATTAACCCAATCTTGATCATGTATCGGGTCTGGATCCTGCTGACACTCATCCCTATCGCTTTGTACTCTATCAGGTTGTATGTTGCCGCATATTGTGTCAGGTTTTTTTCCGGCACTGCATCGAGATAACTGTTTATCGCAGCCCGTATGGTTATTAGTTGTGCTTCGGGCAGTTGCCGCAATGATTCAAAGGGGTCTACCCCCACCGGCAGCTCGACCCCCAGGATCGCCGAGCCCGCTTGTTCTATCCCCAGTACTACCGGGATATAACGGGTGAGAACGGCTTCCAGTTCATCGATTTTCTCTTTGCCTTCATCGGTGAGTTTGAATACCGCTTCTTCGCTGATAATCGGGTAGATTTTGACATACCTTTCGTATTCTTCGGCAGCCAGGCTGGTCCGTTCCAGTTTTTCATATCCTGATGATACCAGAGCTTTCTCTTCCGGTGTCATTAACAGGATTATCTTCTCAAATTCGGTTGCTCTTACCGCTTCCGGGGCCGCCCGCTCAATGCCGTTTTGTTGGATACCGATATTTACGATGTTCGCCATGTAACCTGGTAATGCCAGATCAGCCATCGCTTGCCCGAACAATAAAAGGAAGATCAGCCCGATGGCCCAACTGTAAGGTTTCAAGTATTTAATTATTCTAAGCATTTATACTTAGCTCCTGTTCTCAGCACCAAAAAACACACGCGTTTAATGCCTGTCTAGGTTAGGTAATGAGTTTTGTATCCAGGCCCATTGAAAACTGGATCGGTTTACAATTTGGTTCCGATCCTCCTTAAGGTTTCCAGGGCCGCCGCTAATTCTTTGAGTTCGTCCGGGGTAAGCACTGCTAATTCTTGTTTTATCCGGTTATTTACTCTCTGCTTCATGTCCTGAAGCTTGGCGGTTCCTTTTTCCGTTAATACCAGGTTGATTACCCGGCGGTCTTTCGTATTCGGTCTCCTTTCAATAAGCCCGGCACTTACCAATTGGTCTACCAGGTGGCTTATCTGCGGCCTGGGCACCTTTACTGCCTGCGCCAGTTCTGAAGTCGTGATACATCCTGTATGCAGCTGCCCCATGATTCCCATGTGGAGGCGGGTATATTCTCCGGTTACGCCGCCTAGGTCCATACGCAGTAGTTTCCGGTGTAACAGCGGCATTACGGTAAACAAATCTTCCAGGATATGTTCTATCTCAGTCTGCTTCACGTTGGTTAATTAATGCTTAAGTAGATTATTTACTCAATTAACAGTTTGTAAGATAAACCATTTTAGCAGCCATGAGAATAATTGTCAATTGCTGTTTTTCAGTCGTCATCGTTATTGTGAATGCGAGTGATAATAGTCAGTTACGGTTCGTTTCACTTCGTCCCTTGTAGTATGTCCCTCTACTAGCAGCCTGGCTAGCAGCTTTGCCCTGGTTTCCATTTCTTCAGCGAAATGTACATTTTTCAGGGAAAATTTTTGCTTTAGCGCCGCTTCCAACTCCTGGTTATCGGGGAATATCAGGGTATCCGTCCCCAATTCCCGTGACACTATTATGTTAAGTGATAATCCGTCCGGATGTGGTAAAATCAAGCTGATCGAATCTATCCTTCGTATTGGGTCGTCGAATCGTGTTTTGCCTCGGGTAGCCCTTAAGGTTACTACCGCATCCATATTCCCCAGCGTTTCCACTGGTACCTGTAAATACCCGTGCAGCAGCGCCAGTGCTTCTTTAGCCGTCCGGGCATGTATCGTGCCGCCGATGGCATATCCCTTTTCCAGTAACTGGAAAGCACGCTGTGCCGGTGGCCCCCACATGTAGTCCATCCGGTCTTCGCTGAACTCGGAAGCCACCAGGTACGTGTCCTGCGGGACTGTTTCTTTCAGGAAAGAAAAATCCTCCAACAGGCCTTGCATATGTATCTGTTTTATCGTGGGTGGTAAAAAGTCCAGGAGTATATTCAGAATCGTAGTTTTTCCGGCCAGCATTGGTAGTGAAGCTACCAGTACCGAAGCCCGTTGTTCCATCAGCAGCCATAACAAGCTGGCTAACTTGAAATCAAGGGTGCCGGATTTATAAATGTCCAGCACGGAAAGCCGTTCTTCGTATTCCCCGAACCTCCCCCCACCCCACCAGCGAAATCCTGTCATCTTATCTTAATAGTACATGTAAAGCCTGTTTTTGTTAAGGAGTTGTTTTGCGCCTGTATCCGGGGCTTCATCTGGTTATCTCTGGTATCGTTAATGTCATTCTATTCCGGTTTCAGGTCTGTACTTTGCCGTACCTGGCTGCCGTCCTTCTGATAACGGGCTACCACTCCTCCCAACGCCGCCGCCTTGCCGTCTCCATAGACCACCAGGCACGCCCCGGAGGTGATGCCGTAGCCGATCGTCCCCACTGGTTTAAGCATTAATGCCGCCTGTAATTCTTCCCAGCGGTCACCTTCTCCGTGAGTATCGCAGATGACTGGCGCCAACCCCAGGCAGGGAAACATCTCGGCTGTATCGTCATCGTCCGGGTCTCGCCAGCGTACCCATTCGTTCGCCAGCATGATGCTCCCGGCTGATACACCGAAGAACAGTTTTCCCCGGTTGCACAACTCCTTGAATATCCCGGTCATCTTTTTCTTTTGCAGTACTTCCATTCCCGCTTCTACGTCCCCGCCCCCTACATATACCGCATCAGCCTGTTCCAGTATCTCCTTGGTTTTTTTTAGGTCAGCGTTCCGCCGCGCTGTCACCGCATGCACCAGTTTACAGTCTCCGGCTGACCTTACCATTGAACTCATATGCTGGAAAAAGGTGGTATCGTCCTCAGTCGCCGCTCCGATGTAAGCGATGGTCGGGGATGGTTTCCCTATATCTCGGAAGATCGCTTTGAGGATATTGTCCGGGCTCTTACTTCCCCTTCCCCCCGCCAACAGGTATATCGGTTTTTTCTCACTCATAAAGTTCGTTTCTATCCTTAAATAACCTATTTCTTCTCAGTTTTAGTGTCTAGGCTCTGCAATGTCATCAGTCTTATGATGCCGCGTCATTATCCCTTCACACTTTCTTAAATTATAAATCTTAAATCACTCCCGTTATTTCATATGAAACTTGTAGTCGTAGGTGAAAACTTTTACATGTGAATCGCGCGGCCGGTATCGGTACGATCATCATGATTGATCTTAATTTATTCCCGGTCGATAAACTCCTCAATATTTATGTCAAACTCCGCCCGGGATACCAGGTATTTCCCGGATGGCTCATGCATTATCTCTTCATCATAAATCACTCTGATTTCCGCTTCATTACCATAAAGGCCTTTCAACCTCTTTTCAGCTTCCCTGCGTAGCTTCTCCCGGTCTTTCCGTCCACTTACCAGGTGTAGTTCATAATTGTTTTTATCGGTCTGTACCAGTTTGTACATTTCCAACTCGTCTAATTGGCTGATTACTTCATCCAGTTCCTGGAGGGTTACCAGCCGCCCTCTACAGGTTTTCGTCAGGTTCACCGTCCGCCCGGCGATCGAAGACAGTATCATACCTTCATCTCTTCCGCAGGCACATTTCCCGTTTTCCTTTATATGGACCAGGTCGCCCGTATCAAAACGCATCAGGTAGCTCCAGGGATTCCCCAGTGGGGTTACCAGGATCCGTCCCAGCCCCGGCCCACCGTGTTCCGCTTTTAGCGGTTCGTAATCGACCCGGCAGTAAGCAGTGTTCTGGTGGAAGTTGCCGTACTCGCATTCCATGAAAACGTAACCTGTCTCTGTCGTCCCGTAGGAACTGATCAGAGGCGACTTAAACACCTTCCCGATTTGCTGGTAATGTAGCTTTATCGGGTACTCGTAAGTAAAAGTAATTATGTCCGGTTGAAAGACTTGTAATCCCCGGGCTGATGCTTTTCGGCAGTATCTGGCTAATATTGACGGGTTCGCTTCCAGGACCCGTGGTTGAAAAGTATTTAATTCCTCCGTGATGCGGTCGATGTGTTTTTCTGTCCATAATTCCGGGTCGGTTTTTTCGTTCAAATATAGAAATCTGGACAGGCGTCTTTGCTCCAACGGCAGGTCAGCATTATCGGACGTAAAACCTACGTTCCTTGGATTCACCAGTATCGCTTCCCGGTGAGTGCCGTTTCCTAATGCTGCCATATGTTTGTTCAGTGTCCACGATGCCTGTTCTGACGCATCCCACCATTCCTGGTTCCAGATATTGGTGATTTTTTCGTTGGTTGTCCCACTGGTATTTACCAGTTCTATCTCACCGCTCGCCAACCCCATCTCCATGTTTTTATCATCGGGCAGGATGGACATCGGGAAATTTTCCCGGATATCCTTTTTCGTTAATGCTGGCATGGCAGCATAACGGACATTGATATCGGCTTCTTTCCCGGGGTCCCGGACACGCCAGTGCTTGTATAAAGCTACTTTTGCGAGAGCGGTGTCCAGTGTTTTGCGCGAAATATCATCATAAGCCGGGGTGTATTTCCAATTTGGTATGGCTGGCTGTTTCTTCTTCATATACCAACCCCGATAATACTAAGCAGCCGCTCTTATTGTCAACTAAAAGCATCATAATTTTAAACTTAATCGTTTTTCCCTTATACCACAATTGGCACTATACAATCCGCTTGCGTTATGATAGCCTTGAATTCATTGTTTTCCGGAGGTCCTCGGTGCAAATTGATACTGTTGTAGATAATGACGATATTAAGATCATCCGCCTGGAAGTTGGTGCCTGGGCTACTAATGCTTACATCATCATTTGTCCCCGTACTGGCGATAGCGTCCTTATCGATACCCCTCCCGGGGCCCCTACCCTGGTCAAGCACCTCAAGAGCACTAATCCCCAATATGTCCTTTTGACTCACAGCCATATCGATCATTATTACGGCCTGAAAGCAGTTCTTGACCGTGTTTCGGTACCGTATGCCGTTCATCCCCGCGACAATATGTACTGGCTGCCCCGTCCGCCGGATATCCTCCTGCATCATGGTCGTAAATTCCGCGTTGGCAAGGTCAAGTTGACAACTCTCTTTACCCCCGGCCACACCCCCGGCAGCGTCTGTTTCCTTACGGGGAAATACCTTATCGCCGGCGATACCCTTTTCCCCGGCGGACCCGGCCGTACCGTTACTGCTGCCCGTTTCCATCAGATCCAGAAATCTATTACTACACAGATATTTCCGCTGTCTGGGGATACTATCGTATTCCCCGGTCACGGCAAAACAACTACCGTCGCTCAGGCCAAATCCGAGTATGCTGTCTTCTCCTCCCGGCCTCACAGTCCCAAACTCTATGGTGATATCGTCTGGCTTACTTCTTAACTTTATCCTCGAGGCTGTATCCGCTCATACCGAGTCTGTCGAACGTATGAGCGGACTGTATTTAAACGATAGACACTTCAATAAACACTCTCTTCCCTTCCCCTGCTACCTCCATTCGTCAATTTATTCTCCCGCCGGGTCCTTTCCTCACCTTGCCTAAAACCATTGTCACCAACTAGACAAACCTCCACTTCCACTGTTAAGATATCTCCGGTTCCTTTCTTATTTGGTTTTCAGGTTGTGTGTGGAGGGACAACGTCCGTGAGTGATTTGTCGTCAGCCCCCGGTGTTGTTGCCCGTATCTCCGCTACGTTCTCCGGGTCTGTATTTTTTTTACAGCGTCAGCGGCATGACTGGAAAGTCACCGTCGTCCGCACCTCTCTGGAACGTTTTGCTTACCAGATGGTCTTTCCTTATCTTTCCATCTATATCGTCGCTCTTGGGGCTACGGCTACCCAACTCGGTCTTCTTAACAGTCTGGGTATGATTATCGCTGGTATTGTCGCTCCCTTCAGCGGCTGGATTATCGATAAGACCGGGCCCCGCAAGATGTATCTTTTCGGCATCGGCCTTTTAGCTGTCTGTTACCTTACTTATGCCCTCGCTCAATATTGGCTGGTTACCATTATCGCCATAGCTACCTACTGGTTGGGATTCTCTGTAAGTATCCATAGTTGTGCCACCGTGTGTGGCAATTGTCTGGCTAATAAGGACCGGGCTACCGGTATGATGATTTGTGAAACGGTAGCCGCCGGTCTTTTGGGGATGCTTGGCCCGATCCTCGGGTCCTGGATCGTTACTATGAACGGCGGCGCAACTATCTCCGGCATCCGGCCTTTATTTTTTATCTGCCTGGGTATCACCATAGTTACCTTTATTGTTGTCCTGGTACAGTTGAGCAATACCAGGTGGGCTGCCGCCAATCCTGCACAGCCCCATTTCCTCCGTGATTTTCAACAGGTGATGAAAGAAGGCCGGCATCTGAAAAAATGGCTGCTTATTGCCGCCGTCGGTCAATTCCCCGCCGCCATGGTTTTTCCTTTTTCCCAGTTGTATGCTTACGAAGTCCGACATGCCACTCCGTTTATTCTCGGCGCTATGGTTACCGGGGCTGCCTTGACCTCCATTATTTTCGCCGTACCCCTGGGCAGGTTTGCCGACCGCATCGGCCGTAAACGTGTCCTCTATATCACAATTCCTCTGTTTTGGATCTCTAACCTGCTGCTGGTCTGGTCCCCAGCCCCGGTTTTCCTTGTTTTCGCCGGTATACTGCAGGGATTTTTTTACCTGAGCTCCCCAATTTCTGCTGCTATGGAACGCGAGTTGATCCCACCGCACCAGATGGGACGGTGGTTAGGGCTGGCGCGTTTTTTCCGCATGCCGCTGGCAGCCGGTATGGCTTTCATTTCCGGCATTATCTGGGACCGCGTCGGGCCTCAATACGTCTTCCTGATTTTTATCCTTCTTGATCTTGTTGTCCGCCTGCCGTTGCTTGTTAAAATGCCGGAGACGCTGAGCTTACGTCTCCGTACCTCCGGCCTGTCTTGATAATTCTAGTTAGCAAGACAGGCCGGCTGTTTCGTGAATTCACCTTTGATTACGGCTTTCGCGGTCTCTTATTTACTATCTGTTATTATTTTGGCCACCCGCTGCTTGAAATCTTCCGGCACCGCTGCCACCTTCTGTGTCTGGTAATTGTAGAACAGCATCCCCGTTTTCGCCCGGAACATCTCCTGCCCTGTCGCCGCATCCGACATCCGGAATATCATATCGCAACCCTTACTCGAAAATTCGGCCAGTGCTACTTCCACTTTCAACGTCTGCCCGTAAAAGCCCTGCTTCCGGTACATTATTCCCGCATCCACCACGATCATTGCCACCCCGTTCATGTTCTCATCGCTATAGCCCAAATGCTTCCAGAAGCGTATCCGTGCCTCCTCAGTAAATGAAAGCACAATGTGGAATGCCAGGTGCCGCCCCCGGTTGATATCGCTGATGCGTATTGGTATTTCCGTCGCAAAAAGGAACTTTTCCGGTAGTTTGATATCAATCCTCGCCATTCTCTGCTTCTCCTTTACTCTTGCCATGATAGTAGCTGTTGTCTGCTTATATCGTCAAGATGCCGCCTGTTCTTTGTCCGGTTTGCCTTGTCTCCCTCCCCAGCGTATAATGCCCATACCAGACAGTTTGTTCTACCTCGCTGCTGGGGAAACAATTACTTTTCGCAAAGGAGTCTCATGCCTCCATCATTATCCAAGTCCCGCTACCTTAACGGTCTGCAGTGCCTTAAATATCTATGGTACATCATCAACCAGCCCGGCGCTGTGCCTCAACCTGATGCCCAGACCCAGCACCTCTTCGACCAGGGCCATCTTGTCCAGGAATATGCGGAAAAGCTTTTCCCCGGCGGCATCCGTGTCCCCGAATCTACTTTCCGGGGCACTGGCGACTTAAATGCCAGGCTGCTGGATAAAGGTAAGACCTTCTTCGAAGCCGGGATTTCTGCCGGTGGCCTATATTCGCGGATTGATATTCTAAATTACTCGGCAGATGGTAAATGGGACATCATCGAGGTGAAAAGCGGCACCCGCGTTAAAGATGAAAACATCCACGATGTTTCTTTCCAGAAATTGTGCTGTGAACGCCGCGGCCTGGCTGTCGGCCGCTGCTTCCTAATGCATATCAATAATAAATATGTTAAACAGGGTGAGATCGACCCTGCCCAATTGTTCATCAATGAGGACATTACGTCCCAGGTCAAGGAAGCCGAATCCGGGCTCGAAGACCGTATCAGGGAAATGCAATCGGTGATGCAGGCGGAAAATCCCCCCGACCTTGTCCCCGGGGTTCACTGTAATGACCCTTATGAATGCCGCATTTCCCTGTGCTGGGCATCCTTACCGGAAAACAATATCCTCAACCTCTACCGCGGCAACGCTAAAGTTTTCGACTTGCTGTATGCCGGCACCCGCTTCTTCCGCGACATCCCGGACTCCTTTAAACTGACCGGCCCCCAGGAAATCCAGAAATGGTGCGATATCAATGGCTGTGCCTTCATCGATAAGCCGGCTTTGACTGAATTTTTGAAATCGCTTAAATATCCCGTTCATTACCTGGACTTCGAGACTTTTCAGACTGCCGTGCCCCTTTATGATGACACCCGCCCTTACCAGCAGGTGCCTTTCCAATTTTCTTTGCATATTGTGGACAAGCCCGGGACCATGGCCTGGCACTTCGGCTTCCTTGCCGAGGGCGACGGTGATCCTCGGCCGCAGTTCTTTGCTGAGTTAAGAAAAGTCATCGGCCGTCGCGGCAGCATCGTCGTTTACAACCAGTCCTTTGAAGAAAGCATCCTCAATGACTTGGCCGGGGCTTTCCCGGAACACCAGCCGTGGGTCACCGAAGTCTGCACTCGCCTGGTCGACCTTTTACAGCCTTTCCGCAATTTTAGTTACTATCATCCGGATCAAAAAGGCAGCGCTTCCATCAAGAGCGTCCTGCCGGCCCTCACCGGACAAAGCTACAGTGATATGGATATCAGTAAAGGGGATATTGCCAGCCTGGCCTATCTCGATATCATGTCCGGAAGGATGACCGCGGCTGAAAAAGCTAAGGTCCGGTCGGACCTTGAAACATACTGTGCCCGCGATACTGAAGGCATGATCTGGATCGTCAACAAACTCGTGGAGATGTCATAACTCATGCCTTTCTCTGAAGCCTCTTATTACAAGGAAAAATTTTCTGCCTTGTCTCTTTCCGGTGAAACGGTGTCTTCTGTACGCTTCGAAGCCTGTTCTTTCATAGAGTGCCGCCTTGTCGACTGCAAGTTCGAAAAATGCGTCTTTATCGACTGTAAATTCGAGGCTTGCACCATGTCTGCGGTCAATCCCGATAAAAGCCGCTTCCTGCAGCCCCAGTTTCATCGCTGTAAAGTCATGGGTTTCGACTGGGCAAAGGCCGCCAAACTTCAGGATATCAGTTTCGATGAATGTCAGTTGGACTACTCAAACTTCAGCTCTCTCCATTTCCCCAGGATTCATATGGTCAAATGCTCTGCTAAAGAAGCCCGTTTTGTAGAGACTGATATGACCGACGGTGTCTTTACCGGTACCGATTTCCAGGGCAGTACTATCTTCAAGTCCACCTTCACCCGCGCTGACTTCCGCCAGGCCAAAAACTATAATATCGATGTCCGTAACAACGTCGTCAAGAACGCCCGTTTCTCCCTCCCCGAAGCCCTCGCCCTCCTCTACGGCCTTGAAATCGAAGTTGATTGATTACTTAATTTTCTTACTGGTGATTAAGTAATTACCTTTCTGTCACTGTTTAGTAATCATCATTCCTGAATCATCAATCTTATCTCAAGCCTTAATATTGCCCCTATCACACTACCATAAAATATAACTTCTCCTTAACCTCCTTCGTATCTGGCACTGGATTGACACCTTCTTGCCCCGGCGATATCATTGTTAATGTATATACTTTTCTCTATCTGCGTACACACATAAACAGGTGAATATTTTCTCAGGTATTTGGTGAACAATAGTCGTTACCGATATGTGATCCAGGCACATGTTTGCCTGGTTCGTTTATTTTCAGGCGGTATCTGGGCCTCCGCCGGGCCTTTGTTGCCGTTCATTGTTAGTGCTTATGGCCTGACCAGTGGAACGGCTGCCTGGTTTGCTTCTGTATCTCCTTTAGCTATTATTCTCCTGACTGCCCCCCTCGGCCTTATCGCCTCCCGGGTTAGCCCTAAAAAATTCTTTGCTTTCGGCGCTCTTTTACAGGCCGCCGGCCTCTTTGCCCCCTTGTGCGATTCCTATCTTCCCCTCTTGATTACGCGCGGCCTCTTTGCCCTCGGCGCCGGCATTACCTTCCCCCTCATTCCCGCCATGGCCGCTGAATGGTTCCCCGCCCGCCAGGTACCGCTGGTGAACGGCATTACTCTTAGTTTCAATTCCATGGGCAACGCCCTGGCTTTCTTACTAACTGTACCTCTAGCCCGGGCTACTTCCTGGGAAACTACCATCACCATCTACAGCGCTGGTGCCCTGTTGGTGGCTGTTTCCTGGCTCATCTTCGGTAAAGACAAGAAAAAAGAAAAAGTAGAACTCCCGGCTGAAACTGCTCCTGTCCCGCATTATTACCCCCAGGTATCCGTCATCCAGGCCATTACCCAGAAATCGACTATCCTCCTGTCTTTGGCCACTTTCGGTTGCTGGGGTTTAGGCAACAGCCTCGGCGCCTGGCTGCCGACCTACTACAACCAGGTATTCCACATGCCGCTGGAAAGGGCCAGCACCATCACTGCTACCATTACCCTCGTCGGTATCTTTGCCTGTATCGCTGGCGGTTTTCTCCCCACCTACTTTCGCCGCCGTAAGCCTTTTCTGATCATCCCCGGATTACTCCTGGGCCCGTTTGCCATGATGTGCGTGTTCTTCAATAACCCGGTGGTTATTTATTCGTGTATCGCCTGTTACGGCATTCTGAACGCCATTTACGGGCCGACCCTCTTTACGATACCTTTCGAAATCTATAAAAACTCTCCTCGCACCGCTGCTCTCGTCGCCTTCACCGTCCAGGTCGCCGGCAATATCGGCAACTTCATCGCCCCGCTTATGGTCGGCTACCTGGTGGATATCACCGGTTCCTTCCTGCCCGGCTTCATCATATCTGCCGTCATCTCCCTGTTTATGTTCCTCGCCGGCCTCCTCCTCCCCGAAACTGCTTAACGGATTTTCTTAACATTCATCAATCATAAATCTTGTATTATCATTCCCTGTCACTCGATGACCTCCTGAAATAGATTGTCCGTGTTTACCCGCCCTTAACCTGATTTATTTTTCCCCAAATCCCGCACTTGACAATCCCCGAACACCCGTGCTATAATATCAGAACTTATGTTTTTAAATAGCGATTTGTTATCAAAAAGAAAGATTAGCGAGGTGTTGGTATGATTAGTGTTTATCGCGCGAAACGAATCAGCCTGTTTCCCTTTTACCAGCTTCATTCGTTC
>CAZSHH010000019.1:0-3965 GCA_964606525.1 uncultured Dehalococcoidales bacterium
GCGTTCAGCAGGCGTTAACAACCGCCAAGAATGCTCGAAAACCGCCCGCAGACTGCGGTGATGCTCCGGCAGGCTGGGATCCGGGGCGGTCAGAAAGTCGTAACCCTGGGTGATTTCATCGGCAAGGGTTCGGATCCCGCAAAGGCTTTGGATATGTGCTGCGAGTTTTGTGAAAAAAGGGTGATGGGGAATTGGGATGCCCTTGCCGCTTTGGTTGACCCCGGCGTGCCGGTTCCCGATGGTTTTCAGAAGCATATCGATTGGCACCGGTCCCGGTTAGGGCCGGACCGCCTGGCGATCTTAGCCCGGCTGCCTTTTTCAGTTGAATTTACCATGAGCGGCCGCAAGGTCCGCCTGCTGCATGCCTCGCCCCAGGGACTCTTTTATCGGGTATTCCATGATGATACCGAAGCTAAGCACTTGGGGATGTTTTGTAATACTGAAAACACTGTTGAAGATTTTCACCCCGATGTCGTTGGCTATTCCGATATCCACCATGCATTTCAAAAGCCCTACGGCCACAAGCTGCTTTTTAATGTCGGCAGTGTCGGTAATCCCCTCGATTTCCCCACCGCCAGCTATGCGGTCATCACAGGTACTTTCGGCAGTCCGGGCGAAGATAAATTTGAAGTCGAGATTATCCGTCTTCCCTATGATATCGAAGCCGAAATTGCGAAAGCCCGCCGTTGCGGTGCTCCGGATGTCGAGCCTTATGCTGCTGAATTGAGGACGGCGAAATACCGTGGCCATAAGAGAATATCGTAGTAGCGATTAAAGTTACCTGTGTTTTAACAAGCGGTATAATCCGGGCCTGTCATCCCCCCACCGCCTGTAATATGATGACTACCCGGTCGCCTGGTTTCAGTTGGACTGGTTCGTCCTGGCTGATGAACTGGCTGTTGAGATAGAGGCCGTATTTCTCGATCAGGCGGTTTTTCCCCTTCTCTTTAACCGTACCCTCAAAAGCAGATATTTTCTGGCCTAACACTCCGATAAGTTCACTGAAACCTGCCCCGTCTTCAAGTTCAACGTCTACTTTATTTAACTCGGTATGTGGCGATAAGCCGTACATCTCTACTGTTAGCTTCATATTGTCACTGTGGGAGTACCTCTATACCAAGAGGTACTCCCTTTAGATTTATTATACTAGAAAGGAGGCCGCTGTTCCGGCCAGAGTTCTTTTGCCACATCATCCAGTCCTAGTGAAAGTAGCTTACCCTTGCTTGGCTTCGTTGTTATTCTATCCCAATCAAGTGCTCCCAGGTTCCAGTAAATTATGGGCTCTACTTCGGCAACAACTCCTGTTAACGGCCCTGACTTCAATGGAGGATTGCCGATAAGCCGGGGATGGACGAACCATTTCATCTCGTTGATCCCTTCCCGTAAGTTGAAAGCATGGCGCATGTTAGCGATCCTTTCTCCGGCTTTAACCATATCCTCGACCTTCAGGTTCCATCCCGTGATTACGTTCATATAATCGGTTAGTCTCTGCGGGGTATCCGGGGCACTCCCAAATCCATAACCCACGAAACATACCCCGCATGAATTGGTGATGTGTTTTCCAAAGCTTCTTGGCCCAAACCCTGCCGTATGTCTCCCCGGTGTCGCATCCATCTGGTATCCGGCTATGCTGAATCCCCCCATCGGTGAGACCAGTTTTGGGTCGTGCATACCAACTTCCTGCCCCCCGACGTGTACTGCAAATCGCTCTGCACCTTTACCGATTTTCTCAGCGGCTACCTTCACTCCATCAGCCAGGTAGTCCCCAATCCCTTCTCGCCTTGCCATTTTTTCTGTCATGGCAACCATAGCGTGGTGGTTGCCCCATTTCAAATCGATACCGCCGGTGTCAGCTTTCGTTAGTATTCCATTCTCATAACACTCGATAGCAAATGCTATCACAGTACCTGCCGAAATCGTGTCCAGGCCTGCCCTGTTGCAGATGTCGTTCGCCATATTGATGGCTTCAGCATTATTGTTACTGCAATTTACGCCGAAAGCAGCTCCTGTCTCATATTCCGGCCGGCGGCTCCCTGCGGCATACTTATACTCGGTGCCTTCTTTAAGCACTGCTTTGCAGGCAATCGGACAATGCCAGCATCCGCTGAGCCGTGATACCATCTGAGCCACTACATCTTCATGTAATTGAGCCCTATCCGGCATGTCGGTGATTCCCACACCCCCCCAGTTCCGGACCGGCGAATCACCGCTATGGGCTGAATTAAAAGTCATGGCGCTGGTGCCGTACTTGTGTTGCCGGTCAATCATGGAAACATTCATCGGTGGCCTTGGTGTTTGCCAACCTTTGATCTGCTCAGCTCTTAACTTATCGAGGGCTTCCTTGTTTGCCACAGGGACTTGCATCGTTCCCCTGACGACAATAGCCTTAAGTTTTTTCGAACCCATTACCGCACCCAGCCCGGAACGCCCCGCCGCTGATCCCCGGTCTGTCATTATGCAGGCAATTAACGCTAGTTTTTCCCCAGCCGGGCCGATACAGGCAACTCGACTCTGTTTACCGTACTCTGCCATGAGCGTATCTTCTGTTTCGTACGCGTCTTTGCCCCAGAATGCCGCAGCATCTTTTAAAGTAGCTTTACCTTCATCTAGTAAAAGGTACACCGGTTTCGGAGATATCCCCTGGAAGAACGCCGCATCGTATCCGGCAAATTTCATGTAAGGTCCGAAATCACCACCTGAATTGGCATCTCCCCATCCGCCCGTCAATGGAGATTTGCCGACCACTTCATACCGTGCTCCCGTCGGTGCCGGTGTCCCCGTTAATGGCCCGGTAACAAAACCTAGAATATTTTCCGGTCCTAGCGGGTCTACCTTTGCTTTCTGCCGGTTATACAGAATTCTTGCTCCCAGCCCGTTACCACCGATATAGTCCCGGCAGATTTTCTCATCAAGCACTTCATCTTTTAGGGTTCCTGAAGAAAGGTCCACAAACAGGACCTTGCCCATGTATCCTCCAGCCATGGTTGGTATTCCTCCTTTGCCTTTGCTGGCAACATTTTAGCACGATTTATGGATTATCGTGAGTAGTATTATCGTAATTGACTTTTATCAATTGTGTGTGATAGGATTCTTGGCTAATTGAATAGTTATTAACTCTTCGAGTTGGCTTTCCTGTTCTATTTGAAATGGATGCCAACCCAAGCTCCCGTGTGGTTGGGGCTAAGGGTATTACTGGAAACGGTGATACCTCCCGTATTCGGAAAGGAGAGATTTGTTGATACTATCCTTAAGCACCTCCTTTTCGAGGTGCTTTTTTATTTGTTGCTTTTCCACCGAACAACGGTCTGTTCTTGATATTTACAGGAGTTCAATTGTTCTTGGCTACTTGAGGATATGGTAAAGTTACCCGGCTCATATCGGATTATATGGCAGTAGTAAGTGATATAAAACAAAGTCAGAAATCACCGTCACCCATTGGTGGCGACCGTTCTCATAGTAAACGTGAAAAGACAATCTTGATCGGTCTTTTAGTTATTCTTCTGGTAACTGCTTTAATCTCGCTTGGTTTAGGGCGCTACCGGATTCCTGTTGCCCAGATACTGGATATCATCTGGTCCTGGATGAGGGGGGAGTTAGAACTCTCCGGTAATCCTACCGCCGTTGTGGTTTTACTGGTCAGAGTCCCCCGTATCTTACTGTGTATGCTTGTTGGCGCCGCTCTTTCTGTATCCGGCGCGGCATATCAGGGACTTTTCCGTAATCCCCTGGTGTCACCGGATATCCTGGGTGTTTCTGCCGGTGCCGGTGTCGGCGCTTCGATTGCCATCTTGTTGGGATCTAATAGTATTTCCGTACAGGTGCTGGCTTTTACCTTTGGTATCGGGGCAGTTTTTCTCGTGATTGGCCTGGCTTCGGTGATGGGTCGAGGCAACCCTGCTACCCTGATCATTGTCCTTTCCGGTATGGTTATTTCCTCGCTTTTTGGTTCTTGTACAGCTCTCATT
>CAZSHH010000019.1:3975-36862 GCA_964606525.1 uncultured Dehalococcoidales bacterium
TGATGGGAAGTTTTGCCAAAAGCGGCAGTTATCAGAATGTACTGACTCTGGTTATTTTACTACTGGCCGGAGGCATCCCGCTCTATTTGCTGCGGTGGAAAATGAATGTTCTTTCTTTCGGAGAAGAAGAAGCGCAAGCGATGGGTATTAATCCCCAGCGCTTACGTTTAATGATTATTGTTTGTTCTACACTATTAACTGCTTCTTCCGTGGCGATGTGCGGTATGATCGGCTGGGTGGGCTTGGTTATTCCCCATATGACTCGTTTATTAGTTGGGCCGAATTTTAAGGCCTTATTGCCTACAGCTATCGCCCTGGGTGCTCTATTTATGTTGATTGTAGATAATTTTGCCCGCACCTTGATTGCCGGTGAGATACCTATTGGCGTTATTACTTCGATTGTCGGGGCTCCGTTATTCATCTATTTAATGTTCCGGGGTAAGAGGGCTTGGGTATGAAACTCGAATTGAAGAATGTGGTCTGTGGTTTTGGCTCCCGGGTTGTGGTTGCTGGCTTTAATCTTGTTGTTAATTCGGGGGACATATTTTGTCTCCTTGGCCCTAATGGTGTTGGTAAAAGTACCCTCTTCAAAACGATCCAGGGATTTCTGAAACCATTGGGAGGGCAAATATTGATCGACGGCCAGTCCATCCACGCTATTTCCCAAAAACAGTTTGCCCGGTTAGTTGGATATGTCCCCCAGGTTCATAATCCTCCTTTCCCATTTCGGGTGCTTGATGTTGTTCTTATGGGCCGGACTGCACGCATGGGAACTTTTGGCTCCCCGGGCCGGCATGATAAAGAAATCGCCTTACAGATGCTGGAAAGGTTGGGTATTTCCTTTTTAGCTGACCGTACCTATACCGAGACAAGCGGAGGCGAACGGCAAATGGTCCTTATCGCTCGCGCTTTAGCCCAGGAGCCGGCTTTTTTGTTGCTGGATGAACCTACTTCTAATCTCGATTTTGGTAACCAGGTTCGGGTATTACAGTGTATCAGCGACCTGGCGAAGAAAAGCGGCTTAGGCATTATCCTGACGACCCATTTCCCCGACCATGTCTTTCAATGTGAGGGCAATGTTGCTTTGATGGAATGGAACAACGTATTTCTTACAGGAAATGCCGAAGAAGTGATCACTGCGAAAAACATGAAAGATACTTATGGCATCGAAGTTAAGGTGCTGAAAAATACTATCGATAATATCACCCTGCAATCTTGTGTTCCGGTTATCAAAAGCAAATGATATTGCGAAAAAATATGAATTAAAAATTAAAGGAGTTGGACAAATGCATGCTGTTTTTAAAAAAGCGGTAGCAGTAACAGGTGTTATATTGTTGTCTTTAGCCCTGGTTCTCACGGGTTGTACGAATTCAGGCAAGACAACTTCTACCCCTGCTACCAGAATTGTCAATGACAAGGACGGAAACCCGATCGAAATACCATATAATGTGGAACGGGTTGCTCCGCAGATCGGGGCTATGGCCCATATGACGGCGCTCCTGGGTTATTCAGATAAGATTGTCTGTGCTGCCGATGCCAACCTGAATGATCGCTTCCGCAAGATATTCTCCGGATACGAAAAAGCGAATCCGCAACACCTTAGCACGAGTAATGTTGAAGACGTTATTGCTTCTAAGGCCCAGGTGCTTTACGGCCCGATTACCGATCAGGCTACTATTGATAAATATAAAGCTGCCGGTATCGCCGTTGTTCCCATCAATACTTTCTCTACGGCGGAACAGATGAAAGACAACATCCGCAAGATCGCGGAAATCCTTGGTGGTAATGCCCCGAAAAAAGCTGAGGCATTCTGCAAATACTACGATGAAAAGATCGCCTACTGCAATGACAAGACCAAAGACCTCACCAAAGTGAAAATCCTGAATTTGAACTACAATGCTGGGGCGATGAACACGATTAACTCTTCTGATATCTGTTCTGTTTATATGGCCGCTGCAGGTGGTATCAATGTTGCCGGTGATTTGAAGGTCGTTTCCGGTATTAGTTCGGAAAACATCATCCAGTGGGATCCTGAAATGATTATAACTATGAGTGCTTCCTCGAAAGAAAAAATACTCACGGATGCTACTTTACAGACGGTATCTGCGGTCAAGAATGGCAAAGTCTATATCATTCCCTGGGGGACTTATGTCTGGTCGGTCAGGAGTGCTGAAGGTGCCATGATGCCTTTGTGGCTGACCAAGATAATGCACGGCGACGATGTTAAGGATCTGGATATGAACAAGATTGTAAAAGATTACTACAAACAGTTTTATAACTATGATGTCGCTGAAGACGAAATTGCCGCTATTCTTTCCGGCAGCCAACAGTAACATATTGTAATTCGGATAATGTAATGGGCGGTCCCTTCTGCATCTTGTCTTGAACTGGCAGCAGAAGAGACCGCGCCAGCCTATCGATAGTTAATAAGGAGTATTGATATGAGTCCCTTGATTAACTGGGAAGAACTTCGCCAGATGACCTCGCCCCCCATGCCGCCCCCAGGACCCAATGCCCGGCCGGGAGCGAATATGTTTGATACCGATGAATCGGCGGATATGTACAACCGGATCGCCAAAATGGAAAAGATTTATACCTTGAACCAGTTGAACTGCTTTGAAACGACTAAAAACGATACCGTTCTGGATATCGGCTGCGGGCCTGGCCGTATTTCGGTACCGATGGCGCAGCGGGCAAAAAGCGTGACCTCACTCGATTCATCTCCCCGTATGTTGAAACATTGCCAGCGGAATGCTGATGAAGCAGGAGTCACCAACCTGAAGACCGTCCGAATGGACTGGAAAGACGCCGTCTTGGATAAGAATCTAGAACAACATGATATCGTGATCGCTTCCCGTTCCGTGGGTGCTCAGGATATAAAAAAAGTGAGTAGTTTTGCCCGTAAATTCGTGGTTGTTATCGCCTGGGCGAATGCCCCGAATATCCCTACCGTGGTGGGCGATCTGTTTGTTGGTGTTGAACAAGCGCGCCGTTTTCAGCCGATGAGAATCGACCGTCGGATAGGGTATAATCTCACTTATAATACGATATATGATATGGGTTATGAGCCGAACGTCAGGGTTGTGGTTGACGGCTTTACCAAAGATTTCGCCTCCCGTGACCAGGCTTACCAGGATTTATGGCAGTTAAATAAAATAACAGGTGATATTCCCCAGGTCTTCTGCCGTAATGTGGATAAATGGTTGACCGATGATAAGAATGGCGGCGTTACTTTCAGGCGTGAAACACGGTCTTTTGTGATATGGTGGGATCCCAATCCGGTATCGTATTAAATAAGGTGGTATCAGGGATAGTCGATTATTGGCAGGATTAACTTCCGGTAAACTGGTAAGTGTGTTCCAGGGAAATCGCTACAACCTCCAGGAATGGGGTGGAGCATTTGGTGACCTGGGCACGCTTATTCCTTTTGTGGCTGCTTATATCTCCGTGATGAAATTGGATCCCTTCGGGGTATTGTTTGCTTTTGGCTTAAGCAAGGTAGCTATCGGTTTCTTCTATAAAACACCGGTGCCGGTACAACCCATGAAGGCTATTGGCGCTACGGCAATTTCCGGTATTACGTCGATTACACCTGGTATGGTCTATGCTTCCGGAATAGTGACGGGTTTGATCTGGCTTTTCCTTGGCTTAACCAATCTTGTAGGGTGGGTATCCAAACTTGCATCAAAACCGGTAGTCCGGGGTATTGTCCTCGGTTTAGGATTGCTGTTTATTACTCAAGGACTAAAAATGATATTGACGATGCCGTGGCTTGGCGCTGCTGCTGCAGTGCTGACATTACTTTTAATATCAAATAAGAAAATCCCGGTAATGTTTCTCCTGCTGGCGGTCGGTGGTATTGTGGCCGTCTGGCAGCAGCCCGGTATTATCCATGAACTCTCCGATGCCGGTGTTCATTTTCAACTGCCGGTATTTGCGTTAACTGATTTCTCCTGGCAGGCATTTACCGGAGGTGCCTTGTTGTTAGCGCTTCCCCAGGTTCCCTTGACCCTGGGTAATGCCATTATCGCTACTACCGCCGAAAACAATGAGATTTTTCCCAAGCGTAAAGTCACGGAAAAAAAGTTGGCCGTTACTACGGGTATCATGAACTTGTTTTCGCCGATATTCGGCGGAGTGCCCTTATGTCATGGGGCTGGCGGCATGGCTGGGCATATCCGCTTCGGCGCCAGGACCGGCGGAGCCCTGATTATTTTAGGAGTAATCATTCTGGTCCTGGCCTTTTTCTTTTCCGACTCGATCAGCATCATATTCCGGCTTTTCCCGGAAGCGATCCTTGGTGTGATCTTGTTCTTCGCCGGATTGGAACTGGCGTTAACAGCACGTGATATTGGCAGTGATAAAGCGGATGTGTATGTCATGTTAATTACTGCCGGGTTAGCCATGTGGAATATGCTGGCTGCTTTTGTCGCTGGCATCGGAGTGTATTGGCTGCTTAAACACAAATTGGTACAACTATAATTTGCTGATATACCGGTTTTTCAATCTTGACGGCTATATATTGCCCAATAGGAGGTAACTGATGTCGGAAGAAAACTTGATTTCTCGTGCGAGTGAAACCAACAATCAACTGATTATCAAACATGCCGGCAGCCTTGGTGGAGCCTTTAGTGAGATTAACAATGAGTTTATACGTCTGAATCCTGATACTGAGATCATTTCCGGTGGTGGAGGCAGCGCCGCTTTAGTTCGTGATACTGTCCATGGTGCACCTTGTGGTATATTGGCTTCCGCAGACTACAACCTTATCCCTATGATGATGTTTCCTGAACATGCTGATTGGTATTTGATATTTGCCGCCAGCCGGATGGTTTTGCGTTATACCGAAAGATCACTTTACAGTCAAGAGATTAATACGCATAACTGGATTGACATAATACAACGCAAAGATGTGACTATTTGGCATTCCGATCCCAACGAGGATCCTGGCGGCTACCGTGCTTTAATGGTGCTGCAGCTTGCTGAATCATATTATGAACTGCCCGGTCTATATCGAAAGCTAATGACTCCGGAACATGACCGGATCGTTTCCCGCACCAATTTTCAGGAAAGCGCTGCAGGTTATTCTTTTGGTTACGGTTTACGTGGCGGACCAGGAAATGCGAAGATCATTGAACTACCTGATGAGGTCAACCTATCGCGAAGGGAAATGGCCGGCTTGTACAGAAAAGCGGAAATCCGTCTTTACGGAACACAGCTGGAAAAACCAGTTATTCTTCAAGGCGAACCGGTATTGTTCGGCTTGACCATACCGAGTAATTGTACCAATAAAGACTTTGCTTTTACCTGGCTTGAAGTATTACTGGGCGAAACCGGAAAAAGTCTATTAGAAAAATCAGGCCTTGTTCCTGTCAAGCCCGTATTTGTTGGTGATGTCACGAAAATTCCTCAATCGTTGCGAAGTCGTGTACAATAGAGTCCACATTAGATTATTGAACTGGAAAGGTGTCGGCAGTGTCTGAATTCTTGAAGCTCGTTACTCCTGATGAAGCCCTGGCCAGGCTTAATCCTTTACTGAAGACATTGGTAAATATTGAATCTGTAGAAACTACGGAGGCTTTAGGCCGTATCACAGCTCAAGATATCGCGTCATCGGAAAACCTCCCCGCTTTCCTGCGTTCGACGATGGATGGTTATGCCGTCAGGGCAAGTGATACCTATGGAGCAAGCGAAGGACTCCCGGCTTATTTGAAAGTTGTAGGCGAAATGCCAATGGGACGATCATCCGGTATCACGATTAAACATGGCGAAGTAGTGAAGGTTCATACCGGTGGCATGATAGCTGAAGGCGCCGATGCCGTTGTCATGGTTGAAAATACGCAGCAAGCTGATGATGTGACTATCGAGGTCTCCCGTCCCCTGGCTCCTGGCGAAAATATCCTGAATATCGGTGATGATATGAAACAGGGAGAGCAACTATTCCCCCGGGGACATTACCTCAAGCCTCAAGATATCGGGAGTTTGATGGCTTTAGGGATTACTCGTATCCCGGTATTCCGTCGTCCAAAAGTAGGAATTATTTCCGCCGGTGATGAAGTTATACCCCCGGATAAAATACCATCCCCCGGTCAGGTACGGGACATTAATACCTATACTATTGGCAGCCTTGTCAAGCAGGCGGGTGCTGAGGCCAGGTCATATGGTGTTATTCGGGATGATAAAACGGAGTTATTAGCTAAAGCTACTGCTGGAATCCGGGAGAATGAAATACTGGTCATTTCTTCCGGTAGTTCGGTCAGTACCCGGGATATCACGGCTGCTGTCATTTCATCTTTGGGTTCTCCCGGCGTCCTGGTTCATGGAGTATCGTTGCGCCCGGGAAAACCGACTATCCTGGCGGTGGTTGATGATAAGCCGGTTTTCGGCCTGCCAGGTAATCCGGTTTCTGCCATGGTTGTCTTCGATCTCTTTGTACGCCCTACCATTTACCGTGTTGGCGGTTGTCTACAATCCCCTTTACCACCGGTAATCATAGCTACGCTTACTCACAATATCCCTTCTACCACAGGGCGCGAAGATTATGTCCCGGTTTTTCTGGTATACTCGGGGAATCGATATCAGGCTACTCCTTTGTTTGGTGAATCGAACTTGATCAATACATTGGTCCGCGCGGATGGCCTGGCCAAGATACCATTGGATAAACACGGATTGACCGCTGGAGAACCAGTGTTAGTGAGAACCTTTTAAGGAAAACAATATGGCTAGAAAAACATATCTTGAAGACATACCACTTGAAGATGCTTTGTCCAGGTATTTTCTTGCCCTGGACAAAGTCGGTTTCAAACCACTTTCCGGAGAATTGGTACCGGTAGAACGTTCGGTGGGCAGGATAACCGCGGAACCTGTATGGGCTAAGATATCTTCACCTCATTATCATGCCTCAGCTATGGATGGTATCGCTGTTGATGCTGTCGATACCGTCGGAGCATCCCGTACGAGTCCAAAAAAATTAAAGATAGGCTCACAGGCTTTCTGGGTTGATACCGGTAATGCCATGCCTGAGGGTACTAATGCTGTTATTATGGTCGAAGACATCCAGATGACAGGGCCGGATGATGCGGAGATACGGGCTGCGGTACCGCCCTGGCACAATGTCCGGCCGCTGGGCGAAGACATCGTTGCGACCGAACTGGTACTACCTGAAAATCACGTGATCCAACCTCATGACCTGGGGGCATTATCCGCGGCCGGTTTGATCGAAATTCTCGTCCGGCGTATGCCACGCGTGGTGGTAATCCCGACCGGTTCGGAACTGGTGATGCCTGGGTCTAAATTGAAACCAGGCAATATCATCGAATACAACTCTCTCATGCTGTCCGAACAGATCAGGGAGTGGGGGGCTGAACCTTCACGCTTTCCGATTATTCCGGATGACAACGACAAATTACTCGAGGCTGTTCGCGGAGCCCTGGATGATTGTGACTTGGTCGTGATTAATGCAGGTTCCTCTGCTGGTAGCCGGGATTATACCTCTAGTATCGTTGAACAATTGGGCGAATTGGTCGTACATGGTATCGCTATTCGTCCCGGCCATCCTACTATTCTTGGTGTAGCGAGGGGAAAGCCACTAATTGGGATACCCGGTTACCCGGTATCCGCTTACATCACTACCGAATTAGTCGTAAAACCGGTAATCGCCCGCATGAACGGCGTCGCTCCGGTATCCGGGCCTAGAATGCAAGCCGTGGTAAGTAGAAAAATATCTTCTCCTATGGGCCAGGATGAATTTATCCGGGTGGCTTTAGGGAAAATCGGCGAACGTATTATCGCCACGCCGTTATCCCGCGGTGCCGGCGTCGTTACTTCACTGGTCAGGGCGGATGGTATAATGAAAGTCCCCCGTTTCTCCCAGGGACTCGACAGTGGAAGTCAAGTTGAAGTAGAACTTAAGCGGTCACCGGAAGAAATCGAGAATACGATTATCAGCATCGGCAGCCATGATATGTCGCAGGATATCCTTAATTCCTTACTTCACAAGCATTATCCTGGACGCAGGTTGTCTTCGGCCCACGTAGGCAGCCTGGGCGGATTGCTGGCTTTAAAAAGGAAAGAAGCCCATATCGCCGGGACCCACTTGTTAGACGAAGATACAGGTGAATATAATGTCAGGTATATCAAAGATGTCCTGGCTGGTGAAAAAACTGTCTTGTTAAACCTGATTTACCGTCAACAGGGCTTAATGGTAGCGAAGGGAAATCCGAAACATATCACCGGCCTTTCTGACTTAATAAGACCGGAGATTAACTTCATTAACCGTCAACCGGGTTCAGGTACCAGGGTGCTGCTCGACTATAAACTTAAACAAGCGGCTTACGATGCTGCGAAGATAAATGGTTATAACCGTGAAGAATATTCCCATACCGGAGTAGCGGCAATCATTGCCAGTGGGGCAGCGGATGTAGGTTTGGGCATCCTGGCGGCAGCCCGCGCCCTGGGACTGGATTTCCTGCCTCTACTCCAGGAGCGATATGATCTGGCGATCCCGTTGTCTTATTATCAGAGCAAGTTGCTTCAACCCCTGCTGTCCATTATCCGGGGGCAGGAATTTAAGGATATCATTTCCTCCCTGGGCGGATATGATACCTCGGAGACTGGCCGTGAAATAGGTATATTCTAGATATTAATTCATATGGATAGTTGTAGCTATTAGCTTTGCCATCAACGAGCGTGTCATGCTAAACTAACCACAAATAAGGAAAGGAAAATTTGCCGATGTCATTAGCGAGAAAAGTTATTTCTTTAGTCATGGTAATAGCCGTCCTCGGTATCGTCGTCGGCTGTGGAGGAAAAACTTTGAAGTGGAATAGCCCGCCGGCGATGGCGATCAACCCCGATCATCTCTATACTGCGACGATAAAGACCAACTATGGCGATATTGTAATAGAACTCTTCCCTAAAGAATCTCCGCATACTGTGAACAATTTTGTATTTCTAGCACAGCAAGGTTTCTATGATGGCGTAAAATTCCACCGTGTTGTCAAAGGATTCGTCATTCAGGGCGGTGACCCTACCGGAACTGGACGTGGTGGCCCGGGATATAGGTTTAACGATGAATTACCGGTCCAGCGTGAATATGGGCCGGGAATAGTTGCTATGGCAAATTCTGGCTCTAATACTAACGGCAGTCAATTCTTTATATGCACTGGAACTAAATCAAAAAACCTGAATATGATGCCTAACTATAATATTTTTGGTAAGGTCACCATTGGCATGGATGTTGTCTTGAAAATCGACGCTGTCCCGGTAACCGGCTCGGAACCTTCGTCTCCGACAGTCGATGTTCATATCGACAAAGTTGTCATCGAAGAAAAAGCTGCTTCATAAATGTACCGGAGGAATAACTTAAAATCCATCCCGGAAGACGCTTTATTTCTTGAATTGTCTTATGACATCGATAAAACAGCTTTGTTACGTTCCATAAAAATGCGTGCCGTCGAGGCTGACTTAACCGCAGTTGCCGCAGAACTTATCGATATGGTTAGGCCGGTAGCTCGCCCTAAAGCGGTCTTTATACCGATGAAAGTCAAAATACTCACGAATGCGTCTTTCAAACTAGGTGAGGTCGTTTTCCACAGCCGGGTACTGGGAAAGGTTCTCGCAGAAGATGCTGTTGTTTTCCCGTATATCGTCACTACCGGGAAAGAACTCGACTCGCTAAACTGCTCTCAAAATGACATGTTGGTAAAATTCCGTCTCGATGCAGTAAAATCTTCTGTGCTCTTTGCCGCCGGCCGTAATTTCGAAAACGAACTTAAGAAAAGATACCCTGAACATAGATTTACCCACATTAATCCGGGGGAGATTGATGATTGGCCGTTGACGGAACAGAAAGAGTTATTCAGCCTTTTTAAAGGGGCCGCAGCAAAAATTGGTGTTCAGCTGACCGAGGGATGTATGATTAAACCCGTCAAATCTCGTTCCGGCATATATTTTGCAAACGATGATGGTTTTGAAACTTGCCGGCTTTGTACTCAGAACCGGTGTGCCGGGAGAAGGGCGGCCTTTGATGCTGCAGTACTAGCCCGGATGACTGCCTGATTAATCAAGAATATATACTGAAGAGACTAAAGAGATGTTATTTTAGAAATTCTGGACTGGAGTTCTGTACTGTCTATCCCGGTAATGATGACGGTCTTTCTTCGCCCGGTAAGTCCTTTATCGATCAAAATATCACTTTTTCTAATACCAAGTTGTTTGCTTAGATATTTGACCAGTTCTTGATTGGCCTTTCCTTCCACTGGTGGCGCTGTAATTTTAATTTTAAGAACATTATCAGTAAAGTCAACTATGGCATTCCGCCCGGCTTGGGGCTGTACCTGTACTGTTAGTTTTACCTTTGTTATAGCCATTCAGATTCCATGTACTATCGCATCACTCATTTTACATACCCTGGCGATCTGTTTGACATCATGTACCCGGACGATGTCTGCTCCGTTGGCAATTCCGATAGCTATAACTGCAGCAGTACCTTCTACTCTGTCATTGACCGGCAATTTCAAAACCATCTTAATCAGCGATTTTCTGGACGGGCCAAGTAATATCGGCCTTCCCAGTACTGTAAGTTCATGTAATCTGCGGACGATTTCGATATCCTGATGCCATGTTTTACCAAAGCCGATGCCCGGGTCAAGTATAATATTATCATTTTTTATACCTGCGGCTAATGCAGTGTTAAGGCTATAGGTCAGTGATGATATCACTTCGGCGATAACATCGCTGTAGTTACTGGCGTCACGCTGGACCCCTTTGTCAAACCCTCCTTTATCGCGCTGGTTGCTCATTAAGATAAGGGGGAGGTTTTTTTCTGCTGCTAATTCCGCTAATCGGGGTTCCCTTTTTAATCCCCATTGGTCGTTGATCATCTTTGCTCCAGCCTTAATTGCCTGTACAGCAACTTCATATTTGGTGGTATCGATACTGATGGGGATGGGTATTTGCGGAGCGATATTTTTAATGACTGGAATCACGCGGCGTAATTCTTCTTCAAGTGATACTGGCTGATAACCAGGCTTGGTCGATTCACCACCGATATCCAGGAGATCTGCCCCGTCAGTTACCATTTTTTGAGCTTGCAGCAGAGCATTTTCCGGTCCGGAGATGCCGTCTCCGGAAAATGATTCCGGTGACGTATTCAATATTCCCATGACATAGGTACTTGTTCCCCACCGGAACTCGAAGTCACCACATTTTGTAATGCCGCGATTATTATTCACATCATTCTCATAAGGATTGGGACATTAGTATGTATTATCATAATAAAGAAAGCTTCATGGTATTGCAAAACCCATGAAGCTTTCTGTCTGAATACAGAGTTAAACCAAGCTATATTGTGTGCGTACCAAAAGCGAAAGATGACTTGCCGATGCTGTCCGGGTACTGGAATTTTTGTCTGGCAATGAGTACCATCTGCCGGCCCAGGTCGCTGGTAGCTTGTATACATTTTTCCATTTGTTTTAAGTCACTCCGGGGATAAGCGGCGACATAATTTGCGGGAATCATCTGACGGGTTACCATATAGAAATACAGATCTTTCAATACATCAACTAAACCCAAACTACCCCCGGTGACAATAACACTACCAACTTTATTGGCCAGGTTTTGTTTGGAGGCACCCAAACAGATGGTCCTGTCGATGACGGCTTTTGCCTGGGCCGTCATACCATAAAAATACACCGGTATACCGAAAATGATGCCGTCAGATTCTAAAAGTTTGGTATATAATTCCTGCATATCATCTTTAATTTGACATATACCCGTTTTTGCACATGCCTGACAAGCATCGCAAGGTTTAATATCTCTTCCGGCAACGCTAAAAAGTTCTACGTCAGCCCCTTCCGCTTTTGCCCCTTCGAGAGCGATATTCAGTAAACTCACCGAATTGCCTTTCGGTCTTGGACTGCAAGAAAGCCCCAGGATTTTCATAACTCAATCCTCCTTTGTATTTCACCAATTAAGTATGGAGACTGTTGTATCTATATTTGTATCATCAATCAAGTCTTTCTTTTGGGGCACCGGGCATAGCCCGTTTTCCCCCCGACCATAATCTCTGAGGGTCTACTTTTTCACGTAATATCTTGAGTTCGGTTTCTGTGGGTGGTTCGGTTACTTTAATATCTGGAGAAACTTTTAAATCCCAGGAAACCTCAGCTCTCACTTTATCCAGGGTGACTCCACAGCCACCATGGTAGGATTCAAGAACCATCTCCCCGTTCGTAAATCCAAAGACTCCCAGATCGGTTACAACAGCGACCGGCCCGGTCCCGGGCGGTAACCCTTCTTTTTCCCGGCGGCCTGGGGCACCATCGAAATATCCCGGACAGGTCACGAAGTCTACCCTCTCCGGGAAGCGGCGTTTCGATTGCCTTAATATCACTACTGTCCGCTTACAGAAACTCATTACATCGTTACCGCCGCCGCTGCCAGGCCAGCGGTGTACCGGTTTGTGGTAGTCTCCGATAACGGTGTCATTGATGTTGCCGTACCGGTCTACCTGGCCTCCCCCCATGAAGCCCATGGTCATATATCCTGCCTGGCCCAGGGTGTTGATGTAGAAAAGGCTGGTCAATTGGTCTGACATCGCCTGAATGCCGAGTGAATCCGTCCCCGGCGGCAGGTCATATGGAGTAACCCGGATGATACCGTTCTCGATGACGATGGTTGCTTTAGGCGCATGGTTATGTTTGGCTAACAAAGCCGCCAGCATCGGCAGTCCTACTCCTACATAAATGGAATCATTATTTTTCACCTGCCTGGCAGCTGTGACTACCATTTGATCGGCGGCAGTATACGGTTGGTTGTTGATATTATTCACTTATTCCCCCTATTGTCCGGAAATGACCGGTTCGCTGAAGATAGGATGCTTCACCTTTAATTTTTCAAAGTAATCTTTTCCCTGTATATCGGCTATCCGTTCCAGGTATTCGTTGAAGTCCTTAACTCCGTAAATATTGTTTTGGACAAATGATTCGTAGCCCTCTTTGCCCATCATATTACGCATCATACCCATGTTATCTCCGGCATAACATCCGGCCAGGTGCATGGGAAATGCGCCAAAAGGTTGTTCAACCACGGCACTTACCCGAAATCCCGGGATAATAGTGCGGTTAGGATCACGGCGGATAACCTCACTAGCTACGATTTTTTCCGTTGTTACTATTATATTACGGCTGGCGTTTACTCCTTCCTGATCAATACCAAGGCTGCCCCATTTCTGGGCATTTCCTTCTTCATCGCATCTCTGGACATGGAACACTGCTACATCCGGAACAATGGCTTTCACTCCGATGAGTTTATTACCGGTGAACGGGCAAGTGAACTCTTTAATGTTTGAGTTGTACCGAAGCATGTCTGATCCGAGTTGTGCTTTGGTAGGCATGAAAGGGATACCAATTTGCCCTGCCAGTAAGGACATACTGACACCGAAGTGTGAATATTCTTCGATGATTGGCCGGTGTCCGGTTTCCCTGGCTTTTACTAATACATAACTCATTTTTTCGTCCTGAGCCATGTAACCAGTGATTATCTTATCCAACAACCCCTCGCCAATCATAAAAGAGATCGACCCTGTCAAGGCGCAAACCAGAGTCATATGATCGATTTTCTGCCTGACGATTTCATAAACCGCGGCGGTTGGTTCACCATGTTGGCAACCCGATACAAAAATCGTATCGCCGCTGTGTACGAAGCGGGATACCGCTTCTTTCATGGTCATCACTTTACCCAACGGAACATCTCCTTAATGAATTTTTCAGATCGTTTATAAAAGTACTTTTTCTTCTTTAAGTACGGTAATCTCTTTTTTCGACATTCCCAGTAATTTACTCAATACGTAATTATTGTGTTCACCTAAAAGAGGGGACGGCTTATAGTTACCTTTCGGTGAGTTACTTAACCGGAACGGTAAACCCGGATATAACATTTTGCCAATAACCGGATGATTGTTTTCAATGAAAAATCCCCGTTTTTTAAGGTGTGGATCTTCGACCAATTCTTTGGGGCCTAATGTCGGCCCGGCCGCAATGCCCGCTTTTTGTAAAGCTGCCGTAATATCATATGCATCACGGCTTTTCGTCCAGGTTTCTATGTAGCTGTCCAACAGGTCCTGGTGTTGCCAGCGTTTTATATTATCGCTAAATTCATCCTTATTAGTCCAATTCGGATTGCCCAAGACCGAACAAAAAGCCTTCCATTCAGTATCACCAGATACCGCGACCGCCACCCAGTTGTATTCTCCTTGACACCGGTAACAGCCATGTGGGGCCATAACCTGGTCACGGTTACCCATTGGTTTTCCGGTTCGCCCGTTCATCACGAAATCCATGATGTGTTCGCCCAGGAAATTAGCACTGCCTTCGATCATTGCAGCATCAATCATCTGGCCTACTCCGGTTTGCTCTTTGTGGTAGAGGGCACAGAGGATAGCAAATGCTCCGTGCATAGCTTGTCCGGCATCCATCCAAGGAGCGACACCCACCGTATTGGGTTCTCCATCCGGGTAACCATTAGCTGAAGAAGAGCCATCGAAAGCCTCTACAATCTCGGCGTATGCCGGCCGTTCACTATGAGGCCCGGAACGTCCGTATCCCGAACCGGCATAAAGAATAATATCCGGCTTGATTTTTTTCAGATCGTTATAGCCAACACCCCAACGGTCCAATACCGCCCCTCCGAAATTCTCGGTGACCACATCGCTGATGGCAACAAGTTTCTTAAAGATGTCGATTGCCTGGGGAGTTCTCATATTAAGAGTCAGGCTTTTTTTCCCATAATTCAAGGAAGCGAAAGCGCTGCCGTGATTCGGTGTCCGTTCTTCCGCGGGAATGTTAGCCGGAATGCCAACATTTCTCATAAAATCGATCTTTAGAGTAGTCTCGATCTTAATTACTTCGGCACCTGCTACTGAGAGCCATTCGGTTACATGCGGCCCTGCCCACATCTGGCCAAAATCCAGTATTCTAATTCCGTCCAGGGGAAGTTTATTCATTATTCAATCTCCATTTGCTATTCAAGTTAGACTTATGGCGGTCAAGCATATCAGATCACTTCCGATTGTCTAAGTTTAATGATTTCTTCATTACGATACCCCAGCATCTCACCAAAGATTTGCTGATTATATTCTCCCAGACAAGGAGCGGCATGTTGCACCTGCCAAGGAGTAGCAGATAATTTGTATGGTGCGCCCGGGTATTTTAGGGTTCCGGCGATAGGGTGATTTATCGCAACGAAAAAATTGCGAAAAGCAAGTTGTTCGTCGTTAACTACTTCACGAACAGTACGGATAGGCGAACACGGTACCCCGTGCTTAATCGCTGCTTGCTCGATCTGAGCGGAAGTATGCTCTGAAGTCCAGGCAGTAACCAGAGCATTGAACTCATCCATGTATTCAGCTCTTAATACGTCATTTTGGAAAATGTCCGTATTAGCCCAATCAGGATTCCCCATCATTTCCACGAGTTTTTTCATGAATGGCCCTGCCCAGATACATACATAGCCATCACTGGAAGGGTAAACGATACCCCCCCGGGTTTTCCGGCCTTTCTGGCGAGTCGGTACCATCTTCGCCCCGACATAGAAAGCCAATTCTTGCCGGCCTACTGAGGTTAATGCTTCTTGTTGGGAAAGGTCGATATGTTGGCCTGGCCCCCCACGCTTTCTTCCTACCACAGCGGCCATGGTTGCAACACCGGCACTGAGACCGACCATAAAATCCCCGGTATGCGCTGGTTGTTTTAGCGGTGGTTGTTTTTCCGGGTCAGTAACGCCTTCGGCAGGATTTCCGAAGGCCATGCCGCTGACATGGGTATTGATCAGGTCACAAGCTTTATAATCCCGAAACGGGCCGGACTGCCCGAATGGTGTTATTGATGTCATTACTAACGAAGGGTTGACTGCAGAGAGGCTTTTATAGTCGAAACCCAATTTCCGCATAACACGCCGGGGATTGTTTTCAATCAAGACATCAGCCCATTTGACCAATTGATAAAATATTTTTTTCCCGGCTGCACTTTCAACATTAAGGGTAACACTTTTTTTATTAACATTCAGGAACAAGAATAAGCCGCTTTTTTCAGGATGAGAAATGTCCTGTGGAAAAGGCCCCCAACTGCGTGAAGTATCTCCGCTGCCCGGTTTTTCTATTTTAATCACCTCAGCACCAAGCCCCGCAAGCAACCGACCGCAATACGGCACCGCAACAAATTCACCAAATTCGAGCACTTTTATGCCCGATAATGCCTGTCGACTCATCGAGTCCTCCTTGATAATTCCCCTGTCATCACGCTGTTTTCATATATGATATCATATACGACATGAAATGGTCAGGTTGAGGAATTGGGAAATATCCGGAATGATATCGGTTTGATTGCGTTATTGATGAGGGATTTTGCGCACATCCAAAAATCTACGGGATTTAAGTGCTGAGCGTGGAAGTGTCCCATAATCATGGAATTCCAGTTCATAACGCAGGTTGGTCTTAAGGCGCAACTGGTTTATCAGTTTTTCTTCGATGCCGGCTTGATTTTTTTTGTATTCAGGTAAGATCTCAACTTTTAAAGAGATGTTATCGATGTCGCCCTTTTTGGATACTACAACCTGGTATTCATCACCAAGTTCAACAATGCTGCGAACGACTTCTTCGATAGCGGTTGGAGCCAGGAGAACGCCTTTTACTTTAGTGATATCATCGGCACGGCCAATCACGCCACCTCTTAATAATCTGAATGTACGTCCGCATTCGCATTTTTCGACCGCACTTAATTCGATGACATCCTTAGAGTCGAACCTGATGCAAGGATGAGCTAAACGGTCGAAGGTAGTAACGATCATACTGCCTTTAGCTCCAGGTTTATCGATTATTTCACCCGAAATTACGTCTTCGATCTCGACCAGGTGAAAATTCTCCAGGATGTGTTCGCCGCACTGTGCTTCGCATTCGAAACCCCAATGGCCGATTTCCGTTGCGCCAACCTGGTCGTATACCTTGGCCCCCCAGGCTTCCTCCATACGTTTTTTAGTCGCGGGAACACAAGCTCCGGGTTCGCCGGCGGCGGTGATTTTCCGGATAAACATATCTTTCGCTGGTTCGATGCCTAATTTCTTACGGGCAGTATCTGCCATACCCAGGATATAGGTAGGGGTAGCCATCATGGCTGTGGCTTTCAACTCCATCATCTTAAGTATGCGAGCTTCGGTATCGAGTACGCCTCCCGGGACAACTTCACAGCCGATTTTTTCTGCGGCATAATGTCCGGCCCAAAAAGCGATAAAAATACTATAGCCAAAGGGTAAAAAGACACGGTCGGTTTCTCTATAACCCTGGGCCCAAAGTGCATATGCCCATGATTCAGCTGACCACTCCCAATCTTGCCAGGTCTCAGGATGATATACCGGTTGTCCGGTGGTTCCGCTGGTTTGCCTTAGTTCGGTAACTTCTTCAAGCGGTACTGCCAGAATATCTCCATATGGAAAAGGGTCTTTTCCCTGGATTTCCCGGAGCATTGCTTTATCTGTTTTGGGAACTCTTTGGATATCTTCATATGTTTTAATATCACCAGGTTCGAGGCCAGCTGAACTATAAAGGCGATGGTAAAAAGGAGAATTGTCGTATGCCCAGCGTAAAATCCGTTGGAATTTCTTAAATTGAAGCTGCTGTAGTTTTTCTCGTGGCAGTGTTTCCAGAACAGGATTCCAGTATTTACTTTCTTTCATCAGTCTTCCATGTCCGATTGTATCTTATTTTCCCGGTGTCCCTATTAAAAGTCAGTTGCCCGATGATACTACCTGTTTTTGCACATTGTCAATCTTCATGTTGCTGCCATAAAAACATCATTGTAATCGATAAACCATTCTATAAACACCTAAAAAGCCAGGCATTTTTATACTCGTTTGTATTTCCAACGCCCGGTTCGGAAGTACATTACATAAATGACTGCTCTAACCATGACACCGATAGATATCCCCCAGCGTAAACCAAAGACGCCCAGGTCGGTTCTGGAAAGAATAAATCCCAGGCCGATTTGGAAACCCCACATGGAGATAAAGTTGGTAATCATTGGGACCATGGTATCACCAGCCCCGTTCAGGCAAAGACTTAATGCTATTACCACCCCCCATACGAGATATGCTGCGACCTGGATTCGCAGAAAGGTACTGGCAGTATCGATCAGACCTTGATCATGGCTGAAAATCCCTACCACGTCTTCGACCCAAAACCAGATAACAAAAGCACAAGCAAGGCTGATGCCGGTGGCAAAAGCCGCGGCAATCCAGGCAGATTTTGACGCCCGGTCAGGTTGTTTAGCTCCCAGGTTTTGGCCGACAATAACCGCAGCCCCTTGCCCCAGACCGCCACCAGGCATTTGAACAAAACCGTCTATTCTCTGAGCGAGGGAATGAGCGGCTACGGCCAGTGTCCCGAAAGGAGTGAATAACCTGACCATTATCAGGTCGGCGAAGCTTCTTTCCATCTGAGTTAATGAAGCCGGTATGCCAATACGGATAGCCCGCCAGATAATTTGCCAATCAACAGTGATCTTTCGGAGAGATACTTTAATACGAGACCGGCCGGTAAATAGAATCCATAAGATGACAATCCCCCCGATTGCCTGAGCGACCACATTACTTAAGGCAGCACCGCTTACTCCGAATTTGGGGAAAATCCACAAACCAAAAACAAAAACCGGGCACAATACCATCTGAAGCAGCCGGAAACCAACACTGATTTTCATTGGTGTCATAGTGTCGCCGGAAGCTTGCATAATACTTTGCGACACCTGGACTGCAGCCATGGTTACCATACCTACAAGCAAGATCCTCATGTAAGCAGCGCCCTCATGGACGACACTCTGGTCTACGCCTAGAAGCATTAATATCGGACGGGCCAGGAAAATACCGATTACCGCCATAAAAATCGAAAAGAAACCAGCAATCAGGAAACCCTGTTGCGCGATACGGTTTACTGGCTTAAGATTACCAGCGCCAATACTCCGGGCAATTAATGCGATGATGCCGGTAAAGATGCCGTTGAGTAAAGAATTGACCATCATTACAGCCATACCGGAAACACCTACGCCAGCTATTGAAGATGCGCCTAGACTACCTACCCAGATCATATCAATGGCTGGACCAAGTGTATTGATAGTGTTTGTAATCAACATTGGCCAGGAAAGCGACCAGAGATTACCGATAATACTGCCTTTGGTAAGGTCTCGATTGAACGATCTACCGCTAAAGATTGGATTTGGTTTTGACATTAAGTTAAATCACTTTGTTAGAGAAAAGAAATAATACAGCCAGTCACAAATAAGGTTACATTTTAAACGAATATACCACTGTAAGGATACAAGACAATACAGGAAAAACTATCTCAAACCCCCATAATAAATATGTTTTTTTGCACGGGATTATTCCCCCAAACCTATCGATAACATAATCTGATACTGTATCATCTTCGATATCTGAAATAAAGTAAGTCATCAGATACCGACGGATATGGAGGATAGTGTAGGGCAATAAGTTTGCCGTTTAAGGCAATACCAGGACTTTTATTGCCTCACTCGACCTGATTTGGCAGTCGAATGCTTCTTTTATTTGTTGAAGCGGGAATTTGTGGGTGATCAAAGGTTTTACGTCTACTTTTCCAATTTCGATGAGCTTCACGGCTCCGGGTAAGTCCCATTTCAAACCACAGCCAAGCAGGGAAATATCGTTGCTGACCAGGATGGAAGGGTTCCAGTCGAATGATTTTGAATACAATCCGACCAGTTCGATTTTACCGCCCCGGTGCGTCATCTGAATCGCCTGCCGGAAAGTAGATTCATGTCCGGCGACATCGAAAACGATATCTGCCCCTTTCCCTCCCGATTTCTCAAACAAGATAGGTAAAAGATCTTCTTTCGATGCATCAACCGCAGTTACGGCGCCGCTTTGTATAGCCAGATTAAGACGTTTTTCCCGGTGGCCACTGGCATATACCTGGGTTAAACCGAGTGATTTAAGTATTTGGACGATGCATAAACCGATAATGCCTAATCCCAGGACCACGACTACGTCGCCCTTCTTCGGTTGGGCTTGTTGTACGGCATAAAGGGCGACGGCTAACGGCTCGGCCGCAGCTCCTTCTTCATAGCTTAAAGTAGAGGGTAGTTTAGCTACATACTGACCAACTTTTACTGAAGGGACTGCAACATATTCGGCAAAAGCTCCGGGCATGGCATAGCCAACAAAGCCAAGTTGCGAACACCTGATGTAGTCTCCTTGTTTACACCAGTAACATACACCGCATCCTTTTCCACCCATGGCGACAACCCGGTCACCTATCTCGAGCCCGTCAACTTTACTGCCGATTTTCACCACATCACCGGCAAATTCATGCCCCATTACCGTCCCGGGACCCCCTCGTTGATAAAAGTGAATATCCGAACCACAGATACCGGCCGCTTTGACTTTAACGATTATGCCTTGGTTCTCCAATTTTGGATATGGTATTTCCTGGAGAGAAATCTGCTGGGCATTACCCATGACTCCGGCTTTCATCTACTACCTCCCAGATAAGCAAAAGATGGTTATTACGTCCGCTATTTCGCTGAATACATAGCTTGTGGCAAAGTATACTATGCCGGTCTAAAGATTCAAAATCAACTGTACAGAACAATGCCGGTAAGAGAAAAGAACTGCGGCGAGGCGATTGCCAGCGTAAAAGATACCCGAATCATTTAATAACCGGAAATGAAAAACACGGCGAGGTTCCAGTATAGGATCCCGGTATAGAGGATGACACAAATGGTGGCAGCAATGAACGCTACTTTCGGCTGTTTTTTAAAAATGTCCCACAAGATCAGCCCGACAAATAACGAACCAGCGGCTTTCAGTAAGAGAAAATCACCGCCGTTGATGATAGCTTGCAAGAAAGGATTAATTTCCTGACCTAAGCCACTGCCCGTTAGAAAACGGCTGATAAGCCCATCAGCCAGGACCAGGAGAAATAACAAGATGGTGAGGTATTTCATATTGACGCGAGAGAAATATATACTCACATTGATAAGATAACGTTTGAATTAAGATAAGTCAATATACCGATATTCAAATGCTTGCGTATGTTCGAGAGTACTTTAGTACTGGGTTAGAAAATCGTAAACAACTATGGTGAAAATATAGGTTTACATAAATCCGGGCAGATTAGAAAAATAGGTGAAGCAGGTAAAAAACTAACTTTTGTCGTAAGCCAACAAGGCAGCACCAAGGGCATTAGTGTATTGAGGATTTTGAGGAACCAGTAAAGCGATCTGCAGCTTGGCTTCCAGGCTTTTTAGAAGGCCGGTATTCAAAGCCCCGCCACCGGATACCGCACAGGGTTTTTCCAGACCGATCCGGTTGACCAGAGCACTGATTTTTTCGGCCAGAGCTTGATGCACGCCGGCTAGAATGTCTTCTTTAGAGATACCTTCAGCCACACGGGAAATCGCCTCTGATTCTCCAAAAACAGCACACCCGGTTGTAAAAACCACCGGATTTTTAGATTTGAGAGATAATTCTCCGATGTCTTCGATTTTCACCCTGAGAACATTAGCCACAATATCCAGAAACCGCCCACTACCGGCGGCACATTTCTCACTGATGACGAAGTTTTTCACCTGCCCCGCAGAATTGATCAGGATAATTTGACTGTATTGTCCCTGCATATCGATAATCGTCCGGACTTGAGGGAATACCTGATGTATACCACGAGCACAACACCGGATGTCTGTGATGTAATCGTTGTTAAAAGTGACAGTTTCCGCATGTCCTGTGGTCACGGTCCGGGAGATTTCTTTCCCGGTAATACCTGCCTTGTTTAAAAGCGTATCCCTTAATTGTTCGGCGCAGGTCCGGTAGTTTACACCGGATAACAGCATATGATTAGCAACAACATCTTTGTCTTTAAGTAGAATACCTTTACTTGTTTTTGAACCGATATCGATTCCCAGATACCACGGCATGATAATCGTCCTTATTGAAAAAAGGTGGTTTCCTCAAGCTTCCGAAGCCCTCTTGGCAGGGGTTGATGGCGTTCAATTGCCTGTATTGCGATATCGTGTGCTAATAGGGCAGCGCCCAATGCCCCACTTATTAGAGGCTCTTTGGGGATTAGAACGGGACAGCCCAATTGTTCTTCCATGGCTCTGACAATACCGCGGTTCTTGGCAACGCCGCCGGTAAACACGACATCCGGCTCGATCTTCAGTTTTCTAGCCATCCGGGCAACACGGCTGGCGACCGAGTCATGGAGACCAGCGATTACATCTTCAAGCGGGACTCCCTGTGACAACCGGGAGATGACTTCCTGTTCTGCAAATACGGTACAAGTACTACTAATAGTAATCCGGTTTCGTGATTTTGCGGAAATATCACCCAGGTCTTCAACTTTCAGCCCCAGGGCAGCGGCAATCACTTCGAGAAACCTACCGGTACCGGCAGCACATTTGTCATTCATCACAAAATCAACCAGTTTCCCGTTCCTGATCTTGAGAGCTTTGGCATCCTGTCCCCCGATATCAATGCCAAGGCGGACACCGGGAAAGATGCTGGAGATACCCCGGGCATGGCATGTAAGTTCGGTAATCTGCCGGTCGGCAAAGGGAACATTCATCCGGCCGTAACCGGTAGCCACCACGAAAGAAATTTCATCGAATGCCAGATTAGCCTGGTTCAGGACTTCTGCCATAACTTTATTGGACTGGCGGCGGTGTTCTGCCCCGGTGTGATAAGCAATGCTGGCACGGATTTCCGTATCTGCAATAATGACCGCTTTAGTCATGGCAGAACCGATATCGATCCCTGCAAAATAAATCGCCGTTCTCCTCATATTAGCCGATAAAATACCAGTTAACCAACAAGAATATTAAACCAAGTTCATACAATATAAAATCATGGTTAAATTTACACTATTACCCTATGATCTCAGTAAGGCCCTGTATCCTCGTCCGTAAAGGAGCGAGGGCGGCTTTGCTGTAGTCATGTTCGATGTAGATACTGGGGACACCCAGGCTTTCCAAATAGTCTTTTACCGACGGGACTTCATAACCATGACAGTCGCAATAGCGGACCGATTGGAGGACAGCCCCATTTACCTGCCAATCTCTAACATACTCCTTGAGATAGCCGAACCGGTTCTCAAGATCGCCCGGATAATCTTTCTTATCGCCGCGTAATACAGGGTCATGCAGGGTCCGGGGACATTTCAGAGTTACAAGATAATATTCGGCAAGGCCGTCGAGCGGGTCGGGAGTAACCGGCACATCAGAAAAATATGCCCGGCTGCCCACGCAGGTATCATCAATGACTACATTAGCCTCGAGGTTTTCAATCATCTCGAACAAAGCGGTATCGTCGACCACTGAACCCCATACTAAAAGCCGGGCTGGTTTCATAGCGACCGTGTTGGGCCGATTATTAACTTCAACGAGTACTTCTTTCAACAACTCATTTCCTTCGGCGACCGGCAAACTCATCAATGATATGAGTACCTTGAGTGTCTCGACTCCGGAAATCAGCGGGGGATCGTTCTTTTTAAGTTCATACATTTCCCGAACCAGAGCTCTTTGCTTATTATGGAGGGCAACAGCCTGGCTAATCATGTTATTCGAAATAGGTTTACCGTTATATTCTTCAAGGGTATTTCTGAAGTCGCCGACAAGGTCTCGAAAATGTTCCCGGGATGCTTTGTGAGTGGTATGGGGCGTATCGAGAAAATGGGTAAAAGAAGTAGGCACACTCTGCCGCCACATCCCCGGCAGCATACAAGCGACATCACAAACATGGGCGAAAAGGACGCCATCCAGGAAATCATATCTCCCTTTCATCCCGATATCGAGGCAACTGCGCATAAACGGACAGACTACTGATGCCATATGTACATCTGCTTTGGTAATCGGTTCTGCCATATCGCCGAATATACGGTATGGGACCATACCGGCTGCAGTGACTAATTCTATAACCGGGTACAGGCAAACGTAGCCAATGATTTTCTGGCCGTCGGCTTTCAGGTTTTTAACTTTTTGAGAGCGGTAGTTATAGATTGCTTCCACCCTGGCCAAACCGTGGTTAATGCTCATCGTCATTCCATCGTCTCCTTTACTTACCACTCAAGCCCGGCGGTTTTACGTACGCCACGATAATGATCCATGGTTTCTTCGAAAGCTTCGCACATACGCAGCGTGCCATCGATATCAAACAGCCTGGCATCGACGATATCACCGGAAATAATCAGTGAAGGAACCTGGTAAATGTCCATCAGATTTTTCTGCCGGCTATTTTGATTCCCGCTCTGTGTCCGGCAAGTCAGGTTACTATGGAAAATTACGCCATCCAGCTGGTATTTGCGGGCGAATTGAACACCCGGCCGGTTGGAGATACCGTTTTCCCTGATTTCTTTATATACCAGTTCGGCTTCTTGAGGAGTGAATTCATCGGCGATCTGCCGCTGGAGAGAACGGTGACGGTATTCGACAAGCCGGCGCAGCGGGTCGGCGATCTGTTTAGCGTCTGGCATGGGACGCGTGTTGTGGTAGTCTTCACGGACAAAGTTCCAGCCGCGTTCGGCCAAGCGGTCAAAGAGTGACAGGGCATGCCACGGAGCCAGGCCAAAGAAAGCCAGTCGGTATTTTTCGGGGTGATTAATGCCGGCTTCCTTACGATCGACACGGCCTTTTACTTCGGTGTACATATCTTGATACAACGCCATTACCCTGGCGGGGTCTTTCGTCCGGAAAAGAGATGAATTCATGGCACTGAAATAATCACGGGAATGCATGGGGCACGGCCGGTTTGTGCGGAGTTCATCAGTGATAAGAGACCATAAGCCATCGAGGTCAATAGATGAGTTTATATCCCGGGAAAAAGCATCCCAATCCAGCTTTTTACCGACCAGATTTTCCATGAAAGCGATGAAGTCCTGGAGTTCGTGCATCAGGAATTTGACCTCTCGTTCATGAGTGCCCTCCCGGAGGGATTCCAGCTGTGAAGAACGGGGAGATTCCAGCGTCCACACCGGAGCGTCGATGTATCTCCCGAGGGCCTGGAACCATTTGAAACGGGCATCACAAGCGGCTCCTGAAGACAAGAGAACGATAGGTTTGGGCATACCACCTTGAGGAGCTTCGTCGGGAATACTGCCGTCAAGATCATGGAACATCTTCGCTGAATAACCAAAGCAATTCTGGGCATAACCGCACAAATGAGTGGGAAAACCTTCGGCCTCAGAGCGGTCAAGGAAAGAAGCGGCGGCACCGCCGGCAGCGCATACCGTACCGTAGTTTTCCGGGTAGACTGCTTCGATATCCAGGGCATTCAGTATAGGTGGATAGAAGCCGAAATCAAGCATACTCCAGGCAACCGGTTTTTTGGCCTGAGCAGCTGCCAGGGTATCGCTGTATGTTTCGTCGACCAGCGCTCTTAACGGGTACATCGATTTAAGGCGGTTGATCGGCCGGGAGGGATCAGGCCCCTTGATGGATTTTGATATGGTCATTATCCGGATCCTCCATTACATTTCGAAAAAGTAATTCAAGAAACGGTACGGGCATATCCCCCAGCCCGCAGGTAGATGAAGAAAGTATCAAAAACATCTTGCTAATTGGATTATACCGATTGGACACCATGAGAGGCAAACCTGGATAAGGAAAAATTCCGGAAACTGCCCGGCGGCAGTATCAAGAGAGAAACGAAAAAAGGCGGCATTTCCATTACCGCCTCAGTATCCAGACCTAAACTGATTGGATTAATATACTATATGGAAGAAAGCTGACTGCTGATTAAAAATACGAGATACCTTTTACTAGCTGCCGACGAGAGATTCGGAATGCTCAGTCTCTTTTTCAATACTGGACTGAGACCAAGATTTCAGGGTCCTGGACCACAGATAGGCGTATTTTTTCTCAGGCGGCATCAGCTTCCATTTCATGCTAAATAAGACTTTTTGTGTGAAATCCTTGGTCCTTTTCATAAGCAAACTCCAGGTTGATTATTTCTCGACCCATACAATCTTTATAACGAATTATATGCACTAAAGTTAGGCCGAATCTATAGGAAATTTGGCAATTAAGAAAATAGTACTATCCGATATTAAACGAAACTCTCATCTTGGAAAATATATATTAGTGGTGTTACTATGTCTGCTATGGCCGAAACCGGACCGCAAAAACAGCAAATCGAGTTGAATGAACAGTTCCAGCAAGCCCTCCGCCTCATGGAACACACAAACCAGAGCATCTTTGTTACGGGAAGAGCGGGCACCGGTAAATCGACGCTGCTGTCATATTTCCGCCAAATGACCCGTAAGCAGGTGGCGGTGGTTGCCCCGACCGGGGTAGCAGCTTTAAATGTACAGGGACAAACAATCCATTCGTTCTTTGGGTTCAAACCAAATGTCACACTGGAAAAAATCAAGCGGATACGTTTGCGTGACGAGACAAAAAGTGTTTACCGTAAACTCGATACGATCGTAGTCGACGAGATTTCAATGGTAAGGGCAGATCTACTCGATTGTGTCGACCGTTTTCTCCGCCTGAACGGGCCTGATCCGGAAAAGCCGTTCGGCGGCATCCAGATGGTGTTTTTCGGCGACCTGTATCAGCTGCCGCCGGTGATCAGCAGGTCAGAGAACGAAGCGTTCAGGTTGCTGTATGAAACACCGTATTTCTATAGTGCCCATTCTTTTATCCCACTGCAGATGGAATTCATCGAGCTGGACAAGGTATACCGCCAGCGCGACCAGGAATTCATTGACCTGCTTAATGCAATCAGGAATAACACCATCACCGAAGACGGTCTGCGCCGTTTGAACCAGCGGTATATCCCGGATTTTGAGCCTCCAGAAAACGAAATGTATATTTACCTGACAACGACCAATGAAATGGCCGGGAAAATAAACGAAGACCGGCTGGCAAAATTAACGAGTGACTTGTATACCTTCAAGGCAGGAGTGGAGGGTGAATTCGGGGATGAATACCTGCCCACGAAAAAAGAACTACAGATAAAAGTAGATGCCCAGATAATGATGCTGAATAACGACCTGGAAGAACGCTGGGTGAACGGCACTATGGGCAAGATAATCGAGATCGATGAAATGGGGGCCTATCCGGTAATCATAGTGGAATTAGCCAGCGGAGAGATCGTTGAAGTAAGCCCGTTCACCTGGGAGATTTTTCATTTCTATGTCAATGAGGGGCGTTTACAGTCGGAAGTCATTGGCCGGTTTAAACAATATCCATTGATGCTGGCGTGGGCGGTCACGATTCATAAAAGCCAGGGGAAAACATTTGAGAAGGTCATCATCGATATCGGACGGGGTACTTTTGCCCACGGCCAGACATATGTAGCTTTGAGCCGGTGTACGACATTTGAAGGACTGGTACTGAAACGCCAATTACAGAAGCAACATGTATTGACCGATTACCGGGTTATGAGGTTTCTGACCGGACACCGCTATGAAGAAGCCGGCAAAACCATGCCGATAGAGGCAAAGAGGCAAATCCTGGAGAAAGCGGCACAGGAAGGTATTCCGGTAAGATTTACATATTTAAAGCCGAATGATGAGAAATCGGTACGCAGCATCATACCAGTGGAAATAGGTGAAATGGGATATAAAGGGAAGACATACCTGGGAGTGCGGGGTTACTGCTTGCTGCGGCGTGAAGACCGGACCTTCCGGCTAGACCGCATCCTGGAAATCAGTATCGAAGATAAAACAAAAATGACCGGCGGCGAGATCGATATATATCCGGATGCTCCCTGGGCTGAAATCTAACTGGCACAACGGAATAAACCTCACGGCATTTTTATGATATGATTGCTCCAACTACGAAGAGGTAAACAAATTCATGTAAGGGGGGTACATGGCGACATCATATTCAACACCAGCCCAAAAAAAAGAGATAAAAGCACTACAGGACGAGATCCAGCGTAAGACTGGCAAGTCCACGAAACAGCTATACGAGGAAAGGGAAAAGAGGATCCGGGAAGCTACTAATCTGAAAGAACCGGACCGAGTACCATTATTCATGTTTCCCGATCCGGTACTACACAACAAGATACACCAGTCAGATGCTTACTATAATCCGGTCGCCTGGAGAGAAGCCCTGATTAAAGAGACACTGCTTTTCGAGCCGGACACGGCGTATGCCGGATTAAGCACATCCGGCGATTCGTTAACAGCGCTGGATGTGAAAAACAAACTCTGGCCGGGCGGTCCGCTGCCGGTGGACTATGAATACCAGTTCATCGAAGGCGAGTGGATGAAGGAAGATGAATACGATATCTTCTTCAAAGACCCTTCGGACTTCATGATCCGCTATTATTTACCGCGTGTATACGGTGCGCTGGAACCATTGACAAAACTACCGCCGCTGGGTTTGATCATGAACAGTTTTGAAGCGATGACCACCTTTTTCACCAGTCCGGAGTTCCTAAAATTGGCCAGGAAGGTGAAGAAAGCCGGTGAGGAGTTAGCACAATACCGGAAGGCTTTTGGTGATTTACAGGAAGATTTTGCCGAGCTTGGCTTCCCGGCAATGTCACATCCTGGAGGAGCAGGGGTAGCCCCGTTCGATGTACTGTCCAGTTTTCTGCGCGGTATGAAAGGTTCGATGCTGGATATGTACCGGCAGCCCAAGAACGTAATTAAAGCCTGTGAATTCATCCTGGAAACCCGGGTTGCTAATGCCAAGCCAGCGGATCCCAAAGCGCGGGGTAATCCCAAACGGGCGTTTATGCCACTGTGGCGTGGGGACAAGTCATTTATGTCTCAGCAGCAGTTCGAAAAGTTTTATTGGCCGACCTTGAAGAAAACGATGCTGGCCGATATCAAACTAGGGTTCGTGCCAATGCCGGTGTTCGAAGCTCATTTCGGAGAGCGCCTGGAATGTATGTTGGAACTGCCCAAGGGAAAAGCATGCGCGGTTGTGGAATGGATGGATGTAAAACAGGCGAAAGAAATCCTAGGCGGCCATTGCTGTGTGATCGGAAATGTGCCCAAATCCTTGCGTTATGCTTCAATTTCCGAGATGACCAACTATTATAAAGACCTGATAAAGGTATGCGGTAAGGGCGGCGGTTTCATGTTGAACCTGGCGCTGCCTTATAATGGGACAATCGAAGAGCAGATTAAAATGGTGAACACGATAAAGGAGTATGCCCGGTATTAATCGACAACCGATAGAGACCCTAACAAGATGACGAACGAAGATAACCCCTGTTACGGCAGGGGTCATCTTTAATACCGGGAACAGGACAAGACACAAATATGTGTCTTATTTGACATTGATGATGATAATAGTTAAACTCGAAATCAAGAGTCCGGGGAGGCGACATAACATATGATTCCTGAGAAAAAACCCTTCTTTATCACTGCTGAGAATAAGGCACTTATTGAGAGTATCATGGCCGGAAAGGAAAAACATCCGGTCAACATTTTAATAAAGGGTAAACACGGTTTAGGCAAATCGGAGCTGGCGCGGCAACTAGCAGCGACTTACAAGATGCAATATATTCCCATCCCGATCAACCTCCTCCAGGAATCAGGCCAGTTAATGGGGCACGATGAGTTCGTCGACAACCAGACGACGTTTGTAGAGTCGAATTTTGTAAAAGCAGTACGGATGCAGAATTCTGTAATACACCTCGAAGAACTGAACCGGCCGGAATCACCGAAAGCGCTGGGGGAGTTATTTCCCCTGCTGGATGACAGCCGGATGATCGTGCACGACAAGATCGGGGAAGTAAAGGTGGCGAGTGGAACGGTATTCGTGGGGACGTTGAATATCGGGTTCGAGTATACCGGCATCGATCCGCTGGATGAAGCACTGCGTGACCGTTTTCACTTTGTGGAGCTGGGTTATTTACCGCCCACGGAAGAGGCGAACCTGATCAAGATGCGCACAGAGCTGGCGGGACCACCGGTAAACCAACTAATCGAGCTGATCAATTCGTTGAGATATGACGGACAGGATCCAATACATGTCTCGACGCGTCGGATACTGATGATCGCCGAATTGATGCAAGCCGGGTTGCCAATGCAAACGGCCATCGTCAACTCCATCGGCATCGATAAAGATAAACTGGAATCGATCCTGATAAGGTTTGATTTCGGCGGCATGAGCACCGGCGGCAAGGCAAAGGCCGGGGGCGGAGAATACGTACTCTTATGACGTTAACCAAGACCGCCAGGAGTTCGAACTGGCGGGTTAACTCAAGTTCAATAAAATCGGTAGAGGGAGCCCACATCCTGCGGGCACTGAAGAAAGTGGCCGGCGCGGCGGGATTGCCGGCAGTCAAAAAACTGCGGTTTAATACCAATGCCTTTATGACCGCAACTGAACTGGAAGCCGACCTGGTGCGCATCGATGCCGGCGACCTGTTTACCAAGGCTCCCATCCCTCCGGAAAACATGGATATCCTGGTGGGGCGGACCCTGCACGAAGTCCACCATTACATCATCAACTCATCCGGGGTATGGTCGAGCAGCCACTACCGTATCAACGAGCATGAGCGCGGCCTGTTCGAAAACTTGGTGAATATCGGAGAAGACGTCATTATCGACGACCGGTTGATGGGTAATGCCAATCTCAGGGATTATCACGAAGCAGCCATCGAGAAATTATTTTCGGGACGGAGCAGCCCGAAGTTAAACAGCTTATTGGAAGTATGGATCGAACATACGCTGGCACATAATCCGGCGATATTGAAGTATGTCCCGGATGAGATCAAGCTTGCCATGGAAGAACTTAACGCCCTTAGCATGAAGTTAAAAGAACCAATGGAAAGGCTGGCCGGAACCAGGATAAGGGCGGACCTTTATGTAAGTGCCTGGGAAAAAGTCAGGAACGTAGTCCTGCATCCTCCGGAAATCGAGGGAGATTGTAGTACGTGTTCGGACGGACACTTGCCGGCAGAGACGCCACCAGGGGAGAAAGAAGCGCAGGGGCGGACGATGCCGGGACCGACAAGTACCCACCCAGATGATCCTAAAGAACGGGATACTTCACTGCCGCTGATGAATATGATGCCGGCACCGATCGACCAGAAGCTGGCGGAAGCAATTGAAGAAGCGATGATGGCTGATACCGAAGACATCACCAAACAGGTCTACAATGAGTTTGAAGATGCCGGTTATATGCCGAAGAGTTATGTATCGTTCGTGATCACCAGGAAGAACGAGACGAAGACAGTGGTAGTTAAACCGGACCCGGAACAGTGCCGCAAGCTGGAAAGGATATTGACGATACGGCGCCGGCTGCAGGCACGGGTAATGCGGGGGGAGAATTACGGCAAGCTGGACATGAAGAAACTGCACCGTTCCCAGACCGACCAGAAGATGTTCAAGCTAAAATACCGGTTCCCGGATGGATTCCCCGACTGTGCCATACTGGTGGATATGAGCGGCAGCATGACAGGTAAACAAGCTGAAGAAGTTATCACAGCAGCGACCTCGCTGGCAACGGTAGTCAAGTGCAAGGTGTGGAGTTATGCCGAACAGGGCTCAGAAATCAAGCTGATAAAACTGGATGACGGTAAAGTTACACATAAAAATACACCCTGCGGGAATACACCCAGCGGCATTGCCCTGGTGGGAGTAGCGGATACACTAAAACCGGGCGGCCTGGTAATACACCTGACCGACGGCGAACATAACGTAGAATTCGGACCGGCGGAGGCGACCGAGGTCATGAACCGGAAAGGCATCAGTGCCGTCCACCTGCTGTGGGGCACCAAGGAAGGGCCGTATGAAGGGCTGCCCTGTAAGATATTGACGGGCGGGCTGGCAGAATTCCCGGATGCCCTGTACTGGATACTGATAGAAGAACTGCAGCTATCAGGATTAGGGAAAACGAACTAAAGAAAGGGCACGGCAACAAGCGACCGTACCCTTTCTATCGTTTACTGCCAGGTAAGTTCATTACCGGCACGGACCATAGCGCGGACGTTTTCAACCTTAGAGTTGTCTGGGGTAGAGCAACCGGAACTGAGAATGAAACCACCGCCGCTGCCGATCTCATCGATCAGTTTCTTACAGTAAGCAGAGACCTGGTCGGGCGTACCCAGGGTCAGGAGGGGGGCAGGGACGTCACCGTGTAATGCCATATGGTCTTTGAGTACGCGGCGGGCTTCGAAAATATCAGTGGCACCGTCGAGCTGAAGGACACAGCGCCTGGCGGGGAATTCCTTGAAATAGGGCAGGAATCGGGTCCAGTCACAATCGCAGTGGAAAATGATATCCGCCCCGGCATCAGCCATAGCCCAAACATATTCCAGCCAGGTAGGCAGAACAAATTCTTCGAACTGTTTATTGCTGATAAAGGTAGCCGAAGAGCGCGAACTGGCGGTCCCAATACGCATGATGCTAGAGCCCTGGAGGGATTTTTTACCATTGGCGATGATGTCCGGCATGGCGGCTTTGGTGGCGGCTTTGATCTTGTCCGGCATACGGCGGACGTCCAAGGGGAACTTGGCGATAGAACGGTGGATAGAAAAGAAATCGAAGGGGGGAATCGAGCCCATACCGGTCATAAGACTAACGACACCGCGGTGATCCCACTTTGCATTTTCGGCCTGTATACGCTCGGCTTCACGGTTCTTTTCTGCTTCAGAAAGATTAAATTCCGGAGGATTCGGATTCAGCCGTTTATTCAGCCGTTCCTGTAAGGCATTAAAGCCGTTTTCGATAAGGTAATCGTAATCCGCGACGGTCATGATCTCATGTTCCACGAACTGGACGACGCTGTTCTGGGCTAATTCGCGGCCCGGGCGAGCAGTGGTCATGGCAAAACCAACAGGGCCGCCAGAGCATCGGGGCATCATCATGGGACGGCCGATATCCCAGCCGCCCATATCGATG
>CAZSHH010000020.1:0-248 GCA_964606525.1 uncultured Dehalococcoidales bacterium
AGGAAATATTCCGGTATTACGGTTTCAATGAGGAAATTACTATCACCCCCCCCCTGGATGCCCAGGGCAATCTCCTTCCCGGATGGAAGACTCAGCCAGGTTCTTAGTATCTGCTCTTATTAATAAAAGCCCGGGCATCCGTCCGGGCTTTTTCCTTGTAGTTATCGGCTCTCTATTTTTTGGGTATATTAAACTTGCGCAGGTTGACCGGCCCTTCCCAGTTGAAATTAGCTTCATCGAAATTCTCC
>CAZSHH010000020.1:298-36422 GCA_964606525.1 uncultured Dehalococcoidales bacterium
GCTTCCTGATCACCCGGAAATTTAACGGGCAGTGCAGCACTCCTTTCGGGATATAAACCACGGTGGTCGAGGTAATGGTATGCTTTTCCAGTTCCTTGCCCATCCACAGGTCGATCTCGGCATCAAAACTCTTGCACAGGTCTGGTAATGCCCCTCCCAGGAAGATCAGGAATTCATCGTATTTATGGGCATGAGGCACAGTTTCCCAGCAGACGGGCGCCGTAAATACTTGCCAACCAATCGTCGCTGTGGCTCCCGGCAGAGCTGGCGCCCCCCGGAAGTAGGTCTGCGGGCTGGCGATTTCCGGGAACGGCGGCAGGCTGTTCAGTGAAGTATAATCGTTCGCCTTGGGTTCCGCCCGGTTGTCACTCAGGAAATATTTGTCATACTTTTTTGCTGCCATGATTACCTCCCCGTATTTATTGTTTGGTAGTTGAATTTTTGTTGAATTCCGCCCCCATTCTAGACGAAAGTTATCCGTTTCACAATTTACTATTTTCCTCATCAAGCCTGGTAAATGTTATAATGTGCCATCGGCTTCATTTTCATATCATGTGATTTCAATAATAAGGAGTGACTAGATGGCAACTAAGCTCGAGCAGGGCAAGACTGCCCGGCAACTGATCGTGGAACGTGAAAAACGGATCACCGACGCGATCCATCTCCAACCTACCGATAGAGTCCCCATTATCTGCGGTATGGGTTATTTCCCCGCCAAGTATGTGGGGATTCCCTCGTCAGCCGCTTATTATGATTTTGATGCCTGGTTGGCGGCGTACCGCAAAACCCTTACCGATTATCATGCCGACATGATTTATCACCAGGGCTTCACTCCCGGAAAAGCCCTGGAAATACTGGAACCCGCCAACCTCCGCTGGCCGGGCTACGGCGTCGACCCGTATAAGGGCCATCAGTCTATTGAAATCGAGTCCATGCAGGCCGAAGATTACGATGCTTATCTGGCCGATTCCACCGATTTCATGTTCCGCACCATGGTCGCCCGCTCCAGCCCAAAGCTGGCGGGCTGGGCGAACCTGCCCAAGTTAGACGTTCTTGGCAGCGGCATGGGGGCACAGGGCCTGGCTATGGCCTTTACCGACCCCGGCGTTGCGCAAGCTCTTAAGGTCTTGCAGCAGACCGGACGCGAGATGCGTAAGTGGACGAAGCGGCAGGCCAGGTTTTTTAAGATGATGCTGGAATGCGGCTATCCGCAGTATTTCCAGGGCAGCGCCGGGCCGCCATACGACCGGCTGTCTATCGCCATGCGCGGTATGCGGGGTACCATGATGGACATGTACCGCCATCCGGAAAAAATCATCGCCGCCTGCGAAAAGATCCTCCAGAACGCATTAAATATGCCCCTGCCGCCCCCCAACGAATTCGGCAACATCCGCTTGTTCATGACCATCACGCGCGGCTCCGATGACTTTCTATCCAAAGCCCAGTTCGATAAATTCTACTGGCCGACTTTCCGGAAACTGATCCATTCCCTGATCGACCGGGGTGGCACGCCCTGCGTCTTCCTCGAAGGTAAATTCGATTCAAAACTGGAGTACCTGCTCGACTTCCCCAGGGGTAAGATGCTTATCCGCCTCGATACCACCGACATACAGCAGGCCAAGGACGTGCTCAAAGGCCACCTGTGTATCCAGGGCAACGTCCCCTCCTCCCTCCTGCAGACTGGCTCCGTCCAGGATGTCAAGAACTACTGTAAAAACCTGATCGATACCGTGGGCAAGGACGGCGGTTTCATCCTCTCGCCCCGCAGTTCGACCGATGAGGTCAAACCGGAAAACCTGAAAGCCATGATCGACTTCACCCACGAGTACGGCGTGTACCGTTAATCTTCCCGGTTGCTTTAATAAAAAGGGAGTGTTGGTGATGCCAGCACTCCCTTTTTTGTGGACAGTATCACTGGTATCTACGGGCGGTTTCACTGCCCGTAGATACCAGCACGGTTAATTCCCTCGCCCGTGACAGCGGGAGAGGGCTGGGGTGAGGGTTCTTTGGCATCCGTTGTGCGTCGTTTGATATCAGCCGGGCATATTTTGGACTGGCATGGGATATTATATATAATAAGCACAGTTATCAGGTTTGCGGCTTGTCGAAAATCAACAGGAAGGAGCAGAGAGATGAAATCCCGGGTAGCTCTGGTTAAAGGTGATAACCGCACTGAAAATATCCGGCAGGCACTGCAGTCCCTGGCCGGGGAGATCGACCTCAGTACTAAAAAAAACATCTTCATTAAACCCAACTTCGTTTCCTCCACCAATCAACTCGCTTCTACTCACGTGGACGGCGTGCGCGCTTTACTGGAATTTTTACGTCAACGGTATCAAGGTAAAATTACCATCGGCGAAGGCGCCGAAGTCCCTACCCGGGAAGTATATAAGAAATTCCGGTACCTGGACCTGGTCCGGGAATTTGACGTAGAGTTGATCGATTTAAGCGAAGGTGAGTGGGTCCCGGTTGATCTCTACGACGCCGCCCTCCGCCCCATGACCTTGCGCTACTCCAAGCCGATCGCTGAAAGCGATTACCGCATTGTCATCAACCCGCCCAAGACCCACGATGTCGTCGTCGCCACCCTGACCATCAAGAACCTGGCTATGGGCGCCTTGTACTGTAAACCCCGGGAAGGCGGCATTGGCGTCTCCCCGGATTGTGAAAAACTCAAGATGCACCAGGGACACCCTGTCCATAACCTGGACCTGTACCTGTTGACTAAAAAATACCCGCCGCATTTGAGTATTATCGACGGCTGCTTGGGCATGGAAGGTGATGGACCGGTGGGGGGCACTCAGGTCAAATGGGGCATCGCCATCGCCAGCCAGGACCCCGTCGCCGCCGATTGCCTGGCCGCTCATTTGATGGGCTTTCCCCTGGATGAGACCGGCTATCTATGGTACTGTGCTAAAAAAGGGCTCGGTGTTGGCACTCTGGACCAGATGGAAATCATCGGGGCTGACACGCAATCCTGTTTTCACCGCTTCGCCCCGCCGCCCACCTACGAAGCCCAGAAAAAATGGCGTGATCCGAAAGTCGCCGCTTTACTTGGTTTATAGATTGGTTGCCGGATGACGTTCCCGAGAAGTTGACCCCGCACCAGGTCTGTCTTCGAACCCTGCATCATCAACCTGATGGGTTACGTTTTTTATCACTGTGCTTTATATTGACAACTTTGTGGCTTCATCATATATTTAATAAACGGTAATCAGTTACCGATTACAATCATAATTTTATGGTAGGGGCAGCGATCTGAATACACTGGTTAGTGCTATTTCCGTTTCCACTCCACGTATGCATCAAAAAAAACCGTGCCTTAATGATTACTGCCGCGGTCCTGTGACCGCCGCCGGCCTTAAACCAAAAGTCAGTTTTGCAAGTTCCCGCATCGCCTCTTTAGCTTTCCGTACCGATTTCGACTGTGATACATTAACCGGCAGTATCCCCGTTAATGTTTCCTTCATCCCGGCAAACAAATACCACCAGGCAGTTGCGGTGATGTCCTCTGTGTTTGCCCGCGGGCTGTGCAGCAGCCCCCTCACCGCTATTGTAGGCAGCCAACAATATATCGGCGGCATCCAGGTACCCCTGGATTGTTTCGGTATCATTACCGTGTGCAGTATACTGGTAAACGGGTGCCTGCTTAAAGCCGGCATTCCAATTGACTCCAAGTTCGGCGGCATTTTACAGATGAGTCAAAACACCCCCCTCCGTTTTACTGAAGTGATTAACTATAACGCCTCTTCTCTGGATCCTTCCGAGATCTTTATCCGTGCCGGCATGACTTCCCTGAACCAGGTCGTCCACACCGGCAGCGGCGAAATTCTCGCTAACTTCCGTGAGATCCCTTCGCTATGTCACCCGGTTGCTCGCCAGGTCATTGCCCGGTTGCGTGAACTGGACCTCAGCAGTGTGCTTCTCGTCGGTGAGACCAGCCAGCCGGTATGTGAGGTTAATGTTTTTCTGAACCGCATCGCCATTATTTTTCTCGGCGGCTTGAATCCCATTGCTGCCGTCGTTGAAAAAGGCATCCCCGTGGAAAACCACAGCATGAGTACCCTTATCAGTTACGGTAAACTCAGAAATTACCGGGAATTTTTAACTTAAACAACCTGGTAACTCTTTATATCGCAAAGGAGAAAAAATGGTAAAAACTGCCCAGCAGGCCGCATCGGTTGAAGTAGCCAATCCTTTTGAAACCGTTAAAAAACAGATAGATGACTGTGCCGCTATCCTTAATCTGGATCAATCGGTGGTAGCTCTACTCAAGACCCCCCTGCGGGAACTGCATGTTGCTCTCCCGGTACGTATGGATGACGGTTCCGTCCGTGTTTTCCAGGGCTTTCGCGTCCAGTACAATGATGCCCGCGGCCCCGGTAAAGGCGGCATCCGCTTCCATCCCGAAGAAACCGTCGATACCGTACGCGCCCTTGCTGCCTGGATGACCTGGAAGTGTTCTCTACTCGATTTGCCCCTCGGTGGGGCTAAGGGCGGTGTTATCTGTAATCCCAAGCAGCTATCTGTGGGCGAACTGGAAAGATTAAGCCGGGCCTATATCCGGGCTGTCGCCGGATTTATCGGCCCCAACCGCGATGTCCCCGCCCCCGATGTCTATACCACCCCCCAGATCATGGCCTGGATGACCGATGAATACGCTACTATCGTCGGCCAACCTGATTTCGGCGTCATCACCGGTAAGCCCCTCGCCATCGGCGGTTCCCCCGGGCGCGGCGATGCCACTGCCCGCGGCGGCATGTTTACTATCCGGGAAGCAGCCAAAGCCCTTGGCATCAATCTTAAAAAAGCCACCGTCGCCATTCAGGGATACGGCAATGCCGGTTACTATGCGGCACGCCTGGCCCAGGAGATGTTCGGCTGTAAAGTGATCGCCGCTTGCGACAGCACCGGCGGTATCGTCTGTGATACAGGCCTCGATCCTAAAGCCATGTATGATTGTAAGCAAAGCACCGGCTCGGTCTGTGACCTGTCTGGTGTTAAGAAGGTATCCAGCGCCGATATCGTTGCTCTGGATGTCGATATCCTGATCCCGGCCGCCATCGAAAACGTGATCACCCGGGCTAACGCTAAAAACGTCAAGGCCCGCATCGTTGCCGAACTGGCCAACGGGCCGACCACCCCTGATGCCGATGAGATCCTGTATAAAAATGGCGTCCATATCATCCCAGACTTCCTTTGTAATGCCGGCGGCGTAACTGTTTCCTATTTCGAAATGGTCCAGAATGCCTATATGTACCGCTGGGAAGAAGCTGAAGTCTACGATAAACTGGATAAGCGTATCAGCGCCGCTTATCAGGACGTCTACAAAACCCATAAAAAATACAAGATCAATATGCGCCAGGCAGCTTATGTCCTGGCCGTTAACCGTGTTGTCGAAGCTATGAAAGCCCGCGGCTGGGTCTAAAAAAGTAAGGGGCACGTATAGTTCTGACTATACGTGCCCCTCTATCACTCTGGAACCACCAGGCCTTTGTCTGGATTTATTTTTTGCCAATCTTCCTTATTCCGGTCTGGTTTCGTTCTTACGAAAAACTAATAATGTGAATATCGCGCGCTTGACAAACAAGAACACCAGTGCTATGATGTCCGAACTTCTGTTTTTATATTTGAGTAGCGAGGTGTTGGTATGATTGATATTTATCGCGCGGAACGAATCAGCTTGTTTCCCTTTTACCAGCTTCATTCGTTCCTTCATAATTTTTGAAATTTAGGCTTTATTATTTGTAGGGGCAGAGCCCTGTCTCTACCCTCTGAGGAGGTTTTTTTATTTGTATTTTGGTAATTGGGATTTCTTTAGGATTTTGAGTTTAGAAATTAGTTTTTGTTTTTAGCTACAATTCGTGCCTGAGGTTGTTTTAACAAAATCCTTAATTTAGCTTCAGGTTGTTTTTGACTCATTGACAGCCTCCTCCCGTTGCAATAAAGTAGTGGTACCTATCTACACATCAGTTATCGGAGAAATGTATGACTTCCAGGGCCGACCGTATCAGCGAACAGCGTCAGGAAAAATTGAAAAACATCCGGGCTAAGGGCATCAATCCCTACCCCAACACCTTCCACCGCACCCATACCACGCAGGAAGCGGTGGCTCTCCTCAAGCAGTCCGAAGATGCTAAACAGGCCGCCGGGCCCGCCGTCACCGTTGCCGGTCGGGTCATCGCAAAACGCGGCATGGGCAAGGTCTCTTTCATCGACCTGCGGGACGGCTCGGGCAAGATCCAGCTTCTTTTCCGCGATATCCGTGAGTCCCTCAGCGAAGCCCAGATGGAACTCTTTAAAGAGATCGATATCGGTGACATCATCGGCGCCACTGGCTCGTTATTCCGTACCCGGACCGGCGAACCGACCGTCTCTGTGACCGGTTTGACCCTTTTATCGAAGTCCATGCAGCCCCTCCCCGAAAAATGGCACGGCCTGGTCGATACTGAGGTCCGTTACCGCCAGCGTTATATCGACCTCATCAGCAATCCTGAGGTCATGCGTACCTTCCAGGTCCGCTCCCAGGTGATTGCCGCTGTCCGCCAGTTCCTCAATGACCGCGGTTTCCTCGAAGTCGAAACTCCCGTTCTTCAGCCTTCTGCCGGCGGCGCCCTGGCCCGCCCTTTCATCACCCACCATAATGCCCTGGACCAGGACTTCTTTCTCCGCATTGCCCTCGAACTCCACCTGAAACGGCTTATCGTCGGCGGTTTCGATAAGGTCTATGAGATCGGCCGCATCTTCCGCAACGAGGGCATTGATGCCTCCCACAGTCCCGAATTCACCATGCTCGAAAGCTATGAAGCCTACGCTGATTATAACGGCGTTATGGAAATGGTCGAACAGATGGTGTCCCAGGTCGCATTGAAAGTCCTCGGTACTACTGAGATCACCTACGGTGACCAAAAAGTTGACCTTAAGGCCCCCTGGCGCCGTCTCTCCCTTCGTGATGCCGTTCTCCAGTATTCCGGCATCGATTTTGTCAAGCATCCCACGGCCGACGGCCTCCGGCAGCAGATGCGGGAGAAGAATATCGAAGCAGAACCCGGTTTGAACTGGGCCAAGCTGGTCGATGAGATCATGAAGAACTGCGTCCGGGCAAAACTGGTCGAACCTACTTTTCTTATCGACTATCCTTTATCCATGTCGCCTCTGGCCAAGACCAAACCTGGTGAAGAACGGGTGACCGAACGCTTCCAGGCTTTCGTTGCCGGACAGCTTGAAATCGCCAACGCCTATACCGAACTGAACGACCCCGCCGAACAGCGGGCACGCTTCATCGAGCAGCTGCAGGACCGCTCCGCCGTAGGCGAGGAAAGATGGACTATTGATGAGGACTTCCTCACCGCCCTGGATTACGGCATGCCGCCTACCGGCGGCCTGGGCGTGGGGATCGACCGCCTGGTCATGCTCCTCACCAACCAGCAGTCGATCCGGGAGGTCATCCTCTTCCCGCAGTTGAAAGAAAAAGGATAATGGAAATGCTGCGTCGCAAGGTCGCCGACGCCCCGGCTGCCGAAACCGCGGTGCGTGATGCTCTCAATGCCCAGTACGGCAGGAACGTGGCGGAAGTCAACTTCCGTAAATGCTGGTATTCCTCCGCCGGCCGGCAGGAATTCTGGGATGTTGAAGGTACTTTTATCCTGAAACGGGGTATCCTCGGGCGCGATACCAGGAGCTTCCGCTATCAGGTCGACCCCGATTCCGGACGTGTCATCGGTTATGAAATTAACGCTCCCGAGCCATCAAAGCCCCGCTCCCGCAAAGAATCAAAAGCCGATTCATGCCGGTGATATACTGGTATTCATCATTATTAGTATCGGCTGCCTTTGGGAAACTAAAATATGCGCCAGGATGTCGAATTAACTGATGGCTTTGTCTTACTGCGGCTGTACAGGTCCAGGGACCTCCCTGACCTGCACCAGGCTGTTCGCGAATCCCTCACGCAACTCAAACCGTGGTTGGACTTTGCCACCGATGATTACACTATTGACGACAGTAAGCGGTGGCTATCCGAATGTCCGCAGAGTTGGGAAGCCGGGACTGCCTTTAATTTCGCTATCACCGATGCCGTTACCGGACAGTATTTAGGCGGCTGTGGTTTGAACGACTTTAATACTCAACGGACTAATGCTAACCTCGGCTATTGGGTACGCACCAGCCGGACCCGCCGCGGCATCGCCACCGCCTGTACCTGCCTGCTCGCCCGCTGGGGTATTACCGAACTCAAATTACAGCGCATCACCATCCAGATCGCCCGCCCCAACCGGCCCAGCCAGCGCGTCGCCGAAAAATCCGGCGCTGTCCTCGAAGGCATCCTCAGAAACGGGATGATGGTACGGGACTTGATGTATGATTTGGTAGTATACTCATTTATCCCCCAGGACTTCGGGGACGGGAAATTTTAAACACCCTCATCCCAGCCTTCTCCCATCGAGGGAGAAGGAGCGAACCGGTTAGTCCTCTCGCCCCTTGTGGGAGAGAGTTAGAGTGAGGGGTATACTTAAGGAGAACCTGTATGCTGGACCTGAAATTTATCCGTGATAATCCTGACTTCGTGCGGCAGGCACTGGCCAACCGTAACGATACTGCTCCAATCGACGAGATTTTGGAAGTCGACGCTAAACGCCGCGCCAAAATCCTCGAACTCGAGGAGTTGCGTCGCTCTCGCAAATCTGCCTCCAAGCAGTACCAGGCTAACGCCGGTGCTGGGCCGGATACCTCGGCTGCTGGACGTGACTTGCGGTCTACGATCCGCAGTCTTGAAGATGAGGTCCAGGAGCTCGATGCTAAAATGCAGGGGCTGCTGCTCCAGGTGCCCAACATGCCTCTCGCCAATGTCCCCATCGGCAAGGGTGATGATGACGATACCTTTGCCCGGCAGTGGCACGAACCGAAAACATTTGACTTCACCCCCCTCCCCCATTGGGATTTGGGCGAGAAACTGGGGATTATCGATTTCGAACGCGGGGTTAAACTCTCCGGGACGCGCTTCTATGTCCTCAAGGGATTGGGTGCCCGTTTACAGCGGGCTTTGATCCAGTTCTTCCTCAACACCCATGTCCTCGAACACGGTTACCAGGAAATTTACCCTCCTTATATGGTTAAAAAAGAGGTCATGTACGGTTCCGGGCAGCTTCCCAAATTCATCGATAATATCTACCACGACGCCGAAGAAGACTACTGGTTCGTCGGTACCGCTGAGATACCCCTGACCGGGTTGCATTCTGGTGAGATTCTATCCGCTGACGCCCTCCCCTTGAATTATGTTGCATACACCGCTTGCTTCCGCCGGGAAAAGATGTCCGCTGGCAAGGATACTCGGGGCATCAAGCGCGGCCACCAGTTCGATAAAGTCGAGATGTATAAACTCACCACCCCTGAGGCCTCGGAAGCCGAACTGGAAAAGATGACCCACGATGCCGAAGATATCTGCCAGAAGTTGGGGCTGACATACCGTATTCGGGTTCTCTGCACCGGCAGCATCGGCTTCGGTTCTGCTAAGTCATATGACATCGAGGTTTGGGCTCCTGGCTGCCAGGAATGGCTGGAAGTCAGTTCCTGTTCTACCTGTACCGACTTCCAGGCACGCCGGGCGAACATCCGCTACCGCCCTGCGCCCGATGCCAAACCCCAGTTCGTTCATACCCTGAACGGCTCCGGGCTGGCTTTGCCCCGTATGATGATCGCCGTCATCGAAAATTACCAGCAGGCCGACGGTTCGATTATCGTCCCCGAAGTACTGCGGCCATACGTTAAAGCCGATATCATAAAATAACAAAATATGTCTGGAAGCGGTACAAATCGCCTCCAGACATCGACTCTCGGGAAAATCGTGTGGGAGGGTATCGATGGATAACAATATGTGGTTGGTCTTCTTCTGGTCGGGGCCGATCGGGGTTGGCATCTTCCTGGCACTGCTGGGTGTTTTCATATACCTGTTGGCCAAGGCTAACGAAATCAACAAGCGCGCCGGGAAATAACCTGTCCCTTCTGGATCCTTAGCAGCTGGTTTACGCACGCTGGTTTGTGCTTATTATCCCATATTGACCGGAAAGCGTGTCAGCCGCTTATAGTGCCTGTCCTGTATTTATCGGGAAGCTTGTTAACCGCTCATAGCTTGCCCTGTACTTGATACGGGAGTGAGTTTGTCGAACCATACGGCTGACTAGAGGCCTAACTGCCCTCAGCATGGTAAACCCGGCATGCCATCCTGAGGTGTGAAGCGACCAAGGGTCCGTTATCTCTTCACTAGTAACCGGTCCCGTCCGGTGTTTTTATAAAATCCTGTATATCACTTTGCAGGTTCGATTTTTTTGGCCAGCTCGGCGTCGCTGGGTTCTACCAGTATCATACCGTCCGGAAATACGATGGTCGGTACCCTGCGTTTTCCCTGATTGACCTTGACTACATATTCCCTGGCTAACGGTTCTTTTTCAATGTCACACCAATTATATTGAACGCCTTTTTTCTCCAGGAGGCGCTTTGACCGTGTACAATCCGGGCACCAGGTAGTCCCGTACATGATGATTGGTTGTGCTGACATTTTCCCTTACTCCCTGTAATGTGTTGAATACCATGATCGCTAATCTCAGGATATGGCAATGTTATCTCCCTGTCAAATTATACCAGTCAACCGGCGCTACCTTGAATACCCTGGATATGGCTCCATTTGAATTATTTGTCATCATGGTAATAATATTAGCAGAGGACTTGAAGCTGTGCCCTTAAATCAGTGGAACAAACAGGATCTAGACAATAACATAGAACAGCTCGACCTTCATGGGTTGACTGTAGATGAAGCTTTGCCCCGCCTGGATAGATTCCTCCACGCTGCCTATCAAGCCGGTTATTACCGGGTATATATCGTCCACGGAAAAGGATCAGGCATCTTAAGACGGGAAGTAGGGCGTTTTCTTTCTGGCCATACCCTGGTTCGTTCCCACCAGCTGGCCGATAAATATCACGGTAGCGACGGTGCCACTCTGGTCTTGCTCAGCGACCGCTGAACTTCGGCAGGTTTACCTCGTTCCACGGTTTTTATTTGCAGAAACGCCCTGTTATAATGACTTATACCAGGCTTCCCCCGGCATTGTTCAGCAGCTCCTTGACCGTTGTCAGCAGTTCTTTATTATTAAACGGCTTGGTGATATAGCTGTCCGCTCCGATGACTCCTTCACTAAGTTTCTTGTTCAAACTATGGTTGATCGCGGTAACCATTACGATAGGAATCTGGCTTGTCGCTGCATTCTGTTTTATCGTGTATGCTGCACTCAGGCCGTCGGTTTCTGGCATCATGATGTCCATCAATATCAGGTCTATTTTCTGGTTTTTCACCATTTCTACTGCCGCAGCCCCGTTTTCCGCCTCGACTACGGTATATTCTTTACTCAGCAGCCGCCGTAAAAGCCGCCTCACCGATAACTCGTCGTCGGCTATTAAAATCGTTTTACTGCTCTCACCACCCATGTAATTACTCCTTGTCTATTGTCCGTTTATTGCCCTGGCCGGATTAAAAGACGCTATGACTTATGCTTTTTCCAGTGGGAATTCGATGATAAAAGAAGCCCCATTTCCCGGCTCCGACCGGGCATACATGTACCCCCCATGTTCGATAACGATGCCGTGGCAAATGCTTAACCCCAGGCCCGTTCCTTTACCTACTTCTTTCGTCGTGTAGAACGGGTCAAATATCCGGCTTAAGTTTTCCGGCGCAATACCCGGGCCGTCATCGGAGATGGTAATCTTTATCAGGTCATCTAATTTTTCCGTGGTGATATTTATCGTTCCCCGGTTATGCGCCTGAATCATGAAATATTCCGCATTAATTATGATGTTTAAAAATACTTGCTGCATCTGGAAATTATCCGCCATGATCGAAGGCAGATTTTCGCCAAGATGTTTTATCACCTCGATGTTATTCACTGTCTGCTCGTATTCTCGCAGTTTCAGTACATCTTCGATGATCGTGTTAATATTACTGGGTTGCTTTACCGGGAGATGTTTGCGGGCAAATGTCAGCAGGTTTTTCACCACGCGGGCAGCCCGTTGTGACTCGGAAAAGATAACGGATAAGTCTTCTTTGATATCGTTACTGATATCTTTTTCCATCAGTAGCTGCGCAAAACCAATCACCCCGGTCAGCGGATTATTCAACTCATGAGCGATTCCGGATACTAGTTCTCCGATGGAAGCTAAGCGGTCCGACATGATCAGTTTCTGTTCCATCTGTTTAAACTGTGTCACGTCCTTAGCAATATTCACAGTACCAATCAGCACTCTATTATTTCCAAAAAGAGGCGAAGCAGACTCCTGTATCCAGGTATTTATTTCCGGGAGATAATATTCAACCAAATAAGGTTCCCCGGTTTGCATCACCTGCCGCCAGGGGCACCTTTCCGGGATAACGTTTGCATGGTGTGCCAACTGATCGCATGTCTTGCCTAATGTCTCTTTCGGTGTTTTACCATAATATTCGGCGAAGGCTTTATTTACCCTGATTAACCGGTTGGCTTTATCGTGGATCGAAATACGGTCGGTAATGGAATCAAATGTACTGCGCCATTCTTCGGCTGCCTGCTCCAGTTTTTCCCTCATCCTTCTCGGTTCGGTAATGTCACGGTAATACCACACGCGGCCACGGTAGTTTCCTTTTGCATCAATCATGGGTGCAGAATAACGTTCGAAAGTCCTTCCGTCATTCAGGTCCAGCATATCCTGGCTTTTTTTATTTTGGGTACTACGGATCTCCTTTAACCTTTGCCAGGCCGATTCCGGATCCTTAACCATTGATAACAGGTGTTGCGTAGCCACAGTTTCATCTGCCGCTGCTACGATGTTTTCGGGTATCTGCCACATTTCGCGGAAACGTTTATTCGTGAATACTATCCTGCTACTCTCATCATTAACACGGATGCCTTCAATCGTATTTTCTGCCTGGGCTTCCAGTAATATGTTCTTGAAAAGTAAGGCTTCTTCTATCCGTTTCCGTTCGGTAATATCTTCAGCTAGCGATACCCAACCAAAACTTTTTTCTTCCGATTCGATAATTTGCGAATGTACATCAAGCCAGACTTTTCCTTGTTGAGTCGAGTACAACTGCTCTTCCTGAACATAGTTCGTACTGAACAGTTTATCTAAACGTTCTTTGTTATGGCCGGGATACAATTCTATTAAGTTAACAACTTCACTGATATGCTTACCAATAGCGTCAGCAACACGAATACCGAATATCTTCTCGCTGATCGTGTTCCAGTGTGTCACTCTGAGGTTATTATCGGTTGCCCATACCGCTTCGTGAATAGATTGGAAGGCTGCGTTCGAAAAACGCAGGGCAGCCTCCGCTTTTTCACGTTCAGTGACATCCTGGTATATCGTCTGCACATAAGACTGACCATCCCAGATAATGTCTTTCGGATAAGCCAGCCAATGCCTCTGCTCACCATTTTTTCGGATCGCCGTCAACTCGTAGGTTTCGGTGCTGCCTACTCGATTCTCTACGATTCTCCGTTTTATAGTCGCTACACTTTCCGGGGTATACCTTTGTTCGAGGGGAGTCTGTACTAACTCACGAACCCCCGTATAACCCCACATCTCCAGCATTGTTTTATTTGCCCAGACCAGGAGGCCTTTATCACTTACTATTTGTACACCCATAGGCGACATTTCAATCGAGTTCCGGAAATTCTCTTGCTCTTTCTTGAGTTTTTCTTCCATCTGTTTTTGCAGTGTTACATCTTCAAAAACAGTCTGGGCGCACTTCTTACCATTCCAGATGATCTCCGTATGGTGTCCGTGTAAATTCCTCAATTGCCCGTCCTTACGGATAATCATAACATCACGTGGTGTGGGATTTCCTCCCTGTTGATACTGCTTATTGATTTCCTGCACAAGCGCTATCGATTCTCTGGTATAACGCTTCTCAACCGGCACCTTTTTCAATTCCTCTTCGCTATCGTACCCCCAAATATCCAGCATCGTCCGGTTGGCAAATATGAGTTCTTCTCCGTTTCTTACTATCTGAATACCAAATGGCGATTTCTCAATTAAATTCCGGTAATTATCCTGTTCCTGCTTGAGCTGTTCTTCGATTTTATTTTGCTCGGTTACATCTTTATGCAATATCAGGGCACACCGTTCGCCGTTCCAGAGTATTTCTTTGTTATATGCACGTAGATTTTTTATCTGGCCGCCTTTACTTATTATGGTTAAATCATGTTCTGGAGGAGTATTACCCTGGCGGCGTTTTTCGTTCAGTTTCTTTATCAAGATCTGTGAATCCTCACTAAACCGTACTTTCATTGGGGTATTTTTTAACTCTTCAAAAGAATCGTAACCCCATAAATCCAGCATCGTCCGGTTGGTGTACAATAACTCGGCATTGAAGTTGATAACCTGTATACCTAAAGGTGACATCTCAATCAAATTGCGGAAGTTTTGCTGTTCCTTCTTGAGTTTTTCTTCGGTTTGCCTTTGTTCGGTAACATCTTCATAAATAACTTCCGAACACCTGATGTCGTTCCAGAGGATTTCTGTATTATACCCATGCAAGATCTTTACGCTACCGTCTCTACGAATTATGCTGATCTCATGCTGCGGTACGGTTTTCCCTCCTAAACGCAGCCTCCTTAGAAATCTGACTTTTTTTAATGAATCAAGGGTAAAACGGCGCGTTCGAGGCGTTTTCACTAGCTCTTCATAACTCCTGTAACCCCAGATATCAACGAGAGCATGGTTGGCATATACCATATTGCCGTTTACGTCTATTATTTGTATTCCCAGGGGTGAATTCTCGATCGACCGGCGGAAATTATCCTGTTCTTTCTTCAGTTCAGTTTCCGCTTTATATTTCTCAGTAACATCTTCATAAATGATTTGTATTCGGCGCTCGCCATTCCACAATATTTCGAAATCATAGCCATGGAGTTTTCTTAAACTCCCGTCCTTACGAATGATAGTTAGTTCCTGCAGCGAGGGAATTACTCCTTTAGCATTTTTTTTGTTCGCCTCATATATCATGGCAATAGTTTCCGGGGTAAAACGCCGTTCCCAGGGTATAGCTTTTATTTGTTCGAGATCATCGTAGCCCCAAAATGCCAGCATGGCCGGGTTGAGGTAGATCAACTCCCCGTCAAATTTGATAATTTCAATACCGAAAGGCGACTTCTCAATCGATTGTACGAAATTATTGTGTTCCTCTTTTAGTCTTGCTTCAGCCCGGTTTCGCCCGGTAATGTCTTCGAAAAATACCTGGGCACACTGTTCGTCATTCCACGCCACAAAACCGGTATAAGCATGCAAATCCCTGATTTGCCCGTCTTTACGGATAATTGACATACCACACTGCTCAGGTATCTGCCCTTGTTGGCTTCGTTTCTTCAGATCTCTGATAATCTGAATCGATTCCGGCACAAAACGCTGTGATAACGGGATCTGCTTTAAGTCCTCGAGGCTCTCATATCCCCAAATCTCCAACATTTTCCGGTTAACAAATAGTAAATCTCCATTTAGTTTTAGGATTTCAATACCGAAAGGAGACATTTCCAATGAGTTGCGGAAATTCTCCTTCTCTGACATCAATGCTTTTTCCGAATGCTTCCGTTCATTTTCTTTAACTTTAGTTTGCTTCATCCCATCCACCTGCCAATTACCGGTTGGTTATTTAGTTATTGTTCCGTGGCATCACTCTATTTATTGTTCTCTCGATCATCTTTACCTGGCTGGTTGTTTTTTTCATTTTTTCTACCTGGGCTAAAGTAAATAACCGCCAGCCACGCCAATCCCGGTATTCGCTATCTCCAAATTTTCCTTCCTTAAGCCAACGGAACAAAGTGTTCCGGGTTATACCGATTAGCCGGCATACCTCTGCAGTCCGGTAATAAGTCTCGCCATTTATCGCTAAAGGCATGATTCCCTCCTTGCCAGTGTATTACAATGTCTACCCGGGTATACCTTACCCATCCAAATATGGTTATTGAACCATGTTCTCTTCATTGAAGGGAAGATACTTTCGTACAGACTTTATGAACCTGGAAGACAATTTACTGATTTTTATCAATTCATGCGTACGATTTCGCACTACTTTCAATGCAGTTCGAAATGTCTGGCATTGAGAGAAATCCTTTGATCGCTTCGGGATAAAGGTAATACTAAAGCCGGATCAATCGATTTTCTTAAACTTACCGCTAGCACCGCAAACAGCGCACTTGTCGGGAATATCTCCGGCGACAGTATTGCCGCAGACCTGGCAAACATAATAAGGCACATCCTTGAGTGGCTGGCCCGCTTCAACTGCCTTCAACGTAGTTTCGAATAAGGTATTGTGTATCTGTTCAACTTCATTAGCCAGGTTAAAAGACCTGACCGACCGTTCATTTTGCTCTTCCTCCGCAATCGCGATAAAAGGAGGATACATGCGAGTGAATTCGTAATGTTCTCCGATGGCAGCAGCCGTCAGGTTATCACGCGTTGAACCGACAGCATCCATTGCTTCAAAATGATTACGGGCATGTATCGTCTCTGCTGCCGCGGCTGCCCGGAATAATTTGGCGACCTGAGGATAACCTTCCTTATCTGCTTTTTCGGCAAAAAATACATACCTTTGGTTTGCCTGGCTTTCTCCGGCAAAAGCTGTCTTTAAATTTTCTTCTGTCTTATATGTGTCCGGCATCGGAATCCTCCTTAGTTATATATGATACTTTTTCTAAATAGTCTCGGTCAGGTAGCATTGGAAATGACGGCTTTTCAGTTGTGAAAATATCGTTCTGGCTTCAGTTTCATTGGTGTAAATACTGAAAAGTGTTGGTCCGGAACCAGCCAAATGAAGATTGGGGATCCCGGATTCAGAGAATTGCTGCCGTAATGTTGCCAACCCGGGATAAAGTGATAGCGCTACCCTTTCAAAAGCATTTATTAACAGGATATCATCCAGGGCTTTACCCGATTCCAGGTTATTAATCAACTGGTGGGTAGTATTACCATCCGTATAATGGCTCGGATTAAGGCTCTGATAGGCTGTTTTTGTTTTTCCCGGTTGCCGGGGAGTGTCCGGGATAATCAGGATGATCCATCTACGAGGGAGCGGCGGTAATGGTGATATAACTTCCCCCCGTCCGGTAGCTAATGCCGTTCCACCATAAAAGAAAAAAATGAGATCAGAACCCAGTTTTCTGGCCATTTCCATTAATTCACCACGGCCTAAACCAAGGTTCCATAACGTATTTAACCCGGTTAACGCGGCCACAGCATCACTGCTGTCGCCGCCAAGCCCGGAAAGCAGGGGAATGTGCTTTTGGACAAAAATAGAAGCCCCTTTTCTGGTCCCGGTTCTTTCTCTAAGCAGTTTCACTGCTTGCGCTACCAGGCTTATTCGCCCGTCCCATGTATCATTATCAGAATAAACCTTTAAACCGTCCGCTTCCTGAAAATCAAGGGCGTCGAAAAGGCTGATCGCCTGCATGATACTGCATATTTCGTGATAATTATCCGGACGTTTTCTCAATATCTCAAGGGTCAGATTAATCTTAGCCGGAGCAAAGATCGTGGTCATTGATGATTGCCTGTTTTACTGTATTCATGCCACAATCTTTCCCATTCCGCAATAGTAAGTGTTTCTGCCCGGCGCTGCGGATTGATACCGGCGCGTCCCAACATCAACAGGGTATCCTGTTTCGGCATTCCTAACCCATGAGTCAGGGGATTAACAATTTGTTTCCGAGCTGCCGAAAATCCAGCCCGGACCATGGTAAAAAAACTGCTGATCTCGGCATTGACCACTGGTTTATCATAGACCGAAATGTGTAAAATTGCCGAATCCACATCCGGTGGCGGGTAGAAAGACCGGGCTGGAACATATTTGATAATCCTGGGCTCTCCATATACCTGTATACCTACACTCAACAGACTCATATCTCCAGCTTTTGCCGTTATCTGCCGGGCAACTTCTTTCTGGACCATTACCACCATGCAGTCAGGCTTATAAGTTGCTTCAAGGAAAAAACGCAATACCGGAGAAGTGATGTAATAGGGCAAGTTTGCCACTACCTTATACCTAACAGTCCTTTTATCAGGATCTTTCCCTGGGTTAAGTATTGCTTGAAGATCCACCTCAAGGATATCCTGGTTAATAATCGTTACATTTCGGTATGACTTTAAATTAGTTTGCAGTAATATGGCCAGTTGCTCGTCTTTTTCGATCGACATAACCTGTACGTTTCGCTCCGCTAAAGCACAGGTAAGCACTCCCAGACCTGGCCCTACTTCGATCACGTTTTCACCTTCTCTCAATTCTGCAGCCAGCAGCATCTGCTTGAGATAAGTCCGATCAACCAGAAAATGTTGTCCCAATCCTTTCCGGGCATGTAAACCTGCTTGCTTTAAAAGCTGTTTCGTCTCTACAAGAAGAGAACGGGCGTGCATTGTCATAGCGGAACCATCACGACACAGAATACGGGTAAAATATAGAGACAGGGGGAATTTTTTTCAGGATTTGTATACATATAATATTGCCTTGAACCCTTTTTGGCTACTGACATCGAATTGTTATTTGACCGTACAATTAAAGGGCTTTCAGTAATCACTAATATCAATCATTCTCACCAAATAAATCGTCGATATCCTTGTCCGCCTGCTTTTGAATATCCGTCTCCCCCATTGCGCTAAAATGCTTATATGATTCGGTAGAACCATATTCGCGCGGTTGAAAAGCTACCGGCATCGGTACAGCATGGCCGAAAATGAGTGCCTGCTGCTTTGGAGCAAGCCTGGCTAATACTGATCTTAACTCATTTTTGCCAGAGACTCCGGCAAGTACGCTGTCGATATCTTTCTCATTGTCCAGCAAACAGGTTATTTTTGTTCCTAGTTGAGACATCACTTCTTCATCGATGCCACTTGGCCGTTGATCGATTACCAGTAAGCTAACATTATATTTACGCATCTCTCTGGCTATTGTCCCAAAGACTGTTTTACTGGCTACCTCGGTATTAAGAAACTTATGCGCTTCTTCAATAGTAATTACCAGTGGTTGCGGTAAAGGCATATCGTTTGCTCTCGCTTTTTCTGCACGCTCCTGGTATTGTGCATATATCCGGCGTGATAACATGTTGGCTACCAATAAATAGGCACTCACGTCACGGTAACGTCCAAATTCCAGGACAACACTGATACCCCGGTCAAGGTGGCTTAAAATGCGCTTGACGGCGTCTTCAGGAGCCTGCGGGACAACAAATCCCAGCCTCTCGAATGTCCGTAACCCCCGCTTTAGACTCTGCAGCGAACTTTCATGTATATTAGCTCCGGCTAATTTTTTTTCGAGCTCATCATCGCCCGTTTCCAGTAATTGACGTATCCAGCTTTTCCCGAAACGGCGGCTAACCTGATATGCCGCCTCAACGGCGAGATCTGTCAGATTAAGCGTTGCCCTTAATACCGAGATATCTTCGGCCGTAATTTCGTCGTATCCAATCTGTACAGTAAAGTCGGTGGGTACTTTCCGGGACATAGAATTTTCTTGATCTATGGTAAAAATCGCTACCTTCGATTGTCCCCATTGTTTCAACCCTTTTACTTTACGGCTGGCACCCTCACTACTGCCTTCCCAACCATACTCGTTATGCATATCAAAAATCAGGTTTACGGCTTTGCTTTTTTGGAGCATTCCAATCAGTAAGATACGGGTCAGGAAGGTTTTTCCAGTACCGCTTTTTCCAAATATGCCGTTGGAACGGGTAACAAATTTTTCCAGATTAAGGCATAACTTAGTTTCCATGTCCAGTGGATTACCGATTAGAAAAGTCTCCCGGTCTTCTTTCCCAAAGATGAACTCCATGTCCTGTTCGGAAGCGAGATTAACCGGGGCAAAATGGGATGGTACTGTTTTAACCGGTTGCGGCTCTGCTATTGTTTGTACACCGGAACCCATCGTCAAATAAGGTTGAATATGAAGCAAACCGTAGGTGCTGGTACCATCAAGAACTTCTGCCAGAAAAGTATCGGATAAATCGGGTGGTGATTGTGTAATACGCTCATCAGCAACACCAAGACTTACATCGGTTATCATGCCGAAGAAACGCTGTTTATTTCCCTGGATAGTCACATACCTGCCGACCACCATCTCCTCGATGGAAATGGTATCATTCATCCTGACGTAGATTCCTTTGGTTAGTGAACCGGATACTACGATACCGAGTTGTTGGATACTTTTTTCACTTTCATTCATAATTTTTGTGTCTTCTAAATGAGTTCCCGATGTATTTTGGCGAGTATTACCTTTAATTTATAAAAATCATTCCCCAGGATCTTCGCCAGTTCTTTCCCGGCATGAACTAGAAACCGCCGCGGATCATCCTGGACTTGACTCATCTGCCTTAATACTGCACCCGTGACTTCCTCGACGGGAACCGGCAGCCGGGTGTTAAGAATGATATCAAGAAAATCCAGTGATCTACTAAAGGACCCAATTTCATCCGTGTGGCATGAATAGACAAAACCATGGATCCGTGCCGGGTTTGGTGGCAAATGGTATTTGAAACCATGATCTTTTTTATAACCAACAACAAGCGCATGGAATTCACTTCGGAGTAGTTTTGCCAATTGAGGATTTGAGTGATATACCGCTTCTGCATCAGGTTCATCTTTACCCCGGGCAATGGGGCGACGGCCGGGTTCGATACTGGAAGTTGCGGCAATATATACAATGCCATACAATTCTAACTCTCCGTCCACGGTTTTCACCAAAGAACCTAACGGCGGTAGTTGATAAAGTGTGTAACACTGGGCGACAAATTCTGCAGTATTGGCTTCAATTATTTCTGCTATCTTCTGCATACTTCTGCTTTATCAATCTCCTTTCCGTCTAGCAGGTCAAAGAAAAACAATCCCATTCCTGAACTCTAAGTCACATACCACACATAGAAATTATCCCTAGACCCTATTTGGATGCATTCTACCTTTTCTAGTGGTTTCCGGCAAAAATTTCCACGAGTTTAGATGATTTTCTCTCAGTATTACCATATCGAGGGTCAAACTCAGGTTGTCTTTGACTATATCCATCTCATTTTTTTACTGCGGCTTTTACCCGTCGTATGGACTTGTAGATGATCAGCAACTAAACCAGATTCAACCAGCTGCCAGAAATTCTGTCTATCGGAAATGGTTATTACCGCTTGCTCATGGGCTTCAGATAAAGCCACTGGATATCCATCACCTTTCCGGCATTGATCCAATAGTAAACCATGCATCAGGTCGATATTCGTCCGTTCACCGACAACCCATACAGGCATCTCAACACGGGCAATCTCATCATCTATCCGCATATAGAAGAACACAATCTCATGTTCACCGTAGTGATCTTTTATAACTTTGGAACGGCTGGAGAAAAGTGACGACCTTTCACCCGGGGCTAATAGGTTCATAAAAAGCTGACTGTCGGTTAATACTGCCAGATCTTCACAAACTTGCTTTCCGGAATCACAGTATTTATCACAATTAGGTGACTCGTGTGGGCATAAAGCAATACGCAGGGCATTACAGACATCAGTACTGCGCGGGCTACTGATATAACTTCCGAAAGCTGCCCTCTTATCTTTGACTGCTTGCTTTAAGCGGTCAAATTGTGTTATCAGGCCTTTACCCAGCAGTACATCGGTTACATATTCTGGAAAGGAGTCCAGCCCCCAAAGCATTAGCGTCCCATCAAGAAGAGCTAAAAACGCATGGCCCAGGGGTAGATTTGAAGCCAGATCAGCCAGGTGGCGACATTCCTCGATACTTCTACGGGCAGCAAGTAAGTTACCTTCTACAAACTGGGCTCTTCCCTGTCCATTTGGCGGCCTGATTACCAGGTCTTGTTCACCAGCATACAACCGGGGGATGCTATTCAACACGGCATCCGGTTTCTCGCCGTAACATAGTGTAATCTCACTGATATTAATCAAATAGCAGCGTGCAGCCTGATGCCGGTCCACCTCGATATGTGAACCATCTGTTGCAATGACCGTATACTCGGCAGGTGTTGGTGGGGCTGGATATTTCCTGTCAAATCCATCCAGTAATCCGGCTACCAATAAGGTAGTCTGGCTGGACTCGATTTTTTCTTTAAGCGATACGAGGTTCCGGGAGTGTTCATGCATCAAGTTCAAGCTTTTTTTTAACAGTGCCTGCCGGTCAACAACACTCAACTTAAGCTGTAGAACCATTTCTTCAACCTGCCCGCTTACCTTATTCAGGTCAAGAGACACTACGAACCTCCTCGGAATTCATTGAAGCTCCTTATGTAATCTTGACTCAAAGTATAGTCTATGGTTGTTGGTTACTCAAGATATCCGGAACATGACCTATATCACTGATACTACTGAACGTGTCAAAAATCCCGCAGAAAACCTGAACTGAATCCTCTTGACATTTAATGGTAAAATGATGCATGCGTATGTGATAGTCCATATGGATATTACCTTTAACATACGCCTCTTGCTGGTTATGTGTAATAATTCCAGGATACTGTTTTTTGTCTTGGTAACTTTTTTCCGGATCCTGAGAATTCTAGGAATTTGCTGTGACCAAATAATACAAGAGAATAGGAGGGTTAAATGGACCTGGGACTTAACGGGAAAGTGGCGATTATTACTGGAGCAGGCAGCCAAATAGGCTTTGGGAAGGGTACCGCCATGATTCTCGCTAATGAAGGATGTGACATTGTGGTCGGTGATATGGACCTTCATGGAGCGGAACAGACGGCCGATGCTGTAAAGAAACTGGGAAGAAGGTCCATTGCCGTGAAGGTGGATGTGACCAAGAATGAGGAAGTCAAGGCAATGGTGGATGCTGCACTCAAAGAATTTGGGAAGATCGACATCCTGATAAACAATGCCGGTGTCGGCACTATGCCAAAACCATTTGTCGATACTACGGAAGCGGAATGGGATACGAACATAAATATCAACCTGAAGGGTACTATGCTCTGTACTAAGGCCGTGTTACCTCATATGATTGCCCGGAAGAGCGGCAAAATTATCAGTATGTCTTCGACTGCCGGGGTTTCAGGTATGAGAACCGGCGGGGTATACGGGGCAGCGAAAGGAGGTATCATTATCTTTACCCAGGCGCTTGCCCAGGAAGTCGCTGACTTTAATATCAATGTCAATTGCATTGCCCCGGGACTGGGTGCGACAAATTTCCATAAAGCCAGCAATTTCCCAGCAGAATACCTGGAAAAATTCGTTAAACCAGCCCTTGAAGCAGGGAAAACGACGACTCCACAGGATATTGGTAATTCCATGGCTTTCCTGGCTTCGGACGTCTCTATGAAGATCACTGGCCAGTGTCTCCGGGTTTCGGGAACCATGTAACCGCCGGATGCAAGTCTATACTTAAAAAAGAGGCAGAGCATGATTTTATGCCCTGCCTCTATAACATCATTTATGGTTGCAGTATTATTACTACCAACCAACCATCAAGGGTGAATGTCTTTCCGGCGATACGTAAATTGCTTGTTTAGGGCAATCTAGCTCACAATAATCGCAGTTATTACATTCCTGCGGATACTGAATCACAGCTTTCTTTGTTTTCTCATTCATTCGTATCACATCAGTTGGGCAACTGTTAATACAGATCCCGCAGCCATCACATTTACTGATATCTATTCGTTCGATAGTCATGGTATGCCTCCCAATAACAGTCCTTCGATTCAGAATTAGCCATAATAATACTGGCCACCCTTCTATTTCTTCAGGTGCGGCGGCAGCCATTCGTTTGGAATTGGCTGCTTCCAGATTTTCATTTGGCCGTTTTCCTCTTTTTCTTTTATCCAGCATAACCAGTTGGCATCGTCCTGTTCCGGGTAATCTTCCCGGTAATGCGCACCTCTTGTTTCAGTCCGGAAAAGGCTGACTTTCAAAGCTAATTCGGCTCCAAGTACCATATTTTTGGTTTCATGTGCCAGCCGTAATTCATGGGGATCACTTGCCAGTAATTTAGGTACAAAATGATCTCGGAAGAACTCAACATTGGTTAAAGCTGCCTGCAAGCGGTCGCCGCGCTGGATCAATAACACGTAATACGGGACCATGGTATTCAACAATAATTGTGTCACCCATCGCGGGCTGAAACCTCCCTTTCGCTGGACCGGCAGAAGCATTGTATTTAGTGCATTATCCAAGTCTTCTTTAACCACCGGCAGTATGCCCACGTTTCCAGCATATGAAGCTGCCCCCCTGGCCGCCCTGATCCCCATAATGTGACCGGTAGGAAGGCCGCCAAAACCCGGAGCCCGGATACTAAGGGTATCTCCGGCGCCGTATAATCCGGGAATAGTAGTCTGGCAATCGGTACTCGTCGGCCACAGAGCAGCACCAACCGTACAATCCTGGCCGCCCGAAATCAGATGCTTGCCGCGCTTGCGGGGATCGTAGCCGATTCGTTCACTTTCCATGGCATCGGAGTGTAATTGCCGCTGCCATGTCCTGGCTATTTCTTCGTCCGAAGCTCTGTCAAGGTCATGATATATCGGCCATCTACCGCGGTGGAAAGCCAGGTCCACTGCCGGGCCGACTTCGAAACCATATTCAATAACATTTCCTTCAGCATCAACAAAGTTGCGGGCAATGGCTCTTGCTGCCCGACCGCCTCTCCAGGAAGGATACTCAGCCGAACCATGATGTGAAGAATGCATATCGCCGCCGGTCAATTCAGCGCCGATCCGGTAAGCCATTGCTTGTCCGTCGCCGGTCATATTATGTGTCTCAGCTCCTACCGTTCTTAAAGACCAGCTGCCCGTAGCCAGGATAGTTGCCTTCGCATGGAAAATGATCGGATCAAGGTCGGTCAGGGGAAAACCAACCGCACCAATCACCCTGCCATTATTTTTCAGCAGATCGGATACGGTAATGCGGTCCATGATCTTAACCCCAACCGCTTCAGCCTTCTTCCTGAGCGGCACCGGAACTTCCCGGCGAATAATACGTGCCGAAGTAAATGGGCTATCAGCTTTGTTCTTGGGAACAAACACTCCTTCTTTTTCATTTTCCACAGGAAATTGTACGCCCCACGAAGCGAGTGTTTTATAGGCTTGATAAGATTCCCTGATACAGATCTCGGTCCAATTTCGGTCAACTGTATATCCCGTTTCTTCTGTTAACATTTTGTAGGTTTGTGCATAATTGTCACCTAATTCTTCAGAAAAAACTGAAAATCGCATCCCGGCTGCTGCGGTTGTACCGGACTTGCCAACAAAGGCTTTATCCACCAGTACAACATCCAGACCCATCTCCCGGGCTGTTATGGCAGCACTACAACCGGCGATTCCTCCTCCGAGGACCAGGATATCTGTCTCAATTACTTTCTGCATGAACAACCTCCCGCTAGATGCTAAAGATGATAGATAATCATTCCCGCCCGCATTATAGCCATATCAAAATACAGTGTCAATAACACGTGACTATCCTATACGACCATCAAAAACTTAACCTGTACCAGGTCATCGCGATTATCATGGATTGACAAATGCAAGGTTGATGTATAGAATGCGCTATTGTGATGGTCACATGGGACTAGATGATGACATCAATAACAGTACATTTTATAAGGAGGGTATGAATGGACCTGAGACTAACTGATAAAGTTGCTTTGATTACCGGGACTGCGAGCCAGATGGGAATGGGTAAGGAAATCGCGTTAACTCTCGCCCGTGAAGGCTGCCATATCATCGCCAGTGATATTAATCAGGAAGGTTCGGAAAAAACCATTGTTGACATCAAACAATTAGGGCGTAAAGCGGTTGCTATCCGTGCCGATATCTGTAATGTCGATGATGTTAAGAAGATGGTTGCCGATGGACTCAAGTATATGGGGAAGATTGATATCCTGGTCAATGTCGCCGGTGGAGCTACTTTTGGCGGGCCGTTAGTTGAAATGTCAGAAGCGAATATCGATAAAGAACTGGCGATTAATTTGAGAGGAGCAATGAACTGCACTCGGGCTGTTCTTCCCAGCATGCTGGCCCAGAAATACGGCAAAATCGTCAATATCTCCTCCTTCAGCGCCCGTACCGGCGTAGCCGGAGCTGTTGTTTACAGCTCAGCAAAAGAAGGCCTCATCGGATTAACTAAATCGCTGGCAAAAGAGGTCGGCCAGTCCGGGATCAATGTGAACGCAATCGCCCCTGGCCTGGTGATGACCGAATTTTATGGGCCTGGATTCCAACAGTTACCTCCTCCAATGCGGCAAAACACCGGGGCTGCCCCGATGTCACCGACCGGCAAAATGACGACGACAAAAGACGTTGCCTATATGGTCGCTTTCCTGGCATCTGATATTTCAGGAAACGTAACCGGACAGACCATCAGTGTCGATGGGGGACAATTCATGATCTGACACTCACCGGTAAATACCTGATTGTACTAGTGATTGTACAAAACGAAATAAGGCCGTTTTCTGTTGAAACGGCCTTATATATACTGTTAGTTACGCGGTCTACTTGTTTTCCTTTTCCGACTCCCGGACCTTTTTATCCAGTTCTTCAGCCTTGGCTATCCTCGCTTTATCTCGCCATTCCTGATGCAGGGCTTTTTGCCAGACTGCACGGTCATCCCTCGAGGCTGCCCGTGCTAAAGCTTCAAGAACTAATTTAGGCACCGGTTGTCCTTCTGATTCCAGTTTCGCTTTCAGATTCGCTAAGGCGCGGGGTGTCCGGGCCATACCTCTGCCCTCAGTCCGCTCCCCATGTGTGCCTTCTCCTGCGGGACGCCGTCCCGGTGGGGCAATCGTCAGATTATCCTCGCAAGCTAATGTCCAACCCTGTAAATCCCGGGTATGATAGACTGCTTTCTTAATATATTCCAGGGCAGTAAAAGTCAGCCGTTCATTCTCAGCGACACGGTTGGCATAGGCTAAGGTCTCCCTTTCCAGTGTTTCAAAATCCGGGAATACCCGGCTTACCATATGCATCTCATGACACTCCCGTGCCGTCAGAAAGCGGTGTTCGAACATGACCTCCAAAATCTTCCGCACCCCCCAATCCCAGGTTCCGGGATCGCATTGTCCTACCTCGGGCAGGAACAAGGCATCTTCGGCAGCGAAGATAACGTCCATCACCCCTGCCAGGAAATATCCTCCCCAAATACAATAACCATGTACCATAGCAATGGTCGGTTTCGGGATCTTATGTAATTTATGGATATGCAGGTCGTTCAGGAAATAGCCATGCTGCTTATTATAATGTTTCCATACTTCGGTTTCCGAACCATAGTCTTTCATCAATTGTTCTGGAGTTCTCCGGTCAGCCATCATTGGTGCAGACTCAGGCGTCAGGCCAATCGCATCATGCCCCCCGGAAAAACATGAGCCTGCCCCAGAGAGAACGGCGACCCGGCATTCCGGATCGGCAGCAAACTGGTCAAAGGCATCTTCTACCTCCCCATACATGGGATGGCTGATAGCATTCAAATATTTAGGACGATTGAGTATGATACGGGTAACCTTTCCGGGTTGATAAATTATACTTTTATATTCCATGAAATCCTCCTTGACAATGCCAACCTGCGGGCGTTTTCCTTTGTGATATTTTTGCCTGAAATAATACCGTTGCCATCATTACAAGTTGTGAGCCGTACGTGAGCCATCGGCAATCGCATCAACAATCAACTGCGGTTGCCGGCAATCTCCTATAGCATATACTTCCGGTACAATTCTTTTCAGTTTTTCAACCAGGGCATTATTGGGAAACAAAGGTAACGCAGGGATAATCGTATCTGCCAGTATTGTTTGCTGCCTTCCTTCTTTATCAGATACCGTTAGCCCTTCATGAGTGATCTCAATTAGTTTTACTCCGGGTATTAGAGTCACCCCTTTTTTCTCAAACCAATAAAAGAGCTGCTGCTGTAAATGATGGATCATGCCTTCGCCACGTATTTCACCAGTATCGACGATAGTTACTTTACGGCCTCGTTTGACCAGGAATTCAGCTAATTCACAACCTTGAATCGCTCCTCCAATAACGACCACTCTATTGCCGATCGGCATCCAGATTTTCATCAACCGGTTCATAAATCCCGGGCCAAACCGGTTTAAGTATGGTTTTACCCGTCGGTGCAGATCAGATGCTTTCATCACCTTCCTACTGTTGATACCAGGAATATCCGGGGCTACCGGCACTCCGCCTATCGCCAATATAATAACATCCGGTTTAATTTCCCGGACAAGTGGTTCGGTCACTTCAACCCCCAGCTTGATCCGTACTCCCAATTGCTTTATCTGGCTTGTTAAATAACGGGATATCGACGGAATGTCTTCTATTTCCAATCCCTTCACAAAGGCAGCCAGGGATAGCGACCCTCCGAGTGCTGAAGACTTCTCATATAAACTCACCTCGTGTCCCTTAAGAGCCGCTACCCTTGCTGCTTCCATACCGGCCGGCCCCCCGCCGACTACGAGCACCTTTTTTTTCTTCTCAACCCTGTGATGTATCCACAGGTCATCTGTACCTAAGGCTGCATTGATACGGCACCGCTTGATGTGCCCAGCATCGATACATGTAGTACAGGCGGTGCAGGGGGCAATATCATCCAGCCGACCGGACATAATTTTGTTGGGGAGTTCGGGGTCTGCTAATAATCTTCTGGTCATACCAATAAAGTCAGCCTTTCCTTCCCGTAAGGCTAATTCGCCGAGCTCCGGGCCTAATCTCCCTACCGTCATGACAGGAATAGTTAATTCTTTTTTGAAGCCAGCAGCTAAACGAAGGTTAGCCCCGGCTCCCCGACGGCTTGAGTCATATGCTACAGGAAAAGTATCAAGAGGAACTGGAGGTTCCGGGTAAAACAAGGAATCCGTGAGGAAAGAAGAAGTATGACGGCCCAACCAATGTGACCTGATATGAATGGCATCTACGCCAGCTTGCTGCAGCAATTTGGCTGTTTCCATACTGTCAGCCGTGGTAATACATTTATCATCCGGGATTCCCATCACTTTACCAACCTCTATCCCATTGATACAGATAGAGATCGGAAAATCTTTGCCCAGGCGTTTTTTAATTTCCTGCACAATTTCCGTAAGGAAACGAGCCCGGTTTTCACGGCTACCCCCATAAGCATCCTGCCGCCGATTCCAATAAGGTGACAGGAAGTTATGTAACAGGTGGCTGCTGCCGGCGTTAATGTCAATGCCATCAAAACCTGCTTTCTGAGCTCTTACAGCCGCACTGGCGAACTTATCTATCAGTAGCTGGATCTCTTCAACCGATAATTGGCGCGGCATCTCGTTGTGAAAATCCATCGGAGAATCCAGAGTTACCGGGGAAGAAGCGATCGGGGGGCCAGGAACAATTGGCTTCGGGCCCCACATTGTCTGCCATGGCCCGTCATGATTCATTTGCATAAAAGTCGGACAGCCATATCGATGGATCATCTGAACCAGTTCTTTCAGCCCATTGATGTATTTATCATCATCGATACGGTAACGCTGCTGCCACCGGCGTCCGAAAGGAAAATCAACAGTTGGTGACTCTACGATCAATAACCCCACACCACCTTTAGCTAGCGCATCATAAAAGGCCATCATTCGCTTTACAACGGTTAAGTCATCTTCATGCCAATACAACATGGCAGCCCCGGTTTTTACCATCCGGTTTCTGGTTTGTACCGGTCCGATATATCCGGGTTCCAACAACTTTTCAAATCGGTTATTTCTAGCCATTGGTCTTCCTTTGCCGGAAACCGGCACTTAAGTAAATAGCTTCCTCACTTTAGTCAGGAATAATCGCTGCCCGTACCACTTTACCTGCGGCAGCTTGTTGTAACGCTTCCTCAGCTTCTGCCAACTTAAATTTATGGGATATTATTTTGTCAAAGGGATACTTACTGATGGTCCTGGACATGAAGTCTAATACTTTAGGCATTGTCCAGGCTTTATAGTTAGCCGAACCGATCAATTTAATGCCCCGGTCAATAAATGGACTCAAGGGAACGGTAGTTACTGTAGGACCGACCAGACCGACCGACAAATAAGTCCCTCCAAGGCCTAACATTTGCAGTCCTTCCGGCACTACTTCCGGTGCTGAAGCCACGAGTTCCATTACCAGATCGGCACCGGTGCCCCCGGCAATACTCTTTACTTTTTCAATTCTTGATTCCGGTGTCGGATAGAAGTTGGCATCAATCGTCTCATCAGCCCCAAATAACTTCGCCAACTGCAGTCTTTCCGGCAATTTATCAACGACAATTACATGAGCTGCTCCCATATCCTTTGCCATGGCCACGGCATTCAAGCCTAATCCTCCCGCCCCCTGGATAACCGCGGTTGCTCCCATAGCAAACCTAACTTTATTCAGTGCATAAGCTACTGTCGAAGCTGCGCAATCCACATATACCGCCGCTTCATCCGGGACATTATCGGGTATCTTGTACAGCCATTGTCCCGGGCTTACGTAATAATACTCGGCAAAAGCTCCTTTAAAGTGGGGGGGTTCGTCCGCGGCTACCCCGTGTTTATGCCGGTTGGGACAAGGGATAGCCGTGTCATTTAAACAGGCCGGACATCTGCCACAAGGTACAAAATAACACCAGGCAACACGATCCCCTTCTCTGATAGGCACTCCCATAAAGTCAGTTTTGATATTGGCACCCAGTTTATATACACGGCCTACGAATTCATGGCCGGAAATATGCGGCTTCGGCTTTATCCCAGTTGGTGCCGGTGGGCGGCCGAAGTCTCCTTTATATAGATGAACATCAGAACCGCATATCGAACTCATCGTGATTTTCGTTACTACGGCATCCGGTTCCGGGTCAGGAACAGGATATTCCTGCATTTCCCAGGGTATACCTGCCCCGTAACTCACCATTGCTTTTCCTGTTTTAGCCACGCTTTTTCTCCTTCAGCTTTGGATATCACCAGCCCCTCAGCATAGCATCCCGGTTATTCACCTTCCGGATGCTCAGGATCCCTTTCAAAATGAGAAGAGCCTCTTTCAAAACCAACGATTTCTTTCACAATAGTTGTCTTCGGTTTCATCCCGGCTCTTAATACCAGGGCGGTTGACCTTCCGCCAATAGCCATCACCATCTCTCCTTCGGGTATAAAGCCGTATTTAACGGCAAGGATCGTACACCCGATGCATACACGGAAACCCTGGCTGATGGTCGTATAGGGTGATAGGTCACCACCAGAATCGATATCCAACGGACGAATATGTAATCCTACGCCGAAAGGAAGCAACCTGGCCCGGCGTCCGCTGTTCTCTTTACCCAGAGCCAGTGGCTCGCCTAGCATCAGATCATCATTCAGATAACAAACCTTGAGACCTTTGGATTCAAGTTCGGCTTTTACTTCATCAGATATAGTTGTGGTTACTTCAGTAATACCTTTTTTAAGTTGCTCTTCTTTCATCTTTCTCTGTTCAGGAGTATCCCGGGCCGTAATCACCACCGGCATCACACCCCTCGATATTGAATGCGGGCTGGGGTTAGTTACTGCGATCACATTCAGGTGATCTCTTTTAGGCACGATTTCCATGAATTTGCGAACGGTATAACCGCTCGACCATACCACAACTACATTCTTAATCCCCAGTTCTTCCATACGTTTGACTGCGAAAGGTATTAGTAAATCAGTGTTCCGTCTCTCTGGTCTGTCGAAGTACATGATTTCTTTGATAGTCATCCGGTCCCTCCTCGAAATTTCATCACCAGTTAATTTCATCCTAAAGCTTCAGTTATGGTGTTGATATCACCGATATCTTCCATATGCCTGATCATATCGATAATCGTTTCTACCTTATTGGCAGGTAAGGGTTTGAGTGCAAAATCAGAACATTCCCGTAACTTATCAGCGCAGTTGTCAAAGGACATAGGATTCTGGATACTGCCACGGAAATGTTCTACTTCTTCCGTTAACTCCCGGCCATTCTTTAGCTTCATGGTAACCCTGCCAGGGCCTACGCCATGACGGTTCATCGAATTATCCAACTCTCCTGTTACTTTGCGGGCGACAGCCACAACCTCCTGGTCTTTAATACTTTCGGGGGTAAAACTATGCAGTGTAACTTTACCCTTCACCAAAGCTGTAGCAACCGTCCAGGGAACACTGAATTGAGCATCCACGATTGTCCGCGGGGCCATCTTTGCTTCACCAACGATCATGCCATATACCATCTGTCCGCCGCGGGCATTAATGCTGTCGATCTGTTCTGCTTTTATACCATATTTCGACATTAAAGCGAATGTGGCATCGATAAAGGGGTGAGTAAATCCGCAGCATGGATAAGGTTTTTCCGTGATATTGATGTTCTCGAATCTCTTACCCAGATCTGCAGTCAAGATATTGGCGTCATAATCCCCGCCGTAATAAACATTAAAAATGCCACCTTTCCAATTTTCACTACCCAGGAAATGCCGGTCTCCCGTAATCCCCTGCTCTGCCATCAATGCGGAGGTCAAGCCGGCTTTTGCCGCCAATCCTGGCCCCATTCTTTTTGCCAGGGCACCATCGCCCACGCCAGTACCCGCACCGGCACACTGGTGATAGGCCAGGCCCAGGGCATCAAGCATTTTTTCCGTATCCAGTTTGAGTATTTTCCCCGCCATCCCGGCAGCGCTCAAGAAACCGAATAATGTGGTTGGATGCCAGCCGGCGCCGAGGGCACTGCCACCTGGTTTACTGGCCAAACCCATGCGGCAAACAAAATCACCGCCAAGGGTAATAGCCGACAGGAAGTCTTTACCGTTAACCTTTCCCTTTCTTTCTGCAGTGGCGAAACAGGTAGATACAGCCACACAACCCACATGTGTTAAGGAAACCGGATGTCCATCGTCATAATCAAGGGCATGGATCATCGTTCCGTTGACCTGAGCTGCCACAGGGGCCGGGCATTTCATACCGTAGCCGAAAATTGTACTTTGAGGGGTGCCACCCCATTCTTGAGCAAGGTTAACCAGTTGTGGAACGCCGGGCTTCGTCGTTCCACCTAAAGCTGTGGCCAGGCTGTCCAATACTTCTTTTTTTGCCGCTTCAATAGCTACTGAAGAGATATCGCTGTAATTTGTCGTCACCAGATAATCGGCAATCAAAGTTGATAAATCCATTACTCTCCCTCCCCCTCGTTCTGGATACTATTTGTGTTTTTACCGGTATTGCTCTCCTTGGTTGAGAGTATCCTGATATGAGTTGAAAAGATAAAATGTCCCTGATAACAAAAGAAGCGTCTGGTCCCTTTTGACGCTGCATCTAAGGATACAGGTGTTTTAAATTGATAGTCGACGTGGACTATCCTACACGCACCTGTTATTATATCATAGAATGTCAAGAAATCACGGTATTTTTAAGCATCGTTCTCAGAGCCATATAGTAATTAGAAATGTTAGCCGGCAAATGGTAACATGTAATTTATGTTTGTCTTGTATGTGAGGTATCTTTATGACAGCTGGAAAAGATGTCATAGTCATTGAGCAGCCGGTCGGATTGTGGATGATATTACGGCGGACGGGACGGCTAATCGCTAAATCGCGGCAACGTGAATTAGCTAAATACGATATTTCCGATGATGCTTCGGCAGTTTTGTTTACTGTCTCTTTACTGGGCAGGCAGGCAATTCCAGCCACAATCTCTAAATACCTGTTTTTGGAACGGCACAGTGTTTCTCAACTCCTGACGAGAATGGAAAAAGACAGTCTGATACGACGTGTGAAAGACCTGGAAAGGAAAAATTACGTACGTATCGAGCTAACTGAAAAAGGACAGGACGCTTTTATTAAGTCCAGCAAGCAACGCTCTACAAAACCCATCATAGCTATTCTCACAGAAGAGGAACAGGAATGCACATGGTCATACCTGGTCAGGTTACGTGACCGGGCGATAAAGAAATTAGGGCTTCGCAGTCCCTTGTTTTATCCTCCGTCTGACCGACAGGAGGTAATTGACAATTACGCAAAAACCAAGTCCAGGAACAACCTTCATGTTGACCCGGCCACCGCCTTGTGGATGTTGATCGGCCGAACCAGCCGTCTTATCGGAAAGGCACGCCAGCGAGAATTAGCCAAATATGGAATTTCGGTAGATGCATCGGCGGTTATTTTTACGGTATATTCACTTGGCCGGCAAGCTATTCCGGCTTCCATATCAAGACAGTTGTTCCTGGAGCGTCATAGTGTTTCCCAGTTGTTGACCCGGATGGAAAAGGATGGCCTCATCCGCCGGGTGAAAGACCTGGAAAGACGTAACTACGTACGCATTGAATTAACAATCAAAGGCCGGGACGCTCTGCAAAGATCGAATAAACAACGGTCAGTGAAACCAATAATTTCCGTTCTTTCGGAAAGTGAACAAAAAGAATTGTGGAAATTACTGGCTAAATTACGCGACCGCGCGATTAAACGGTTAGGTTTGAAAAACTCCGTTCTGTATCCACCATCAAATCCTGATGAGATGTTGAGATAACAACAGATTACAATAAACCATCATCTCAGGATGGTATATAAATAGATATTTACGGCGGGGCTGCTGTTCATTACAAGCCCCGCCGTTTTTTCATACCGTGGTTGTGTTAATAAGTAAACAGGTCAAGGCCACCCATTACATTTATACACTGGCCGGTAATATATTTCGCTTTCGCCGAGACCAGGTATGCAACAATATTGGCAACATCCGCGGCTTCGCCAAATTCACGCATGGCGATGACTTTTTTTATCCGCTCGAAGGTTTCACCGGCCTGAGGCTGCGTATCAACAACGCCAAGGGTAACAGCATTAGCTGTAATGCCACCTCTCGCCCCCTCAAGAGCAGCCGTTTTGGCCAGGGCGATCACGCCTGCTTTAGCCGCCGAATAATTCGCCTGGCCAAACCCGCCATGGGTCCCAGCGATCGAAGAGATATTGATGATCCGGCCCCACTTTTTTTCAAGCATCGAACTCCAGACTTCCCTGATCCAGTACCATGGGCCATCAAGGTCGATCTTTAACAGGTTCTTCCAGTCCTCAACAGTGGTTGACTGAATACGGCCGCCACCCCTCAACAAGGCAGCATTGTTAACCAGGATTTCCGGGGTTCCCAGTTCAGCTTTAATCCGGGCAACCGCATCCACCACCTGTTGGTGATCACTCTGATCGCACTTCACGGCAATCGCCTTTTGCCCGAGATCCCGGACGGCCTTAGCTACCTCTTCCGCTCCTGGAAGCACGATGTCAACACAAGCGACATCGGCACCCTCTTGAGCCAGGGTACGCGCAATCGTGTCCCCCATCGCCCCCTTACGGTTGGTACCCGTTACAATAGCAACTTTTCCTTTAATTCCAAGATCCATTTGAGTAACTCTCCTTTATTATGAGTTATTTATTCGCCCTTATATTCAGGCTTCCTCTTTTCCATGAAAGCTTTGCGGCCTTCGGCAAAATCTTTCGATGACATCACTTTCCGCCCCAACTCTCCTTCCAGCACCAGCCCTTCCCCCAGCGTCATATCAATCCCCCGCATCATCGCTTCTTTTGCCGTCCATACCGCCAGCGGCGCACAATTACAGATCTGGTTCGCCCATTCCATCGCCGTCGCCATCAGGTCTTGCGGCGGCACAACTTTACTCACCAGATTCAAGTTCAACGCCTCCTGGGCATCGATCCGCTTCCCCATCAACAGTAATTCCGCCGCTTTTCCAAAAGGTATCATCCGCGGCAGACGCTGCGATCCACCCCAACCCGGTATCAACCCCAGCGTTACCTCGGTCAGGCCAAACCGCGCATTCTCCGCCGCTATCCGGATGTCGCAGGCCAACGCTATCTCAAAACCACCTCCAAAGGCATAACCGTTGACAGCAGCAATCAGGGGTTTCCATAACTGTAATCCTTTAACCAGTGTCTCCTGCGGCGCCGGCCGGGCGGCGGGCGAAGCTCCTCCCGTTCCCGGCGGCGGGCCACCGGCACTCCGCAGATTCAGACCGGTACAAAAAGCCTTTTCTCCGGCACCGGTAATAATGCCTACCCACAGGCTCTTATCATCTCGGAAATTGATCAGATTTTCCGTCCATTCGGCAACTTCAGCCGGACTGAGCGCATTCAGGACATCGGGATTATTGATGGTAAAGACCGCCACTTTCCCTTCTTTCTTGTACTCAATGGTCATTTCCTTATCCTCCTAAAATCTATGA
>CAZSHH010000021.1:0-13260 GCA_964606525.1 uncultured Dehalococcoidales bacterium
CAAATTTTTTCACGATCTCCGTTTTTTGGGCTTTGTTCAATTTGAATACTCCCAGATATTAAAGTTATGTTAATGGCTAAAGTATACCACAAAATACGGCATTATATCACACCGCATTCCGGCTGTAACAAAGTTCAGGTTCAAAACGATTGCCCATTTCGTATTTGGCATCATCCAAATTAAATTATCTCAATTTGATAAGAGGGCGAAAACGGGTGATTCGGGCAATCGATCTTAAGACCGGAGGAGCAGAATCAAGGATAAAGGAATTGACAAAAATACTGATTACCGCTGCCGCGATGATCAGGGAAAACAGGGTTTGCGAAATAACTCCTTTGTCCAGCCCAATATTCACCAAAATGAAAGCAAATTCCCCGATCTGAGCTAACAACAAGCCGGAAAGAATAGAATCAGCGCTGGTATGGCCGAAACCTCTGGTGACCAGGCTGCCGATCAAAGCCTTACCGAATATCAACAAAGCCAAAATACCCAATAAAGGAATGGCTGATTCCCATATAACCGAAGGGTCGAACAAAGAGCCAATGGATACAAAAAATAACGCCGCGAACACATCGCGGAGGGGCAAGATACGCGATATCACCGCCGGTTGCCGGGGACTTTCGGCGATCATCAACCCTGCCAGGAAAGCACCCAGGGCAAAGGAGAGGCCGATATATTCCATGATCAAACCACTGCCCAGGGCTAAAGCTACCCCTACTAAAATGATCAATTCATCCGACCCCATCCGGCTGAACCATTCCAAAGCTCGCGGCCAGACGATCCTTCCCAGGAGATATGTTGCCGCTGCTAAGCCAAAAACTTCACCTAATGCAATAACCAAAGAGAAGAAATCCCCGTTATCTCCTCCCATGAAGACGAGGAGAACCAGCAGCAATGGTAGTGAGGTAATATCCTGTATCAAGCTGACTCCCACGGCAATCCTGCCGTGAACCGAACCGACTTCATCGCGGTCATCGAGTACCTTGGCGATCACCGCGCTGCTGGACTGAGCCAGGATGGTGCCCAACAAAAATCCTTGCAGTAAACTAAAGTTCAATAAAGGTACGAAGAGCAAACCCAGGCCGATCGTCAAAATGATCTGGGCTAATCCGCCAAAAATGATCACTTTCCCCAGGCCGCGGAAACGAACCGGAGACATACGGGTACCTAATACAAATAACAGCAAAGCCAGGCCGATCTCAGTTAAAAAGCGCAGCTGGTCGAAATCAGCAATCGGGCCGGGCGTAAACGGCCCCAAGGCCAGTCCCGCTACCAGGTAACCGATAATCGTGGGTTGCTTCAAGCGAAGCGCCAGTGTACCGCCGATGGCCGCCAGGCCCAGGATAAGGACAAGATTGATGATCAGTTGGTTATCGTACATGAATAATCGGCCCTTGGGATATGAAAATTACCGCTAAAACCATTGTTATCATTTACCAGAAGAAAATAAAATAGCCATTCCCTAAAAAACGTTTCTCTATCGGAATAAAGCCCAACGGCAACCAGATTATAACAGATAAACAAACATTATTGTTGAATAAATAGGACATCCCAATGATTTTGTCAGCTTTCCTCCGGCTGTGTTACACTAACTCCGAAGTGAAGATACTGGTAACGAACGACGACGGCGTGCATTCCGCCGGTCTGTGGGCCTTGGTCGATGCACTGCAAGTAGTAGGCGAAGTAGTGGTAGCCGCTCCGGACCGGGAACAAAGTGCCATTGGTACTGCCTTAACCTACAATCAACCACTGCGGGCACAGCAGATTCAATCAGCTGTTCCCGGTATTACGACCTGGGGCGTCCAGGGAACGCCAGGAGACTGCGTCATCCTGGGCGCCGAAAAATTGACCAACGGAGAAGTTGATGCGGTTGTCTCCGGTATCAACCACGGCTTGAACCTGGGTAATGATGTCCTGATCTCCGGAACGGTAGGCGCCGCTCTACAGGGTTATTTACGGGGAATCCTCTCATTAGCGGTGTCCTTGTCCGGTACTGCTGAAACATATCTGAAAAATGCCGCCCAAACTGCGGCTTGTTTGATCCGTAAGATATATCACCACCGTGATTCCGGGCACCTCCTTTTCAATCTGAATTTACCAGACCGGGCTGCAGAAGAAATGCAGGGCATCAGGATTACTAAACTGGCAACCAAGAGCCATATCGACTCCGTCAATGAAGGCCACGACGGCCGCCGGGCTTACTACTGGCTGGCCCGCGGCCGTACCGCCCAGGTACCTGATGCCGCCACAGATATCTGGGCTGTGGAGCATGGTTACGCCTCGTTGACACCGCTGTATTTCTATCAGGGTAATGGTTACGATGATAAACTATATGCCACGCTGGTTGAAGGCGAACTTTAGATTTAAATAACAGGATTGATATCCGATGTCGCTGTTTGTTACCTTTGAGGGCGGGGAGGGGTGCGGGAAAAGCACCCAAACCAGGATGCTGCGTAACCGGTTGAATAAACTGGCAATACCGGTACTGCTGATCCATGAACCGGGCGGGACGAAATTGGGCAGCCGCATCAGCTACCTGTTGAAATGGGCGAAAAACGTCTCCATTTCCCCCGTCGCCGAATTACTGCTCTTCAATGCCAGCCGGGCTCAACTGGTAGATACTGTCATCAAACCATCCTTATTGGAAGGACAAATCGTTATCTGCGACCGCTTCTCCGATTCCACCATCGCCTATCAGGGATATGGGCGGGGGCTCGACCTGGGTTTGGTAAAAGAGGTTTGTGCGGCGGGAGAACGGGGGCTGAAACCTGACCTGACCTTCTTTCTTGATGTCCCGGTGGAGGAGGGACTGCGGCGTAAACACGCCGTAAGCAGCCAGGACCGTTTCGAACAGACGGAGCTCGATTTCCACCGCCGCGTCCGCAGCGGCTACTTAAAGATAGCTGGGGAGGAACCGGGACGCTGGATATTGATCGATGGAACACAGCCGAAAGGCCGGATCCGGGAAATGGTTTGGGATAATGTCCGCCGGCTGCTGGCAAGACAATAAGATCAGCTAAACTAACTTTCGGCAATAAAAAAAGCCGTCCCGGAATCCGGGACGGCTTCTTCGATTATCCTATCTGCTTTCTAATTGCGGTAAACTTGATTTATTTCGCCGCTCGCCATAAGGCGATCGCCGTTTTACCCTCCTGGTTGCTGACCCAAACCATGGCAGCATCATTTTCATTATTTTTGTTGTACATACCCCATGATACTTCCCCCATCTCCATCCATCCCTTTTCTTCCCATCCCTTACCCGGCATCTGGCTCCGGTAGAAAGCGGCCACATCCGACATACTGGCGCTGGATTCGTAATACCGCCATTCAAATTTGCCATAATCAGCATCATCAGACGGCGGTATCGACCAGGTACCTTTCTGTACCTGTCCGGCGCCGGAATAGACCGGCATATCGTTCCAGGTAAGGCCTCCGCTCGAGGAATCCGTAGTAGTTTTCGCAGTGGTTTTTTCGGTAGTCTTGGTTGAAGCCGCAGTAGTTGTCTTCGTCTCATTATTGCTCTTCGAACCACAGGCAGCCAGGCTCAACAACCCGGTAACTAAAACGAACACTAAAGAGATGGATATCAGCTTTTTCAAAGATTTTCTCCTATTAACTACCAATCTGGGCTGTCAGTTTATGCAGCAGGTTTAATCTGGCTGTTCTTTTCAGCAAAATTGCCCACAATCGGGAGTTTGAACATTTGACCCTTGTAAGCTTTAACCATACATATGATCCATAGGATCACAAATCCAATATATAAGAAAATGTTAATAATCCAACCAACTATAGGAATGAATGAAAGGATAATGATACAAATAATGTATACAACAGAGGTAGCAATAGATTGAATCGCATGGAAACGAACAAACTGACTTTCTTTTTCGATGAGGAGGAATATTAAACCAGTAACCCACCAAACTAGGTAGCACAGTAACCCGGCAACGTTAGGTTCCAAACCAGTACTGGATTTCTTGTTGGCTTCACTCATTACACTGTCCCCCCTTTTATTCTATATTGCTATTGATGGTACCTGAATAAATTGAACGTACTTTACCATGATTTACGCTTAAATACAATACGTTTGTAATACATATTTTGTTATATTACTTTCAAAATAGTCGCCTACATCAGCTACTCGATAGAACAGGGAAAAGGATGGTATACTACCACGAAAGATGACCGTCTTGTATCTGTAAAGATGAGAAAAAATTCGAATACCAGTCTCCACAAGAGACTAAAGGAGTAATTATGGAAAGTACGGTACTATCCATTCCTGAAATGGAAGCTATGGCCCGGAAGATCCGCCGCCACATCCTGAATATGATAGGTAAAGCCAACAGCGGCCACCCCGGCGGCTCGCTTTCGGCAGTGGAAATACTGACTGCTTTATATTTCCGGGTACTGAAACATGACCCGAAAAATCCCAAATGGCCGGAGCGGGACCGTTTTATTTTAAGTAAAGGCCACGGCGCCCCGGTTCTGTATGCCGCGCTGGCCGAATGCGGTTATGTAGCAGTGGAAGAGTTGATGACGTTAAGGCAAATGGACAGCTGCTTCCAGGGGCATACCGACTGCCACTTAACCCCCGGCGTCGAGATGTCCGCCGGCTCGCTGGGGCAGGGATTATCATTTGCTGTAGGTACCGCCCTGGCCGGAAAACTCGATGACTTGTCCTACAAAGTATTCACCCTGTTGGGAGATGGGGAATGTGATGAAGGCCAGGTTTGGGAAGCCGCCATGGCTGCGGCCCACTTCAAGACTGACAACCTGATCGCCATCGTGGATAAAAATGAAATACAGCTCGACGGCTGGACAAAGGATATCATGAATAATGAGCCCTTCGCTGATAAATGGCGGGGCTTTGGTTGGCGGGTCTTCGAAGTCGACGGACACAATGTCGCTAAAGTCACTGAAGTACTGGAAAATACGAAAAAGGTGACCGGGCAGCCTTCGGTGGTCATTGCCCATACCGTTAAAGGCAAAGGCGTCAGCTTCATGGAGAACAATCCCGATTTCCACGGTAAAGCCCCCACCCCCACCGAACTGGAAAAAGCCCTCAAGGAGGTAGGTTAACATGGCAGTCCAGGAAGTATCCCCCCGCGAGACTTACGGCCAGGTAGTGGCCGAATTAGGTGTCACCGACAAGAATATCGTGGTGCTGGATGCCGACCTCTCGCATTCCACCATGACCAAATTTTTCGCCGCTAAGCACCCGGAACGTTTCTTCAACTGCGGCATCGCCGAAGCTAATATGATCGGTATGGCCGCCGGCTTTGCTGCGGCCGGTAAAGTACCGTTTGCCAGCACCTTTGCCGTATTTGCTCCCGGACGCTGCTTCGACCAGATCCGCATGGCCGTCGTCCAACCGCGGATGAATGTGAAAATCGTAACCACCCACGGCGGCATTACCGTCGGCGAAGACGGCAGTTCCCACCAGGCCATCGAGGACCTTTCTTTAGCATGTTCCCTCGTGGGTTTAACCGTCGTCGTCCCGGCCGACGCCATCGAAACCACCCAGGCCGTCAAATATGCCGCAGCCACAGAAGGCCCCTTCCTGATCCGCTTAAGCCGGGCTAAGGTACCTGTGCTGTACGATGACAAATATAAGTTTCAAATCGGCAAGGCAGTAACCCTGCGGGAAGGCAAGTCTGCCACCATCATCGCCAACGGCCTGATGATCACACCGGCCCTGGAAGCTGCCGACACACTGAGGCAAGAAAATATTAATTGCACGGTGTTGAATATGCACACCCTTAGCCCCATCGATGAAGCTGCCATAATAAAAGCAGCCCGGGAAACCGGGGCAATCGTGACCGCCGAAGAACACCTGGAACACGGGGCTCTATCAAGCATCGTCGCCCAGGCTGTAGTGAAAAACCAGCCCGTGCCGATGGAATTCGTGGTCTTGAAAGGCTACGCCCAGTCAGGTAAACCCAACGAATTACTTGTCCGCTACGGCCTGACCGCAAAAGAAATCATCGCTGCGGTAAGGAAAGTTATCGCCCGTAAGGAAGGTTTGATCAATGTTTAAGGATAAAAGTGGAACACATTGTACTGTGTCCCAATACATTTAATTATGAAAAAGATATTTCAAAAAATCTGGGATTTGGCGCTGCCCTACCAGGACCAGCGGGACGACCCCGGCCACGCCGAAGTCGCTCTGCATTATGCCCAACTACTTGTCAGGTATGAGAAAGGCGACCGCGACATCATCCTCCCCGCGATTGTTCTCCACGACGTCGGGTACAGCCAGATACCTAAAGAAAGGCGGATGAAAATTTTCGACCGCAAGGCTAAAAGGATGGAGCGGCTGGGCGTCCAGTATGAACACCAGATCGAGGGTATCCTGCTGGCGCGGAAGATACTACAAGAGGTCGATTATCCCCCGGAGAAGATTGGTGAAATATTACAGATCATTTCGCAGCATGATACGCGAAAAGGCTTCATCTCGAAAAATGAGGGCTTGACCCGCGACGCCGATAAGTTATGGCGGTATTCCAAAAGATGTATCGAAGCCGGAGAAAACCGGGCGAAAGCGAAACGGCAGGAGCAACTGAAAGAACCGGGAGAAGAAACGAAAAAGAAAGACCCGCAAAAGAAACCGCCGGACCGCTGGCGGATGATGAAAAAGGGAGTCTTGAAAACAGACTACTTTTATTCTGAGCGGGCCCGGAAAATCGCCCTCAAGGAAATAAAAAACCGGAAAAAAGAAGCGGAACTGAAGAGAAAGCAGGGGCTGCCTCCTCCCGCAGATTAACTTTCAAGCCTGGCGGGCAGCAACCCGCCGGGAACGCAGGAAGGTAGTGAAAGCCACCAGCAGCAACAGGCTGATACTGTAGGCAATAACAGCACCTTCCACCCGCTGCCACCAGCAGATAAAAGGCATCGCAATAAAAATGATGGCGCTGCTCAGGGTAACATTTCGGGTCAGAGATAGTATCACGATACCAGGGATCGTTAGAATCAAAGCAGGAACCGTGATAATGGCATAAAGAATACCAATGGTTGTCGCTTCACCACGCCCGCCGCGGAAACCCAGGAAAACCGGCCAGTTATGGCCAAGAACAGCCACGATACCGGCAGCAAACAGCCATCCTTGACTTAAACCAGCCGCACGAGCCAGGATTACGACTAAAACACCCTTACCGGCATCGATGAGTCCGACGAAGATACCATTCAGTGGGCTTATTTGACGGAAGGTATTCTGGGCACCCATATTACCGTCGCCCAACTCCCGGATATCTTTCCTACCGAAAAACCTTCCTGCCAGATAAGCTGTGGGGATAGACCCAATGAGGTAACTTAGAAAGACAATCAACCAGGCCAATGTCCCCTACCTGGTGCCGGGAGAGGGACTCGAACCCACAAGGATTGCTCCGGAGGATTTTAAGTCCTCTGCGTCTGCCAGTTCCGCCATCCCGGCTTGAGAATCTGAACTATGTCCCATAATATAGCATCGCTGCCGGTTGATGCAAGACTGAGATATGAAGAAAAAAACCCCTGTGATTGAATGCAGTACATAAATAGCAGATAGAAACAGCGTTTAACCCGGCAACCGAAACTGGATTTACTACTTTATGGTTGCAGGTTCCAGGAAGTACTAATTTTCCTCTTTGGCGGATTCGATTCTTTCGGCCACAATATTATTGAATTTTTCCAGGGTGGTATTCAATCTGAGTTCCGTTAATTCGGCAGTAGTCAATCCGGGGATTTCATTTTTTAAGATTTTAGCCATGAGATCGCTGTTATGGACGCGGATATCGAGGATCGCTTCAACATTTTCCGGGTTGAGATTCTTCAGCCATGGTAATAACTGTTCACCATTCCGAATACGTAGGGCGATAATCTCGTCTATTTTTTCCGGGGCGAGGTTCTTTAGCCAGGGTAGCAACTTCTCACCGGAAGCCCCTTCGGGAGTCCCGTCCTGGGTAAAATGAAACAACTGCATGGGAGTTAAGCGCTCCAGGGCAGGGATGCCGATGATTCCTGTGCCGCGGCAGGAAGGGCATAGTTTTTGCACAAATTCAGGCTTTTCCCCTTCTTTCGTTTCCTGCAGCCAACTGGCGCCGCTGCCGTTACAATCCGGGCAGAGTACAGGTTTACTGAGATTCTTATTACTCCAGCCAAAGATATTCATATCAATAGTATATCCTTTATCTTTATCTCCGGCAATAGGAGGGAAGTACTCAAATTGAATCTACAACTTGAGTATCCCAATTCTTTATTTACCTGGTAATCTACCGGGATGCCTTGCAACATTAGTTGCCGCAATCGATGTCCCAGTCCCTCTTTTCAATTGCCCCGAAGTATACCACAACATTTCTGTTATGTCACTACCTGAAAATAAACTGTGTGTACTTAGTGTATGCGACTGTTTCTGCTATACTAATAATTGTTTAGTTTAAAATGACAATTAGCCGAAAGCGTGTTATTTTTGCTTCATCCCAAGAAGCTACTTTTAACGGTTTCAAAGAGACAATACTGATATCAACCAGGGCACGCAACGGGATCCTTCCTACCCGACTGGTTACCAGGCAACGGAAAAAAGACCGGAGGTAAGGGCGATGCTGGAAATTAAACAATTATGTGTAACTATCGAAGGAAAGGAAATCCTGCGAGGGCTTGATTTAACTATTAATGATGGGGAGACGCATGTTCTTTTCGGCCCCAACGGCAGCGGGAAAACCACCCTCTTGATGGCGATTATGGGTTTCCCCAGGTATCAGATTACCGGCGGCAGCATTATCCTCAACGGCACCGATATTACCCGGCTGCCGCTTGATGAGCGCGCCCGTTTGGGGATCGGTATTTCTTTCCAGCGGCCCCCGATAGTGCGCGGCGTAAAAACCCGGGATATGGTTAGTGCCTCTCTGAAAAACAGTGGTGATACGGAAATGATCAGTAAACTGGCCGAGAAAGCCCATATGACCGAATTCCTGGAACGGGACATCAATTATGGTTTTTCCGGCGGTGAGATTAAACGTTCCGAGCTAATGCAGTTGATCGCCCAAAAGCCGGAATTAACACTGCTGGATGAACCCGAATCAGGGGTCGACCTGGTCAGTATCGCCCTGATTGGCGAATTGATCAATGAACTGCTGCAAAAATCGCACCCCATATACAACCGGAAATCCATGGGATTGATCATCACCCACACCGGGCATATCCTGGACTATGTGAGTGCCCGGACGGGTTATGTAATGCTTAACGGCAAGATAGGATGTGCCGGGGATCCACACGAAATACTGGCGACGATCCGTGAAAAAGGTTATGAAGAATGTGTCAAATGTATTATCGGGAGGTAGCTGCATGAGTGAGACCAAATCTTCAAAGTCAAACCGGGAAAAAGCGAGAGCTGCCTCAGAAAAAGCGGCGGCCTTCGGTGATAATCTGGACCTGAACACATATGTAAAGTCGGCGGAAGCACTGCCCTACCAGGCCGACCCTTCGCAACTGCCGCCTGAAGTTAAGGAAGATATGCTGAATGCCGGGATCGTCCTGGATGACGCCAAACAGCGGTCAGGAACGTTCATCCAGGTCGATAATACACCGGTACATAGTTCGATCAGGCAGGACGGCATCGAAGTGATGCCGGTCAGCCGCGCCCTACAGCAATATGACTGGTTATCAGATTATTGGTGGAAAGCGGTAGCTATCGATACCGACAAGTACACAGCTAATGTCGAATTGAACCAGCATGATGGGTATTTTATCCGAAGCCTGCCCGGGCAAAAGACCGATTTACCGGTACAAGCCTGTCTTTACCTGTCTAAAGCTAAATTAGCCCAGAATGTCCACAATATCGTAATCGCCGAAGAAAATTCGGAACTGCACATCATCACCGGATGTACTACTGCCCTCGGCGAAGACCCGGGGCTCCATATGGGAGTATCTGAATTCTATATCAAGAAAGGCGCTAAGATCACTTTCACCATGATACATAGTTGGAACCCGGAGATTGCCGTACGGCCCCGTACCGGGGTTGTCGTCGAACAGGACGGCTTGTACTTGAGCAATTACGTTATCATGAAACCGGTCAAGTCACTGCAGACTAATCCTTCGGCCCGGTGCATCGGTGAAAATGCCACGGTCAGGTTTCATAGCGTTATGGTCGCGCCTTCCGGTTCGAACATGGATGTCGGTTCACGGGTTTTCCTCGATGCCCCGGCGGCAAAAACCGAGATAATATCACGAACCATGACCACCGGCGGCAATATCATTTCGCGGGGTTATATCGAAGGCAACGCCGTTGATGTTAAAGGGCACCTCGAATGCCGCGGCCTGATACTGCAGGGGAACGGCCTGATCCATGCCATCCCTGAACTCAAGGGAACCCTGGCCGGAATCGACCTGTCGCATGAAGCTGCCGTAGGCAAAATCGCTGAAGAAGAAGTAGAGTACCTGATGTCCCGCGGACTGACACGGAACGAGGCGACAGCCACCATCGTCCGGGGCTTTCTCAAAGCAGATATCGAAGGACTGCCCCCAGCATTGAATGCCGAACTGCAGAGGGTAATCGAGGACAGCGAAAAAGACCTGATGTAGGTCGCCTGTCCAGGTTCTCATGCCGCCATGAATCCAGGGACGATGGCTGGCAGGGAATCATCAGATATTTCCGTTATATCAAAGGCTATTCCTGAAGAGGAGTAGCCTCATTTTTTCCCGTGAAACACGGGCTGTTGATTTTACTAATGGCTCATCCCGCCGGAACTAAAGAACTGTTACTTTGAACCCATGGGCTCACGGGAATTACATCTATGGATATTTACTCGGCGATAGCTGTTTTCTTACAATAATAACCAGCAGTCAATAATCAAGGTGATTACGGGTTCCTTTTAATGAATCGACCAGAGGAGTATAAAATGGTAGAGACCAGATTATTAAGGCCAGCCAAGAGACTAGTTGAAATCAGCTGCCCGAACTGCCGCCACGTGAAAAAGATCTATGATAATGCCAATCGCGGCAATGCCCGTTGTATATACTGCGGGGCCGAATTCGAGTGGGTGGAAAAACTACCCGCTAAATCTGACATGAATGTATATACCGATGACTGGAAAGCGCTGTTTGGCCCATCGGTAGCCGTATCTCAATAATTAGCGGTCTCTATCGGGTGGGAGAGTTGGGAGACTAATATTTCGAAGCCCCAATCTCTTCCATCTTTCCGGTGACGATAAATACAATACGCTCGCAGATATTGGTCACCCTATCAGCAGCACGTTCCAGATTATGTGCTGTCCACATCAGGCGGGTTGCCCGGGTAATGGTCCGGGGATCTTCTGCCATAAAAGTCAGTAACTCACGAAATATCTGATCGTAAAGATTGTCGATGGTATCATCCTCCAGAGCTACTTTTCGGGCACTTGCAGCATCCCGGTTGATAAATGCTTCCAGTGTCCGCTGCAGCATATCAACCGTCTGGTCGGCCATCCGCGGGATATCGATCAAGGGTTTCAACGGCGGTTGGTCGCCGATCATGATGACAATGCGGGCAATACCCAGGGCATAATCGCCGATCCGCTCGATCTCAGTGGCGATGCTGTTAATCGCCATGATCGTCCTTAAGTCGCTGGCCATCGGCTGCTGGGTGGCAATAAGCTGGATGCACTTTTCTTCGACCTCGTACCTTTTTTCATTCACCTTCTGGTCTTCGGCAATGATCCTGTTCGCGATTTCCAGGTCCCGGTTTTTCAGCGCCCTGATAGAATCCAGTATGGCTTTGCCCACCATACTGCCCATCACCAGGATATCGTCCTGGATCTCCCGGAGTTTCTTGTGATATGCGGTTCGCATTTCCATAATCTCATCCTCCCGGTTTTAGCCAAACCGGCCGGTAATATAGTCTTCCGTCCGTTTATCTTTAGGGGCGGTAAAAACCTGAGATGTCAGCCCATATTCCACCAGGATGCCGGACCGGTCGGAATCCATCATGAAAAAAGCCGCCATGTCTGACACCCGGGCGGCCTGCTGCATATTATGGGTAACAATCACGATGGCATACTGCTCGGACAAGTTGCGCATCAGGTCTTCTATCCTTAAAGTCGCCGCCGGGTCCAGGGCACTGCATGGTTCATCCATCAGTATCATTTCCGGCTCAACAGCCAGTGCCCGGGCAATGCACAAACGCTGCTGCTGCCCCCCGGATAAAGATGTCCCCGACTCTCCTAATTTGTCTTTTACCTCATCCCATAAAGCCGCTTGGCGCAGGCAGCGTTCCACGATATCCTGCAGTTCCCAACGCCTGGACCACCACTTTGATAACCTGATTCCGGCCACGACATTATCGAAAATCGACATCGTGGGAAAAGGATTCGGTTTTTGAAAAACCATTCCGATGCGCCGCCGTATCGCCACCGCATCAACGTCCCGGGCATACAGGTCTTTACCATCCAGTAAGACCTGGCCGGAAGTCCGGCCGCCGTGTGAAACTTCGTGCATGCGGTTCAAACAACGTATAAAGGTGGATTTCCCGCATCCGGAAGGTCCGATGATCGCCGTAATTGCCCTGGTTTTGATGTTCATGTTGATATTTTTCACCGCCAGGGTATTACCATACCAGGCATGTAAATTACGGATTTCCAGTATTTCCCGTTGTTCACTCCCGGTTATCTCTCTGCCAGGCGAAAGCTCATTCCGGGTTATGGTGGCATTACTCATCATTTTTACCTACTTAAAATGTTCTTTATCTCCGGTTCCGGCTGCTGACCCAACGCACCACCACACTTACCCCCAGGACCAGCAGGATCAACAGAAAAGCACCTGCCCATGCTTGCTGGTTCTGGTCGGTATACGGCGACAGGGCATAACGGTATATTTGCATCGGCAGGGCACCGATCGGTTCCAGTAAACCCTGAAAGCCGAAATAACTGCCAAAGGCAGTAAACAATAACGGGGCTGTTTCGCCAGCGATCCGGGCTACTGCCAGCATGATACCGGTGATAATACCGGTCAATGCACCCGGAATCACCACCCCCACCACCGCCCGCCACCGGCTGACCCCTAGCGCTAAGGCAGCTTCGCGCATCGTACTCGGTACTAATTTTAAAGATTCCTCGGCAGTACGGGCTACCGTCGGTATCATGATGACCGCCAGGGCAAAGCCTGCCGATAATGCCGAATAGGAGTGCATCGGCCGTACCAGGATGGCATATGCAAATACCCCGACAATAATAGAAGGGACTCCGGATAGGATATCGGCGGCAAACCGTACCGCCGCCGCCATCCTGCCGCCCGCAAACTCAGACAAAAAAATCCCTGACA
>CAZSHH010000021.1:13270-34931 GCA_964606525.1 uncultured Dehalococcoidales bacterium
AAGACCAGGACAGCGGTACCGATGATTTCATTGCGCATGCCGCCGCCGGCTTCGCCGGCAGGTTTCGCTGCCTGGGTAAGCAGGTCGAGATTCAGATAAGCAATACCATTGATCACCGTATAGGTTAATATCAAATTCAGTACCAGTATCGCCGTTGCTGCCGCTGCCCCACTCAGGATCAGCATCAAGCGGTTCAACCATTTCCGCCGTCTATAACCTGTTTCGTGTATCATTTTATTCACGCCCTGCTTTTATCGCCGTCATCCGCCAGACCAGCAGGCGGGCAACCACATTCACCAGCAGCGTCACCCCGAATAATACCAGGGCTAGTTCCACCAGGCTGGCGGTAAACAGCGCACCACTCGCTTCCCCAAATTCTCCGGCTATCTTACTGGCAATCGTCGCACCCGGAGAAAATAAGGAGGGAGTGATGGCATATTTGTTGCCGATAACCATGGTGACTGCCATGGTTTCCCCCAATGCCCGGCCTAATCCTAAAATAACCGCCCCCACCAACCCTGACCGGCAGTAAGGCAGTACCGCGCGCCGGATCATCTCCCAACGGGTCGCCCCCAGGGCCAGCATAGCTTCCCGTTGTTGGGCGGGGACGGCATTGATTGCATCGCGGCTGACAGCCGTAATAATGGGTATCGTCATGATTGCCAGAATGATCCCGGCAGACAGGAAACCAAGGCCACCGAATATCTGTCCCTGGAAAAGCGGAATAAATCCCAGGTATTGTCCCAGCCATTTTTGCACCGGGTCACCGATAAACGGAGCCAGGACAAACAAACCCCATAAACCGATAATGACACTGGGAATGGCGGCCAGCATCTCGATGAGAAAGGCACCCGGTCCTTTGATCCAGCGCGGCGCCAGTTCTACCAGGTAGATCGCCGCCCCCAGGCTTACCGGCACGGCGATCAACAATCCGATGGCCGAGCTTACCAATGTACCGTATATCGCCGGCAGAGCACCGAATTCTCCAGTAACCGCATTCCATGCTGTACCAAATATGAACCCCAGTCCGAATTGCCGGATCGCCGGCAGGGCATCGATGTTTAACGTGATGATTAATCCCGCCAGTACTGTCAGCACCAGCAGGGCAAAGACAAGCGTCATCCCGGAGAAAGCCCTGTCCCCGAAACGCCATTTTCTTCTATTCAGCTGCTGTGCCGGATTTCTATCCATTCACTTCCTATTTACTGATGTTCATCTGGAGCGGGGGAAAGACAAAATGCAGGGTGGTACCTGCCATCCCGCATTCTGCTTTTTCATCTCTTTATCTTTATTGCTTAATTGCCTGTCCCTGGTACATAATCGACTTGATCAAGGCCTCTGCTTTGGCTAATGCAGTAGTTGACAAGGGAGCATAGTCCAGCGCAGAGGTATATTGTTGGCCATCGTGCACCGCCCACCACAACATGTTCACCAAGGCTTGTCCTTTAGCCTGGTCCTTCTGGTTAATATAGGCTAGTATCCAGGTGAATCCGGCGATGGGATACGCATCCGGATTAACCGAGTTAGTGATCATTACCTTCATATCATCCGGCAGGTCAACCCCTTCGGCTGCTTTCGTCGTCGCTTCCAGGGATGGTTCAATAAAGTTCCCGGCCGCATTCTTAAGCTGAGCCCAGGCTATCTTGTTCTGTACCGCGTAGGCTAATTCAACGTAACCGATTGCCCCTGGTATCTGCTTCACCTGGCCGGCAACACCTGCATTCTTCTCCCCCCCGATATCGCCCTTCCAGCTTACCGAGGTCGCGTTGCCAACTTCCGCCTTCCATTGCTCACTAACCTTGGACAGGTAGTTGGTAAAGATGTAAGTAGTTCCGGAACTATCGGAGCGGTGTACCACGGCGATATCTTTATCCGGCAGGTGTATTCCTGGATTCAAGCTGGTGATTCGGCTGTCATTCCATTTGGTTATCTCTTTCAGATAGATATCCGCCAGCACCTCACCGGTCAACTTGATTTGTCCGGATGCTATCCCGTCGATATTGTAGATCACCGCTACAGCGCCGCTGGTCATCGGGATATGTAAAATAGGGCCGCCGGCAGCCTGCGCTGCCGTGATTTGTTCGGCGGTCATGATGCCGTCGGTACCGCCGAATTCTACCGTCCCGTCGGTAATTGCTTTGATACCGCCGCCCGATCCCACCGGATTGTAGTTCACCTTTACCCCGGTGATCCTGTAATATTCGTCAAACCACTTGGTATAAAGCGGCGCCGGGAAACTCGCACCGGCACCTTCCAGCTTACCAGCCTGGGTCGGCATAGTGTTCGAGGCTGCATTACCGCCGCATGAGGTCAAGCTGAACACTAGTAACGTTAGGACTAACAGGGGCACTAACCGACGCTTGGTTATCTCCAAAATCTTGTACTCCTTATCTTCAATGTTCTGTAATCTTTTTCGCAGCGCTCCGAACTCCCTATCTTCAGGATAAACCCCCGTCTTTAAAGACAAATGAAGTAGATGTTAAAAGTATGTGAATTTCTTAACGGCACTGTCTAGCAAAAACAAAAAAGCCCCGGCACTATACTCCTGTCTGACTAATACGATACCAGCCTGAGGATAAAATAGTGCTAAGGCTTTGTTAAAAGTATGTTAAATCGTTACGGTCTTTCCGGCCTGACAGGTAAACTGAAAATGAAAGTCGAACCTTTTCCTTCCTGGCTCTGGACGCTGATACTGCCGCCATGAGCTTGAATAGTATGTTTGGCAATAGCCAGGCCCAGGCCGCTGCCTCCCTTTGAACGTGCTTTATCCGCTTTAAAGAAACGTTCGAAGATATGGGGCAGGTCTTCTGTGGAGATGCCGGTCCCGGTATCGGTCACTTTTACCGTCACCGCACCAGCTTCGGTATCGGTGGAAATCAACACGGACCCACCCGGCCGGTTATATTTTATGGCATTATGTACCAGGTTGATCAGAGTTTGCCGGATCCGCTCGGCATCCGCCATAATATCCGGGAGGTTGGCCGCAAGCTTCGTGGAAAGCCCCACTTGTTCCTTCTGCGCCAGGGGCTCCATCTGGGCGGCTACTTCTCCGGCCAAACGGTTAACATCTGTCGGCCCCATATTAAAAGCCGCATTGCCAGTTTCGATACGCGACAATTCCGTAATTTCGGATACCATCTGTGTCAGGCGGTCCACTTCACCTTCGATCCTCACCAGGAAATCCCGGGTAGTATCATTGCCGGTAATTTCATTTTGGAGGGTTTCCACCATAACTTTAATCCCCGCCAGTGGGGTTCTAAGCTCATGAGATATATTACCGATCAAATCCCGCCGCATTGTTTGCAGGTTGCGGACCTCAGTCAGGTCCTGGCATAACAGCAGTACCCAGGAGAGCTTTCGTTCACCGACGGGCACCGCTACCACCCTCAAGAAGCGTTTTGACTGACCCATCTCTAATTGCCCGGTAGCCATCCGCTGGGTTCTCAGGCACTGTTTGAGTACTTCATCTATCTCATGATCTTTCACTGCTTCGATCAATGGTTTCCCCAACATAACTGCTTCCTGGAAACCAAAAAGTTTTTCCATGGTCCGGTTAGACAATAATATACGGTTTTCATGGTCCACCATTATCACCCCGTCGGCCATGTTATTAAGCACTGTCTGTAGTTTGGCTCTTTCGGAAGAAACCTGGTTCAATGTATTCTCCAGGTTTGCCGACATTTTGTTGAAGGCCCGCCCCAGGCGGCCGATCTCATCACTGGTCCGTAAGGTAATCTGCCCGCCAAGCTTGCCTGCCGCCATTTCTTCGGCGGCGGCTGTGATTTGCCTTACCGGACGCGTGATCATCCGTGATATCAGCGCTGCCGCCAGGACAACCAGTACGGCCGTGATGACCAGCGCCAGGATAACCGCCATCGTCGTCCGGTTAACCATTTCCTCCACTTCTGTCATCGGTAAGGCAGTTCGCACAACGCCTGTTAACCGGCCCCGGTCCAACACCGGGACAGCCACATACATCATGTTTTCCCGGAGGGTAATGCTGAACCGGATAGACTGCCCGGTTTCCCCTTGAAGGGCCGCCGCGATTTCCGGCCTGGTAGCGTGGTTTTGCATCACTGCAGGTTCTTCTTCTGTATCACCCAGCACCACCCCATCCATAGCCACGAAGGTAATCCTGGTATTCAATTGCTGTCCCAGGCTCTTGGCAATGTCGTCCAGGTCAACTGTTACCCCAGTGCCGGAAAAACCAGGCCGGCCGATTTCCGAAATCAAGCTGGCTTCGACCTTCAACTGAGTTTCCAATTGTCCGGTCTCAGTGTTCCGGATGGTACCGGTGATGTATGTCCCCAGTACCCCCATCCCCACCAGCACCAGCAGTATGAAAGGAATGGTGATCTTCCAATATAGGCTGTTTGACAAATTCACCCCCCGAGTTTGTATCCAATACCCCGGACGGTTAACAATAATTTCGGCTCGTTAGGATTGTCCTCCACCTTTTCCCGCAGCCATCGTATATGGACATCTACCGTACGGGTATCCCCAGTATAATCATAACCCCATACTTTTTGCAGCAACTGGTCCCGGTTGAAGACAATCCCTTTATTTGACATCAAAAACGATAACAGCTCGAATTCCTTCAGAGTCAACTCGAGCGTCTTATTACCCTTAGCAGCCCGGTGCCGGGCCGGGTCGAGCTCAATATCGGCTATCTTCAATACCGTCTCACCGGCAGGGTTAACACCAGCCATCTTCGAGCGCCGCAGCATCGCCCTGGTACGCGCAAGTAGTTCTCGCAGGCTGAACGGCTTGGTCATATAATCATCGGCCCCGATCTCCAGTCCTACAATCTTGTCCACTTCATCCGCTTTGGCCGTTAACATCAGTATGGGAGTAGTAGTTTCCTTACGCAAAATGCGGCATACTTCGAAACCACTTAACTTGGGCAGCATCACATCAAGAATGATCAGGTCTGGCTTTTCCCGGCGGGCTGCCTCCAGGGCTTCATCACCATCCGATGCGGCCGATACGCTGTAACCCTCTTTCGCTAAATTATACTTCAGGGTATCTTGAAGGTTACGGTCATCCTCGACAACCAGTATTTTTTCCACCTCTGTCATAACCTATAGTATAGACGCTAGTAGCCGGCCTATCAAAGGAATGAGCCCCGTTACGTCAGAAAATGAGCTTGAATAACCAGGTAAAAACATAACCCAGCACCAGACAACCCGGGAATGTAAGCAGCCAGGTAGCAATGATCTGGCGGCTGACTGTCCAATTAACCGCCGACAACCGCCTGGTCGCCCCCACCCCCATGATCGCCGTCCCGATGGTGTGGGTTGTCGAGAGCGGGATACCAAACCGTGAGGCCAGTAAAATAGCCGTACTCGCGGCCGTCTCGGCAGCAAAACCATGTACCGGTTCCAGGCGGGTTACTTTACCACCCATCGTCCGAATGATACGCCACCCCCCCAGTCCTGTTCCCAGCGCCATCACCGCACCACATAAGAATACTACCCACATTGGAACCTGGAATTCCGGAAAAACCCCGCTTAAAAATAAGGCCAGGGAGAATACTCCCATGAATTTTTGCCCGTCATTAGAGCCGTGACTAAAGGCCATGAAAGCCGCCGAGACTATTTGCAATTTGCCGAACAAGTGGCTCGCTTTAATGCGGTTCATCCGTCGAAACAGCCAGTAAATGGTAACCATTACTGCAAAAGCCAGGCCAAAACCCAGTATTGTCGACATGCCTAATCCTAAAATGACTTTGATCCAGCCGTCTCCTAATAACACTGCGGGTCCTGCCCAGGCCAGCCCTGCCCCCGCCAAACCCGCTAATAATTCATGCGTTTCGCTGGTCGGGATCCCGAAAAACCAGGCAGCCGTTGTCCACACTACAACGGTCAGCATGGCTGCGCCAACGACTTCCAGGGTAATTATCTCCGGCCGTACGATCCCTTTACCGATAGTTGCCGCTACCGCCGTACCGGTTACTAATACCCCCGTCATATTTAATACCGCAGCCATGATGACTGCCTTTTTGGGAGAAATCACTCGTGTGCTGACTACCGTCGCGATGGAATTCGCTGCATCGGTTAAACCGTTGGTAAATTCCGCTCCTAACACCAGTGCCAGCACCAGCAGCAGCCCAATACTCATCAACACTATAATAACTTAAATGCCTTAACTCTTGATTAAACTATTGTTAATACTTTGTTAAATCATCCTGGCGCCATGTCCTGCTGGTTGCTCACTTCAATAATATACAAAGTACCGTAGTACTATTTGGTACTACTAATAGCACATTTAGGTAATTTTGCTGCTGCCGCCGCCATGTTATATTTGACATATGTCAGAGATGATTATTTCTTATCATATGCGAGGATATTAATGCCGATCAAAGTTGACGGAAAACTATATTATCAAACCAGCGAAGCCGCCCGGATGGCCGGTATCAGCCGGTCTACCCTCCTCCGGTGGCTTGACCAGGGTATCATCAATGAATCAAACCGCCGTGACCGCAGAGGGTGGCGAATTTTCGCCCCGGAAGAAATCGATATTATTGTTGAAGAAGCACAAAAATCACTCCCGATGTGAGACCGATCATGGTGAGAACCGCCAGTGTAACAATTACAGTGCATAAAGACAACGGTGAAGTACCCCAAAGTACGGAAAATCCCGAATCGGCCGGCACCAGGAAAACCATTTCAAGAAAAACCCGAACAACCAGTACCGGCAAGCGAAAGCCGCAAACAAGAGAAAACAGGTTCGAAGGGCGGCAGACGATTGGATTTGATTGGCGCTGTCTTGCTGTCAACCAGGCAGCTGCCCGACATAGCCAACGCACCCGCACCGAGATCCTCGGCCGGACGTTGATGGAAGCCTATCCCGGCATTGAAGAAACTGAGTTTTTTATACATTTGAAACAGGCGATGGAAGGCCGCCAAACGTATCAGGTGGATCATGAATTCATATACCCTGATGGTTCCCACCGCTGGTTTGCCTTAACTATCGAACCTGTCCCGGATGGGATTTGCCTCATCTCGCAGGACATCAGTGAGGGCAAGCTCCTGGAAGCCAGGCTGCGGGAAAGTGAAGCAAAATACCGTCTTTTATATGAAGAAGCACCCATTGGATATCTGTCTATTGATTCTTCAGGTTTGATTACCAGGGCAAATCCGAAAGCATGTAAATTATATGGATACCCCCCTGAAGATTTCATTGGCCGTAACTTCCTGGCATTATTCGGTAAATCTCCCACCATCCGGGCGAAAGAGCAGACACTCATCAGTCACCTGTTATCGGGAAAACGGTGGCAGGATGAAATGGAAATATCTCAGAAAGACGGTAATAAGGCCTGGCTGGATATTTCTATAACACCTCAGATAGGTGATTCGGGCAAGGTTACCGAAGCTGGAATCATCGTAGTCGATATCACCCCACGCAAACAAATCAGTGCCACCATGGGAAAAAATGAACGTAAATACATCGAGTTATTTAATAACATCAGCAGTTGTATCGCTGTCTACCAGGCGGTAGACAACGGACGTGACTTTATTGTCATTAATTTCAACAAAGCAGCCCAGAGAAGTGAAAAAATCAGCCGTGAACAGGTGATTGGCCGCCGTGTGACCGATGTTTTTCCGGGTATTGTCGAATTCGGCCTCCTGGATGTTTTCCGTAGAGTCTGGTTAACCGGTATCAGCGAACAACATCCGCTAACCAACTATAAAGACCAGCGCATTACCGGATGGCGGGAGAATTATGTTTTTAAGCTGCCCACAGGTGAAATCGTCGCTGTATATGATGATGTGACCGAGCGCAAACAACAAGAACAGGTAGCACTTAAGAAAGAAGAACTGTACCGGCTGTTATATGAGAACAGTAATGATGCAATCTTGCTTACTTCCCCGGACGGTCAGATTCTCTCGGCTAATCCTACCGCCTGCATCATGCTCGGACGTAGTGAAGAAGAAATCCGCCGTATCGGCCGGGAAGGTATTATTGCGCCTTCGGATCCGCATTTAGCCGCAGCCCTCGCAGAGAGAACTCGCACCGGAAAAGCAAAAAGCGAGCTTACCTTTGTCCGTAAAGACGGCTCCCGTTTGATCGGTGAGACCAGTACGGTACTTTTTACCAACGGGTATGGTGAAACCCGAACCAGCATGATCATCCGTGACGTCACGGAACGGGTACGCACCCAGGAAATACTCCGCCTCAGTGAAGAAAGATACCGTACGCTGGTTGCGACCTGCCCGGATGGCATCGTGATGATATCCCACGACGGGACTGTTACTTTCGCCTCCCAAAAAATCCTGGATATCTTTGGGTATTCCGACGAGAGTGAAATTGTCGGCCACTCGATGTTGAAATGGGTCGCTCCGGAAGGCCGGGAGAGAATGGTCTATGACTTTAAGGCTACTCTGAAACAAGAAAATATCAGTGTTCATGAATATCCTGTTCTGCGGAAAAACGGCCAACATTTCTGGGTCGAGACCAACGCCTCCGTTCTCCGGGATAATCTGGGGAATCCGGTGGGCATGGTCGCCATAATTCGTGATATTGCCGAAAGGAAACAAATCGAAACCGCTCTTGCTGGCGAAAGAGAAAATTTCCGCAATTCCCTTGAGATGTCACCTTTCGGTATCCAGATTATCTCTATGACCGGTGAACTCTTGCATATCAACCGGACCATGCTGAATATTTGGGGATATGCCGACATCAAAGAATTATTGAATGTCCCATTAACCCAACGATTCACCCCCGAATCTATCGCCTATACTGACTACCTCCATGAGAAACGTAAGTCAGGGAAAATACCGTCACGGTACTATATGACCTTAACCCGCAAGAACGGAGAACGCCGCGACTTGCGTGCTTGCAGCAAAGAAATAACCTGGAACGGCGAGCCAGCGGTTCAGGTCCTGTATGAAGATATCACCGAACACAAGAAAATGGAATCCCGGATCACTGAACTGAATGAAACCCTGCAGCTTATCCGTAATATCAACCAGATTATCGTCCGCACCGATAATGAACTGATGCTGCTGAAGCAGGGTTGTCAGGAAATGGTACGCAATGAACGTTATCCCTTAGCCTGGATAGGCTTTGTCAAGGATGGCACGTTCGATATCCTGCCCATCGCAAAAGCCGGTAAACAGGTCGACTACGTGTCTTCCCTTAAGGTTACCTGGGACGATTCCATGAACGGCCATGGCCCGACTGGGATGGCTGTCAAGACAGCCCGGCCTGTGATAATCCGGGATATTGCTAATGATGCCCGCTTTTATCCCTGGCGTGCCGCAGCATTAAAACACGGCCTTCATTCCTCGATCGCTTTACCCCTGATCATCCAGGACCAGGTCATCGGGGCTTTAAATATCTATTCGGCCGGTGTAGATGATTTTCACGAGCCGGAATTTGAATTATTCAGCGAACTGGCCGGAGACATCGCCCTGGGCATCGAGAAAATCCGGCGCCGGGAAGAGCAGCATCAAACGGGGAAAATGCTGGCGGACGAAGTTGTGCGCCGGAGAGTGCTGGTAGACCAATCAAGTGATGGGATCGTTATTATCGACCAGGATGGTGCGGTTTACGAAGCCAATAAACGGTTCGCTGAAATGACCGGCTATACCCCGGGAGAAATCAGCGGCTTGAAAATTTGGGACTGGGAGAACGATTATTCCGCTGATCAAGTCCTGGAAATGCTCCATTCTGTTAATGAAACAGGTGCCCATTTCGAAACCAGGCACCGCCGCAAAGATGGTAGTTTATATGATGTTGAAATCAGTTCGAATGCCGCCGTCTTCGAAGGTAAAAAACTGGTCTTCTGTGTCTGTCGGGATATTTCAGAGCGGAAAAAAGCCGCAGAAGAGCTTCGCAAACATGAACGGCAGTTCCGGGAACTTGCCGAAAGCATCTCCGATGTCTTTTTTGCCATGGATAAGGATTTCCGCTTCACTTACTGGAACCATGCATCAGAACTTATGTCCGGCATATCAGCAGAAAAAGCAATCGGTAAAACATTTTCCGATATCATGCCTGATAATGAAGCCCGTCGACGCTTGATGGATATGTACCTGGATACTATTGCGACCGGAAAACCCCAGCATTTCACTATTGAGTTGCCGGGAGAAAAGACGAGTGTAAAAGAGATCAATGCTTATCCTACACGGGACGGCATCTCTGTTTTTGCCCGTGATATCACCGAACAGGAAGCTATCCATGAAAAACTTGCCCAGTCAGAAGAACGGCTGCGTATCCTGTTCGAATACGCTCCTGATGCCTACTGCCTGTACGATATGCAGGGCAAACTGGTAGATGGTAACCGGGCTGCCGAAGCGGTTTCTGGTTACAACCACCAGGAACTGATTGGAAAGTCATTTTTCGATATGAAAATGCTGGCCGGGGAGGAAGACCTGGTAAAATCAAGTGCCTTGTTAAAAAGAAATGCTGATGGTGAAGCTACCGGGCCCGATGATTTTCGCATGATCCGTAAAGACGGTAAGATAATCAATGTGGAAATCAGTACCTTTCCCACCCATATCGGCGAGCAAAACCTGGTACTCGCTATCGTCCGTGATATAACCGAACGTAAAAAAATGCAGGAAAACCTAATCGTGACCGATCGTCTGGCTTCAATCGGCGAACTGGCTTCCGGTATGGCCCATGAATTGAATAATCCCCTCACTACCGTGATTGGCTTTGCCGAACTCCTGCTTGAGAAAAATATTCCTCCCGATATCAAAGACGATATCACTTTTATGTGTAATGAAGCCAGGCGGACGGCAGAAGTCGCCAAGAACATGCTCACTTTCGCCCGCAAGCATCCTATCGTGAAAACCCAGGTTAATATCAATGAAATAATGACCAAGGTACTGGAAATTCGGAATTATGAACATAGACTGAATAAGATACAGGTTGTCAACCAGATGTCCGCAAACCTGCCTGAGATTAATGCCGACTATTTCCAGTTACAGCAGGTATTTTTAAATATCGTGATTAACGCCGAATATTTCATGAAAGAGGCCCATAACGGCGGCACCTTGACTGTCACTACTACTCATACCGGGCAGGTTGTCCGTCTGGCCATCGCCGATGATGGCCCGGGAATATCGGTAGAAAATTTGAACCGTATCTTCGACCCCTTCTTCACAACGAAACCTGTCGGTAAGGGGACAGGGCTAGGCCTTAGTATTTGTTATGGTATCATCACTGAACATAACGGCCGCATTTATGTAGAAAGTGAACCAGGTAAGGGCAGCCGCTTCATTATTGATCTCCCTGTATCCAGTTGACCTGAACAAACCTGAACGTAACTGTAGTAATATGCATTGCTGGTAATTGCCGATGGCTAATATGGCGATGGAAATAATCCTGGTTGTCGACGATGAAGAAGGTATCCGGCGTATCCTGACACACAAATTGTCCGGGATGGGTTACCGGTGTTTTGAAGCACCGGATGCTGACCAGGCGTTTGAGATCCTGAATAAGGAAAACATCGGACTGGTTATTCTGGATATGAAAATGCCGGGGCGAAGCGGCCTTGAAGTCCTTCCCGAAATCAGGAAACGCTTTCCCCATACCTCAGTTATCATGGCTACGGCTGTCAATGATGTCAATACCGTTGTTGAGAGCATGAAACTCGGAGCATACGACTATCTAACTAAACCATTCAACCTGACCGAAGTCGGGATGAGTGCTCACCGGGCCCTGGAAAAACGGCAGTTGGAAATAACCCTGAAGGATTATCATGAACACCTGCAGCAGAAAGTTGATGAACAATCCAGGATAATCCGCAATTCCTTCTTGAATGCAATTACCTCCCTGGCTTTCGCGTTGGATGCCAAGGATAGCTACACCAACGGCCATTCAGTACGTGTCTCGGATATTTCCGTTAAGGTGGCAAGAGAACTTGAGCTGCCCGATGAACAGGTGGAGAAAATCCGGATTGCCGGGCTTATTCATGACATTGGAAAAATCGGTATACCGGAGATGCTGTTGAATAAAAGCGGCAAATTGTCGGATGAGGAATTCCGCCGTATCCAGGCTCATAGCGTAATCGGTGAACACATCCTGCAGCCGGTGGTAGATGATTTTGAAGTCCTCAGTATGGTCCGTCACCATCATGAACGATTTGATGGCCGTGGCTACCCTGACGGCCTTTCCCAAAGCCAGATACCTATCGGTGCCCGTATTCTGACCGTGGTTGACAGTTATGACGCCATGACTTCCGATCGGCCTTACCGGAAAGCCCTTCCCCTGGAGTCGGTTGCTGGAGAGATCGAGAGAAACCGCGGCACCCAATTCGATCCCTTTGTCGTCGATGCTTTTATGAAAATCACCGCGGTAATGCCATTATATTAAAAAGGCTAGCTTCGTCTTTTACGTTATAACCCGGCTCTCCCTCTGATTTCAGCGATCATCCGCTCCATCTCAAATTCTTGATTCGGAACCAATGGTGTCTTAACTGAAATTCGACTTCTTCTTACTTTTCTGGTTTTACCAGGTTTCTTCGCCTCATTTTCCTTAGGCTGTTTTTTGTCCCCTGACACTCTGGCCCTCCTGTTTTTCCCTTACCAACGATGAATGGGTTTCCTATGCGTATATACCATATTCCTTAGTGAAATCGATCATCGTTTTCAGGTTTTCCGGATTCACCTCGTCCGTGGAACTACGCGGCGATAAGATAAACCCGCCGTTCTTCCCGACGGTATCGATCAGCTTTTTACAGTAGGCAATCACATCGTCTTTCGATCCGGCCTGGAGCAGTGAAGATGGCACATTACCCTCGATGCAGCAGTGGTCTTTCAGGATTTCTTTTGCCCGGAAAATATCTGAAGTGTCGAATTTGGCTACGAATTTCCCCCGGGGGAACTCCAGCAGATATTCGATGCGGGAGTCGAAATTACCTTCGAAGAAAATATTCGGCGTCGCCCCTCTTTTACACAGGTTGACTACCAGTTTTTTGAAAGTCGGCCAGTAGAAAATATCGAACTGTTTTTGCGACAGGAACTCGTCTGAACCACGGGTATTGGTCATGAAGATGCGTATCTCGCCATTCTCATCCGGAACCAGCGGTGTCCTGGCTAACTCTTCTTTCAACACAAATTCACAAAGTTCGACCAGCTTATCAGGTTGACGGAACATATCAAACATGGTGCCGGCCATACCCCGCAGTGAATGGGAAATTATGTCGAACGGCGGCAGGGCCCCTACCATCGGTGTTGCATAATAACCATATTTCTCTAACAGCCTCTGAAATTTTGCTTGCTTGGCCCTGGCCTTTCTCATCTCCCGGCCGGTTTTCTGCAGTAAGTCTATTACCCTCGCTACTTCAGGGTCCGAAAAAGCCATCGCCATCGCCTGTGGAGCGTTCGGACCGTGTAGTAATTCATAAAGGGGCGGAATTTTGCCTAAGCCTTTCAGCTTATCACTGAGACGCGGCATCTGGATACGCAGCAGATAATCATCCGAGCCTTTCATATACAAATCAAACTCGTCCGCTCTCAAACCGTCTACTTCTATCGACTGGTGGCCGTGAAAAGCATCCACACCAAACCCTGGCCATTTCATCGTTTTCAGTTCCAGCATTGCCATTGCTTTACCTGACTGGAAATTTGTCCCCCCGAACGAGTCCGGCCGGAACACCTTCAACGTTTTCTCATAAGCACTGTACCAGGCATCAAAATCATCAAAAGCCGCCGAAAAAGGGATTCCGGCATATTTCGCCGGGAAATAACCGATAGGAATACTGACCGGCACCCGGTCTGGAATTTTGAGCGTCCGGGCGGCATGCAGCCGGTTATATCTCTCCCGGCGGAGTTGTTGTGCTGATTTTCCTGAGTCTGGGTCCTTGAACATCTTGCTTTGCCCTCCCCTTATCGCGCGCTGGACCGCGTTTCTACATCGGCTCTAATTGCTTAACATCTTAGCGGGTTATCATAGTTTGTCAATACCAGTTATTCCTGGAATAACCTGAGATTATTGAGGTGAACCGTTGCACGAAGCAGGAGGCCAGGCAGCGGGCTTACTGCTTCGTGCTTTACCTGGCTTAATGATTATTTCACAGTTTTTTTCTCCGGAATGGGGAAGGTATCCGGAGGCTCGGGCTGGTCGGCAAAGAAACCCAATCGTTTCAGGTGTTTTTCTACCAGTTTATGTAAATCGTCCGGTTTGGTCGACTTCGGTAGATATTCCGATACTTTGAACGGGAACGGTTGCCCCGTATAATCGACAAAACTGGTGATTGCCAGGACCGGAATATTGGTCAGGGTAGGGTCTCGGCTCATTTCGTCCGCGACGACAAAGCCGTCCTTTTTCGGCATCATGATGTCCAGGAGAATCAGATCCGGTTTTTCTTCACGGATCTTCTGCACCCCTTCTTCTCCATTGTACGCTGCGGTGACCTGGTACGGCCTGGCATTAAGTATCCGGCTCGTTACCTCGACGAAATCGGGATCATCATCTACTATCAATATTTTCGGTTTTCTCTCCATAAAAAATACCCCCTGTTATCAAATCTGTGCTGGTTCTTCAGCTTTCTCTTCATTTTGTATCGGTAGCACGAAAGTGAACCTGCTGCCGGTATTGGTCTCCGGATTGGGGCTCTCCACCCATATTTTACCGCCGTGCGCTTCGATTATTCTTTTACATATCGATAACCCCAATCCTGTCCCCTTTGCCCCCGCTGTGTTTTTACTGCGAAAGAAATCACTGAATAACCGGGGCAGGTCATCCGCTGGGATGCCGATACCGTTGTCGGTAACTTCGATCTTGATATGAGTACCATTTTCACTACCGCGTATGATGATAAAACCCTGTTCCGCATATTTTACCGCATTACTGATGAGGTTGGTCATAACCTGATGCAGCCGGCGGCCGGATGCATAAACCGGCGGTAAGTCCGGCGGCAAATATACCGCAATTTGCATACCTTTTTCCCTGGCCATCACGGAAAGCTCGTTCGCTGAATTTTGAACGATCTCAGCTAATGAGGTTTTCGACATCTCTCCGGCCAATTGGCCGGATTCGATCAGCGGGATATCTATCAGGTCGTTTATCAATGTGTTTAAACTTTCAATCCGTTTGATCACCCTTTCCAGCATATCTTTTTGCTCGTCCAGTAAAGGTCCGTAGTAACCACCGGTAATGCCTGAGATAATGGACTGGCTGACCGATAAAGGCGATTTCAGATCATGGGCCACTACCCCTAGAAAACGGACAAACTGTTTTTTCTCTTCCTCCAGCTTGGCTACTTCCCTTGATATCTCTTTCAACTGGGATGTCTTCTGGTCGAGGAGTTCCGATTTCAGGTCGTTCAATCTGACCAGTTCCCGTTCGATCTTTTTTCTCTTTGTAACATTGATAAAAGTAGCCAGGATACCCGGAGTCTGGTCAATATTGGTAAAAGGAGTATAAACGATTTCAAAAACATTTCCGTCGGCTGTTATCCATTCCCGTTTTTCTGTTTCGCCATGGATCGCCGAAAAGAAACGGCAATTGTCGCAGGGCTGGTCCTGGCCGTGGAATAGACGGTAGCAGTACTCCCCTTTTTTGTCTCCGAACTCACGGGCCAGGCTGGGATTCATGAACTGTATACGGCGGTCATGGCCGATTACGGCCATTCCCTCTTCCATGAAATTTAAAACCGCGGTCAGTTGTTCCCGCCGGGTCACATCGCGGGCAATATGCAGGTAACCGGTTGGTTTCCCGTTTTCTCTGATCAGGCTGGTTGCCATCTGTAACACCGCCACCGTCCCGTCTTTCCTGGTAAGGCGCTGCTCATATGGTTGTTCGATCGGTTCTCCTGAATACAGGCTATGCCTGATATTTACTGCCAGGTTCAGGCTTTCTTCATCCATAAAGGACTTGACACTGGTACCGATGAGTTCTTGACGCCTCGACCCGCTTAATGTTTCGAAAGCGTGATTGACATTTATAATGTTGCCGTCCAGGTCCTGTTCCCAAATCGCGTCCCGGGCATTTTCAAATAATTCCCGGTATTTACGTTCCGAAACCTCCAGGTTAGCCGTGTGTTTCTTAAGCTGCCGGTGGGTGGTATCCAACTCCGAGCGCATATTCTGCCGGATTTCTCTTTCCTTTTTCGACCTGTGTATCCAGAGATTGATCAGAAAACCAACCACGATTACTAAAATCGTTTCCAGGAAAGCGTCGGCATAATAATCGGAGAATAGATAAACACGAGGGATCATGATGACCAGGGCTGTGATCAGGCTTATCACTCCCCATTCTAAACCGAATACCAGGCCGGCATAACCGACTGGTAGCAGTAGTAGGATACGTTCAATTGAATGCCGGGAAAGGCCCATGAAAGAAAAGACTGTCGGAGAAGATATGCCTAAAAGTTGTTGCGGGTAATGCAATATCGTACAGACCGCGAAAAGGATTACGATAACCCAAAAATGGGGATTTGCCGTTAATTTCTTGATCCACAGCCCCATTGGCACCATATCTCCCCTGCACCGAGCTAGCTTAACTGCTGTCTATAATTGTTCCGGAGTTCTTCTATAGGCATGAATTGACAACAGGCATATATTTTTTTATAAATCTAATTATATAGGAAAATTACCGGACGGCAAACGCACTGTGAAAGCAAGCATTTATCGCAGTGGAAAGTCAGTTGACAAGAGTGTTAATAACAGTAGCTGAGAGCAAGAATAATAGATTGGCGCTCTCCGGATCCAGAGTAGAAAAGTATACCACAATTAACCATGTGTTGATAAAATTCAATGGTTAATATTGTTTATGATTTGATGTCTTCCGGATTCTTCCAAATAACGTTGGACGCGATGAAACGCCGTTCGTGCAGCTTGGACTTGTTGCATTCCGGGCACCCCGCATCACGGACATATTTGAGACGGTGTACCGGGCATCTTATGGATATCACGTGTTTCCGTTCTGGTACCCTTCTGGCTTCCTGGTAGCTGAGCATTGTCCCCTCCTCGTAAGAATACCACCTCTTCCCTGCTCTCCTGATAACTCAACAGCGGAGAAATGTTCGTAGCTTTATGGTACAAGCTGTTGAATAGTAATGTAATGGTTCGAAAGTCAGATTTATGGTGTACGTTTTACCCAGGTACTTTAGGTATGCTCCGGAAGCATTTAATCGTCCGGCTGATATCCCGGTGCCTTGATAGATTTGAAGGCCGCTGTCTGTATATCCCGCTTTTATTTTGTGGGTAAAGTAACGGCGCAGCTAAAGACGATGACTGCCAAACCTAATACTGCTCCAGCTAACAGTCCTAGTGTTATCCACCGCTTGGAAGCGATGGCGAATCCGGCACAAACCAGTAACGTAATTATCCACCACAACACCGTACCAACCCAGACCAGTTCCCCGCCCTTTCCTACACGGACCGCCATGATGATCAAAAGGACAATAAACGGTATGCCAGACGCAATCGAGGCAATAAGTAATATACGCTTTCTGTTTTCGAATAACGATTTCTTATTTAATTCATCATCTGTCTGTTTTGTTGGCTGTGCACTCATAGCTTCATCTCACCCAGGGAATTCAAAATCTCGTGTAAATTTAATGTCTGGATGGTATCAAAGAAATCGCAGTAAGTCAAAGAGGAAAACTTCATTGAGAGACTTCTATGGTTATTCTCTGTACAACTCACCGGATTAATGGAGGCGACGGTGGGATTCGAACCCACGGATAGGGGTTTTGCAGACCCCCGCCTTAACCACTTGGCTACGTCGCCGCTGGACTAAATCATTATAGCAATCCTGAGATACCCTGTGCAACACATCCATTTTACTCTATAATTGCTGGTTATGGATATTCTTATCGAGTCTCTCGCCGCCTTATTGGTGGAGCAGGGTTCAACAATCGGCACCGTCGAATCTGCAACTGGCGGTCTGATCTCCCATCTGATCACTGATATCCCAGGTAGTTCAAACTTTTTTTCAGGCTCTATCATCTCCTATAGTAATGAAATCAAATCAAATATCGTCGGTGTCGCTCCGGCCAATCTTGCCCGTTACGGTGCGGTTAGCGCCGTAGTCGCCGAAGAGATGGCTGCCGGCGGACGCCGTTTACTCGGAGTTGACTTCTGCCTGTCCGATACCGGCATCGCCGGACCCGGCGGTGGTTCTCCGGATAAGCCGGTCGGCCTTTTCTACCTCGGTTTAAGCTGCCAGGAAGGTACTTTCAGCCGGGAATACCATTTCTCGGGAGATCGTACGGAAAACAAACAGGCTGCTGCCAGGGCTGCCCTCGGCTGGCTTAAGGACTTTCTCTCCGGCGAATGGTCTCCCGGTACCGGGATACCATAATGGCCGATAATATCATGGTATCGAGATATTATTTGTCCCTGCCAGCTTCCAATGCTATACTTAGCGAACATTATCTTTATCTTTAGCAACCAAAAATCGAGGATCATGTGAAAAGAGCCGATGGCCGCAATTGGGATACACTTCGCCCGGTAAAAATAACCCCGGGTTTTATGAGTTATGCCGAAGGGTCTGCCCTGATCGAAGTCGGCCGCACTCATGTGATTTGTTCGGTTACTGCCGAAGACCGGGTCCCAGCTTTCCTCCGGGAAGAAGCCGGCAGCGGCGGTTGGGTCACCTCCGAATATGCCATGCTGCCCCGTGCTACCGTCCGGCGTACCAACCGTGATTCTGCCGGCAGGGTCAATGGGCGGTCCCAGGAGATTCAACGGCTCATCGGTCGTTCCCTCCGTGCTGTAACCGACCTGTCCGCTCTCGGGGAACATACTTTGATCGTCGACTGCGACGTCCTCCAGGCTGATGGCGGTACCCGGACCGCAGCCATTACCGGATCCTATGTGGCCCTTTATCAAGCCCTGCATAACCTGGCTAACATGGGGATTATCTCCTCTATGCTGCCCTTGAAAAGCGCCGTTGCCGCAACCAGCGTCGGCATTGTCCACGGCTACCGTATGCTCGATCTTTGTTATGACGAAGACTTCGCCGCAGAAGTAGACTTTAATGTGGTCATGACCAGCAAGGGCGAATTCGTCGAACTTCAGGGTACGGCCGAAGGCAAGCCTTTCAATAAAGAATCCGTTGATGCCCTGTTGGCCTTGGCCGAAAAAGGCATCCGGGAACTTTTTCAAGCCCAGGAAGCAGCCATTGCCAGGATAAAAGGACGTTAAACCAGGAAAATAGAGAGTGTTCGCACGAACACCCCCCATTAATTATTTGTCTATTTTCTATTCTCTAGTTTGTCCGCTGCCGTAGATCACCCATTTATACGAGGTCAGTTCTTTAAGTCCCAGCGGGCCCCGGGCATGCATTTTCTGGGTACTGATGCCCACTTCGGCGCCTAATCCGAATTGCGCTCCGTCGGTAAACCTGGTACTCGCATTGACATAGACACAAGCAGCATCGACTTCGTTCAAAAAGCGCATGGCTGACTGATAATCTTCGGTAATGATCGCTTCGGAATGTCCTGAGCCGTATTTCTCGATGAAAGCCAGGGCTTCATCGAACGAATCCACAACTTTGATCGCGGCTATAAGGGCCAGGAACTCCTTTCCCCAGTCTTCCTCTACCGCCGCGGCCAGTTTTAATCCCCGGTGTTTTTTCAAAATCGCCATCGCCCGCTCATCGCAATGTAATTCCACCCCCGCCTGGGCCAACCCCGTGGCGATCTGCGGCAGGAAATCGTTGGCTACCGCAGCATGTATCACCACGCAGTCCAGGGCATTACACACTGTCGGCCGTTGTACCTTCGCATTGTAGATAATTGGCACTGCCTTGGTCACGTCAGCAGCGCTGTCTACGTATGTATGGCAGACACCAATGCCCCCCGTTACCACCGGCATCGCTGCCGTCTCCCGGACAAACTGGATCAGGTTTGCCCTGCCGCGCGGGATCAACAGGTCGATGAATTCCTTCATCTTCAACATCGGTTCGACCAGGGCATGGTCGGTATTATCCACGAACTGCACTATCTCGGCATCCATCCCGGCCCGGATAACAGCCTCCCGTATCACTGCCACTAAGGCAGCATTTGTATTGAAAGCCTCTTTTCCCCCCCTTAAGACTACGGCATTGCCCGATTTCAAGCATAGTACCGAGATATCTACGGTCACATTCGGCCGGCTTTCATAAATAGCCCCGATCACTCCCAGTGGGACTCGTTTTTTACCCATCACAAGGCCGTTGGCCGTGGTCCGCATATCGAAAAATTCTCCTACCGGGTCGGCTAACGCCGCCACTGCCAGGACATCTTTGGCAATCCCTTCTAACCTTGCTGAATCGATCAGTAAGCGGTCCAGCATCGCTTCACTCATACCGGAGGACTTTCCTGCAGCCATGTCGATGGCATTTGCAGCCAGGATGCGTTCTCTCTTCACCAAAAGGTCCTGGGCAATGTAATTTAATGCCCGGTTCTTGGTTCCTGTATCCAGGTAGGCCAATTTCCGGGACGCTGTTTTCGCTGCCTGCCCCCTGGCTCTCAGTTCTTCCGGTATATTGTTCATAAAGTGCTTCCTTTTCCCATCTCCGGGATAAATAGTAACAAACAGTATAGGTCACCCGGCCTCCGGGAGGCAAGCTTCTTTTCCCGGTGATGCTGTATTCTTACGTTTTCAACGCCACACCTCATCCCCCAGGCATCCTTCCAGTACGCCTCTAAATTTGCCGTCCTCCTGCGGCCAAACACCCAGCCACCGCAGGTAATGCAGGTGGAAAGGTTGGTCGATACCCATTGCATGCCTGATACTGGCTCTCAACTCACTTTCCGAGCCCGCATAGCTGATTGTTGCCATGATTTTATCGATCTCCGGCTCCGGGCACCGCCCTGCTAAAAAGGAAATTATCGTTATCCCCCCAAAAACTAGTAATGCCCTGCCCAATCTTTTTATCATAGATCTATTTCTGGCCAATCTATATTCAGATGATTTTCATTTTATTTAGAGGGGGTACGCTTTCTTGTACCCCCCTTTTTATCATTCGGTACTAATTTTTTCCCTTACTATCGGATCGCTTTACCAATCACCGGACAAACCGCTTGCCCCTATTCCCACAAAGAATGCCCCAGGTCGCCCTGCAGTACCCCGTGATAACCACCGTCCTTCTGCGGCAGTACTCCCAGCCACCGCAGGTATTGGATATGTACCGGCTGGTCTAGCCCCAGCCTTTCTGCAATCGTTGTTTTCATCGCTTGTATATCCACGACGGAAGTAACGCCGCCTTTCATATTTTCCGCAATCATCATGTCGATCACGCTGCCCGGGATGAACCTGACATTCAGAAAGACCGCCAGGGTAACAAACGCCAGGGTCGGGATTACCAGCATCAGCCTTCGTATTACATATGTTCTCATCTCTTTTCTCCTTTCTTAAGATCCCTTCCGGAGCGCTCCTATAAATATATAGTGTAAGTGAGGCTGAAAAGTTCACGGTAGCTTTCCGGTATTAACAATCTGGGTCGATGCTTTCCGGAGTCAAATGTCATCCCGGGGGAAGCCGGCCTGCTCGCTGTCATCAGATCCGTTTTCACCCTGGTACGAGATCCGGCTGCGGATTCCAGTGCCGCTCTACTCTTCGCCCCGATACACCAGGTAGTTGTCATCTCGAAGATTCTGCATGAATAATGGATCCTTTACGATCTCTCCAATCTGGCAGATTCCTCCTTATCTTGGAAATCATACTTGTCCAAAATAACTTTTAAGCAATAGAGGAAAAACAGAGACTCCCTG
>CAZSHH010000022.1:0-1442 GCA_964606525.1 uncultured Dehalococcoidales bacterium
GTGACATTGGTGGTGGCGCCCATGGGGCGGAACTCCCTGGAATACTTTTCCTTAGAGACGTCCTGGGCTTCATCGATCTCCAGGAGCAGGTGGGCGGTATGGCCGACGACACGGGCACCCTCTTCGGCGGAGAGGAAGATGGCACGGGCGGCACCGAGCCGGACGATATAGCCGAACTCCATCGACCAATCGGGCAAACTGACGCCCTCCTCGAGAAGATTCTTAAGCCGGGAGATGGAGATATAAGCCTGGGGGAGGAAGGTGGGGGAGCACTTGACCAGGTTCTGCCGGTACCGGTAGTTGTTACTGAGAAGGAAGTATTCCAAATTGGCCGAAAGCTCATTCTTACCACCCTGGCGAGCGATCTCCACAGAGAAGGTCAGGCCGCGCTGTTCATAGATACTATGGGCAACGGCATAAAAGATATCACGCTGATATGGCCACAGCGTTTTAAAAGCTGACATGTCACACCTCCGTCATACCGTACCGGGCACATTGCCAACGGGAGAATCGGACATGGCGCCCAGCGGGGGGAGTTGGTCCTGGAACATGATCCGCAGGGTACGGCGGTATTTGTCCATATCCTGGTCAACCCGATTGAGGACCCTGGAGTTGGTTTTAATACAGGAATTGATGATGCTGATAAAACGGGCGAGGAGACCGGGGTGAACGGACGGATCGAGGGCTAAAGAACTAAGGCGGAGTTTAAGCAGCTTAATCTCAGCATCGAGGTTATCCGTGGCGATGCCGCCGCGGTCATAGAGTTCTTTTTCCCGTTCGGTCAGGGAGTCATAGTAGAAAAAATTGTCCTTATTACGGACGCGGGGGGACGGGGCGGACAGGTCTGACGAGTTGGACAGGCCAGACGGGTGAGACTGATTATCAGTATTGTTCATAGCAACCTCCTAACGCTTAAAGGCGAAAATCAACACAAAATCCTAATATCTAATATCTAAATACTAAGTAAATCCTAATATCTAATATCTAAATACTAAGTAAAAATGCCCGACTCTGATAATAACCTGGTACGACAGGCGTCCCGCCGGTCCGAATCCATCTCAATCTTCCTTTGGAAAAGGAAGAGGAACCAGGGTACCACGAGCCCGCTCGTACTGAGCCAGTCGAAGGTATGAGCGGGCTTAAACTGGGGACGACTCCTTTCTAACTTTCCTCCATTCGGCTTCGCTTTCCGATTCGGTATTTTACGAGAATTGCCTCATACGGAATCTGCGACAGGAGAGGCTCTGATTAAGGGGCAAGGAAACGAATCCCTCTATATCCGGAAAACAACCTGAGGCTAAATAACAGTTTTTGAAGAAACAACCTCAGGCACGGTTTGTATCCAAGGGCGAAAAAGCCTCCGGATGGGCGGCCAAATAGTTGCGGAACATCCGGTTATAGTGGGCGGCCAGCTCCCGGGGGTACTGGAGGGCAAAGCCGGT
>CAZSHH010000022.1:1452-7769 GCA_964606525.1 uncultured Dehalococcoidales bacterium
GTTATAGTGGGCGGCGGCGCGGAGTTGGAGGTCGTAGTTATCGGGCTGGAATTTACTGATAGAAGCCATTTTCAACATCATGAGCTTCAATTCCTGGAGCAGGTCGGGACTGGCTTGTGAAAGTTTAGCCTGCTGTTCAGGAGTTAAAACCCTGGAGTAGTAACCATGCTTACGGGCATTCTGGTTGCCGAGGGGGGCACCACCGCGGTTTTTAAAGTTCTTTTTCATAAAATCTACCTCCTAACGCTAAAATCTAAACTCAAAATTCTAAATTCTAAACTCTAAACAAACTCAAAATGCAAAACCCTAAACACTAAGTAACAACCAAATAACAAAGTAACAATTACCCAATAAAGGGGAACCACTCTGAGTCCCGATCTCTCCTTCATACGGATCGGGACATGAGAGTCTCCCTCCATGATCTCCCACCCCCTCACTTTCATCTCTCCCGCGGTGGGGAGAGAGAATAACCAGGTCCTCGATTGGTAAAATACTAACGATATGTAGTAGAAGAAATGTTCGAATATTGACAACTATTATAGCACCAAAGTTCTGGTTGTCAAGTACCATTTTGCAGAATATTTGAAAATGAAGGGACAGCCTGCTATAAAGGGGGCAGAGAAAATTACAGGACAAGGGAAGACCGAGGAGGGAACATGGCGAGAAGCAGAGAAGTATACAATTGTCTGAATCCCCTGGGAATACAGAACCCGGTAGAGACATTTCCGCTGGCACCCCGGTTGGACACGCTGGACGGGAAAGAAATCTGGATCAGCATCACGGGGGAGCCGGACATCACGATACCGCTGGAGAAGAAACTACGCAGTGATTACCCGAACGTGAACTGGAAACAGAAGAAAACGTACGGTATCTTCCCGGTGCAGTTGAGCGACGAGGAGGTGAAGACGGCTGACGCCCTGATACAAGCGATTTGCTGGTGAAGCGGGGCGGTATGGGGGCAGTTGCCCTACCTGGCGAAACTGGAGAAAGCCGGAATACCGACGGTACTGGTAGACCTGGCGGACCAGCATGAAATGGTGAAGCAGGAAGCGCTGGTGAGCGGGGTGCCCAAGATACGGCACCTGCATGCCTCACGCACGCTGCCGGGACCGGCAGACGTCGACAACTGGATCAAGTCAATGCTGGAAGCGCTGACGCGGCCGTTGACGGAAGAAGAGCAAGCCTACGGACACTGGGAGATACCACAGCAGCGGATACTATTTACGGGGACGCTGGAGGAAGCGGAAGAATTCTACCAGCAGGTACGCTACGTACCGCACCCGGTGAATGCCAACATCTCGGTATATACCGATGGTTTTCCGATAGTCATCCCCACCGAAGAACGGGTGGAAAAAATGCTGAAAGGGACGAGCCACAAACCGGACGAAGTAGTGACGCTGGTGGAAGACCTGCCGGAATTCATCGGGGCGATGGGACGGGAGACGAAGAAAGGCAAGCCGGTGCTGTTCCACCCCTTAAAGCGGACGGCGACGGTAGAACGGGTAGCGGTGAATGCGGTGATGTCGGGCTGCAAACCGGAACACCTGCCGGTAGTGCTGGCGATCGCGCAGTCGGGCTGCAATATCGTGACCACGAACTTTCCCAGCCAGGCGGTCTGTTTAAGCGGGCCGATCGTCAAGGAGATCGGATTGAACGTTGGGGTAGGCCATCTCGGCCCGGGCAGCCCGGTGAACGGGCCCATCGGACGGTCGTACCAGATGATGGCGATCAACCTGAGCGGAGCGGTACCGGGGATCAACCGGATGGGCTGCCACGGCAATCCGATGAACAACGGCGGAATGTGCTTCGGGGAGAACAGTGAGAAACTGCCGCCGGGATGGGATGGCTTGAACGTGGAGACCGGCTATGAGAAAAATGAAAGCGTGGTGATGGTGATACAAGCCTTTGGCGGGATCGTTGGTTCGCAATTTTCGCCGGGCGGTTACCGGGCACTGCAGAAATCAGGGCACGGGGGCATCGCACGGCGGTTCGGGGTGAAGGGGAAGCCCGGTCCGCACAACTGGCTGAACTACATCGTGCCGGGGATCTGGGCGGGGCGTGAGGGGGGGACGACCTTCATCATAGTGCCGGAACTGGCGCAGCACCTGAGAGACCTTGGTTTCAAGACCAAAGACGAAGCCTACGAATGGATATGGAAACAGAGTTTCGAACCGGTGAAAGACTACCGGAACCGGTCCTGGCCGGACTTCTCACGCAACGGGTGGACAGGCATCGAAAAAACGTCGGGGAAGCCGTGGAAGGAACTGCCGGACGATTACAAGGTACCGGTGGCGGGGGACGACCCGTTCGACAATTGCATAGTGATCGCGGGTGGGGATGAGGAGGCGGCGGTAGAAATACTGGGGAACCGGGGGGAGGTGTTCAGCATCGATGCGTGGAGATGAAGGACGAAACTCAAAATACTAAATTCTAAATCCGAAATACGAATATCGAAAAACGAAACAAACCTAAAATATAAAATTCAAAATACAAAATAACTGGCAGGGGCGGGTTTACGCAACCCGCCCCTAACGTTTAGAAATGGTGAATAAAGACCAAGAAACAACCCCCTTCTAACTTTCCTCCAGTCGTCCCATCAGCGTATTAATGGGTCCCGCTCAGGACAGGCTCTTTGAAAGGGGCAAAGGATTCGATTCGAGGCTAATTGGGGGTTGCCAGGTTTATTTAACCCGGAAGAAGTTGAGGTGGATGAAATGGACAAAGTGGACGAAATGGACACGGGGGACGGGTCGGACGAGTCTGACAGGTAGGACAGGTTAGAAGGAGCAGGATGAGCTTCGGTTTCAGGAATAGTCACCATTATCCTTGCCTTCTTGCCATATCATGTATAATATACGAACCATCGTGGGGGGGAGATATGAAAGCCATCTCGGTGCGGGAACCGTGGGCCTGGCTGTTGCTGCAGCCAGCCGATCCGGCTAACCCGGATGAGCCGTTGAAAAAGTTTGAGAACCGGGGCTGGCCGCTGCCGGCGGGACAATACGGGCAACGCGCCTGTATCCATGCCTCCATGCAGATGGACGAATTTGATCCGGATACCTTAAAAAGTTGGATGACTCCGGAGCAGTGGTCGCGCCTTGCCCCGGAACTGCAGAATATCTACGCCATCTACAACCTCAACCGTAACAACCCGGACGCTCTTCGTAAGAGCGGCTACTTCGGCTGCCTGATGGGGGAAGTCACCTTCATCGGCCAGGTCACCAGCCACTCTTCGAAGTGGTTCTCCGGCCCCTACGGCTTCATCGCCAAGAAACCCGTCCTTTATCCCCCGGAAAAACGCACTGTCTGTAAAGGGCAGTTAGGGTTTTTCGAGGTGGAAACATCGAAGCACCAATCCCTGCCCCTCTTATAAGACAGGTTTATACACTACCTTTGCTTATACGGCAGCTTCAACAGGCGGCCAGGTTCGAAATCCGACTCTACACTGACCGATAGCCCGCTTATACTGAGCGGCCCCATCATCCTGATGGGACGAACCTATGGGCGGGCGAGTTGTGTAAACCCGCCCCTACCCTTTTTATTTATATAACTAAAAAATCGTAGATGATAGAGTCCCCTCTCCAAATCATTTGGAGAGGGTGAGGATTATCGGATTGGGGTTTATAGTATCGGGTTATCTGGTTACTATTTATCAGCATGCTATTTGAACCCGACTTCTTCTTGCGATATAGTGTTGGCATTGGCTTGCATCGTGACAGGATATTGACATAATAAGTTACTGTACAGTTTAGAGGAGATAGGAAATGGAAAAACTCCGGATCGGTTTTATCCCCGCGCACCGCGCCCCCTTCGATGAGTCGTGGGCGGCACAGATGCGGGAACGGTGCCTGAAGACTTTTGCTAAAAACAAGATGCTGGAAATCGTGGTCCCTGATGTCAAACTGACCCAGGGCGGCTGCGTACGTGATGACGCCGAGGCGGAGAAGGTTATCGCCTTGTTCCGGGAGCAGCAGATCGACGGTTTGATCATCGGGACGATGACCTTCGGCGATGAAGTGTCCGCCCTGTCGGTGGCCTCCGCATTCAGCAACCGGCCGATCATGTTATTTGGCACCAGGGAAGGCCCCTTTACTGCTGACGGCAACCGCCGTTCCGATTCCTTTTGCGGCACGCTGTCCATTTCCTCCGGCCTGCACCGCCGCCACATCCCCTTTCTTTTCGCCGGCATCGTCTTCCCGGAAGAAGCCGACTTCCTGGACAGTTTGGACAATTTCGTACGCGTTTGCGCCGTCGGCCGCGGCTTTATCGGCGCCCGCATCGGGCTGGTCGGGCCCCGGCCGGAACGTTTCGAGACCTGCATCTTCAGTGAGGATGCCCTGACCGAGAATTTCGGACAGAAAGTGGTGCCGATCGACCTGGCTGACATCATGAACCGGGCACAGTCGCCGGAAAGCCGAAGGGAAGTGAAGAAGATTATCCGCAAGATCAAAGCCGAAGCTGATATTTCCGCCCTCGATACCATGACCACCGAAAAGATCGCCGGCCTGGAATACGCCCTGACCAAATTCGCCGCCGAAAAGAAACTCTCCGCCATGGGCGTGCAGTGCTGGACGGCCATGCAGTCGGTCTACGGCCTCTCCCCCTGCTATACCATGGGACGGCTGACCGATATGGGTATTATGACTTCCTGCGAAGTAGATATATACGGCGCCCTGACGATGCTGATCCAGTACCTGGCCGGATTGGGGACCACCGTGCCCCATTTCATTGACTGGACCATCCAACACCAGGAAAAGAAGAATACCTTCTTTGCCTGGCACTGCGGTAACGGGCCGCCCTCGCTGTCCTGCGCTGCTGGTAAGGTTGATATCAGCTATCACAGTATCCTGGGCGAATCACTGGGACTGGACCGTTCTAAAGGCACCGGCGAATTCCAGATCAAGCCCGGCCCGGTTACCCTGTGCCGCCTGCAGGAGCATGACGGTGAATTCAAGATGCTGGTCACCTACGGCGATGCTGTGAAAACCAACCAGAAACTGCGCGGATCATGGTCGTGGGTCACCGTACCCGACCTCGAACTGCTGTACTCCACCCTGGTGGAAGAGGGCTTTACCCATCACGCCAGCCTCATCCATGGGGACTATACGCGGGCTATCAGCGATGCCTGTGAGTACCTGGGGATAGAACCTGTGGAAGTGTAATCAGTAAACCCTGATTTCAGGCGTGATATTTATCTGGTGATATATTGTGCGTGCAACACGGCTTCTAATTGAGTGCTGCTGCAGTCTAAAGCGACGCCAGAAAAGGTGCATAATATGAAACGAGATCGGGTAAGCCTTATTTGCCTTGTTTTTTCCTGGTTGTCAGTGTGATTAGAACTCCGGCAATCAATAGCGTGCAGCAGGTAATCCCAATGGGGAACCAGTTGATGCCCCGGTTTTCGGCCAAAGGTACTGGTGATTGGATATTGCTCGTGGTGGCCGGTGGTAATTGTTCAATGGTAAATGAAGAAATCAGATTGTTGATATTTACCATATAATTTCCCGGGTCGCGGCGATTTACAGAAAATTCGACTACAGACTCAGCCCCGGCTTCGAGTGATATGTTCTTAGCCATTTCCGATGAATGGTTAATGGACAGAACAATATTGTACTCCCCGTTGGTACCCCCTGTATTACTCACTTTAGTTGAGATTGTGATCGCTTCTCCGGGTGAAGCCAGTATAGGCCGGACTTCCAGGTTCGATATTGTGAATGCCGCAGGGGCAGGTTGTGGTGGTGATGTTGTAGCCACAGGAACTTTCGGCATCCCTACTAGAGCGTATTTGCCGCTGCGTTCGATCTCTGTAGAAACATTTAAGGTTACCTTATTGAGTTGACTATTACAGATTTTCCACAGCGAATCGCCGTTATCAAAAACTACAATATGAAGCGTTTCCGTATCGATGTCGGCCGGTATTCCGGCGATATCATTATAAAAGGTGAGAGTAATTGTCGGGGAAAAGGTTGCTCCTTCGGGTGACAGTTCATAAACCGGGCTGATCAACTTGTAGTTTGAAATCAGGGGAGTAAGACTGGCGGAGGTGTCGATCTTAATCGCCTTAAGTGGGCAAGCCTCTTTCGTTCTGGCTAAAATTCCTTTACTAAAATTTAACTCTATTTTTTCATCTTGAGATCTTAAAGATAATGCCAAATTAAATAAGCCATCATTGTTGGTATATGGTGTTAATACGGTAGAACCAGGCTCTACCGGCGAGCTGAAGCCGCTTCCCCCGCTAAAACTATTACTAAGATCAGTAACGATATCAGCGGCAAAACTTGCGGCGATACTATGGTTGGCATTGACGTTGGTGAAAG
>CAZSHH010000022.1:7869-32667 GCA_964606525.1 uncultured Dehalococcoidales bacterium
ATATCAGCGGCAAAACTTGCGGCGATACTATGGTTGGCATTGACGTTGGTGAAAGTATAGCTGCCGGCTGCCCCGGCGGACACACTATCAACCAATACATCCGTGATATGATAACCGGCCTCTGCCGATATTTGAAATACCTGGCTGGCGCCGGCATTAACCGTGATACTGCCGGAAGGCGAAATAGAGCCGTGTTCTCCCGCGCTGGCGGTAATCGTGTAGGCAGCGGATGGATCAGCGGTGAATACAACCGAGATGGTATGGTTGATATTTATGTTTGAAAAATTATACTGTTCAACAGGACCGATTGATGATCCGTCTACTTTTACGTCGGCAACATGATAGTTGGCTCCCGGTGCCATCAGGAAACTAAGGTCAGAGTTTGAACGCACGGAAATATCGCCGGAGGGTACGATCCAACCGTGTTCTCCGGCAGTAGCGGCAATCGTGAATCTTGGCAAATCATCGAATGCGAAAACCGCAGAGATTTCATGATTGGCATCAATTGCGATGAAAGTATAACTGCCGACGGCACCAACTGATACCCCGTCTACATAAACATCGCTAATATAATATCCTTCATCAGGTGAAATAAAAAAGGTCTGGCTGGTGTTAGAGTCAACTGTTATATCCCCGGAAGGAGTGATTGATCCGTGTGCTTCGCAGCCAGCTTCGATATTGAACTCTTCTATAGGAAGTGGCCATGAGGATACAGTAACTACTCTTTGCGTATAACGATACATGTACATCTGGCCAAGTCCTGCATACCAGATGTCTGATTTTCCTTTTAGATGCTGAATGTGTTCGTAAGCGATACCTCCGGGAGTCCAATTATTTTTACCAATATGTCCCCAAACATGATAGATTCCGCCGTTACTGTAGATATGGTCGAATATGTTATTCAGGTAATCCAGTGTAGAGGTATCCAGGTAGGCGGATGTCCAGGCCCGTCCAAAGTGACGGTCCAAGCTGTTCCATTCAGCCCAGGGAGTGGCTCTATTCTCCCCTAAAACTTCATATGTTTGTCTGGCAACCAGGTATCCGTATTGGCCAAGCTTCTGGCTGACCATATCATCCGAAAAGCCATATGGTTCAATCCAACTCCAGACATATCCCTGGCCATCTTTACTATAAGGCAGGCTAAGGTTATTGAGAATATCAGATTTACTACCCCCGATCTCCGAATCAGTTTCCGGGTAGGGAGGGGCAACGTGACTCCTTGAATGGGAAGCTATTTCCAAATACCCATAGTCCACGCCCGTTTGGAATACCGACCAATCCACATCCTGTCCCAAAGTTTCGATAGCCGGAGTCCACCAGACCTGCGCATTTGCGAACAACTGACTGGCTTCCAGAAATTTATCATTTCCACCCCATGTCGGTACCTCTCCGACATCGTCAATGGATATGATAACGGCTTTGTTTCTATTGTCGTAGAAATCCGGTATTCCGAGATAATTGATGAGTACATCCGTCCCTGAATGATCTATAATTTTTACAAAAATATCGTTGCTATAAGAAGCAAAAGCCAGTGAAAGATAAACTTTATTTGCCGGATAATCGAAGCGTGCTGCTTCAATTCCATTAAATAAACCACTGCCCGACATGGTTGGGATCTGTGTCCAGGTACCTGAAGAGGAATATGACTTGTAAGCTGTGAGATCTTCGCTATCAATGGGTATAGAGAAAGCATAAGTAACCGGATAAGTAAAACCATATATGTCGTGATCTAAAGAGCAGATTGATAATTTGTAAGAACAGGCAGGTTCATAACCGAATTTTTCAGTAAATAATGTCCTATCCGTGACGGCTTCAAGAGCGTTGGCAGTGAGAGGTGTAAGAGACAGTTCATAAAAATGTGTACTTAAGATATTCAGTATACATGTTATAGTGATGGCGAATATAAGAGTAAGTTTATGTTTCATCTATAATGTTCTTAATACCAGACAAGACCGACTAAAGACCCAATTCTTATTAAGTTTTTAAAGATATTAAAGTATGAACTTTTTCGTAATAACAATGCTTATTCAGATGTAAGGTTTGATACAACTTATATGGATGCGTATTAACTGGTTCACACAATACTACCATACTTACCAGTCTATATAGTACTTAAGTAGTAGATTATTACATATAGAAGATAAATACAAGGTCATTTTTCATAACTTTAATTGACAAGTTATAGCTTTTTTGTTTTTAACACAGTACTTTTAGCCATACAGGACGAGAAAACCAATGTTCCGTACTCATCTCAGCATGTAATAGTTGGATCATTCGCATATTTTACACTCAGTGATACCTGGGAAAGGGTTGATTGCTATTCCCCATTATACTGCTGCAGCAGGCAGGCTTCTGCCGCTGCGAACCGGTTCAAATAGCCGCCGGGTTGATGGAAGGTCTGGACGTCTTCCGGCAGGGGGGTGAGAGCATCGCGGCGGGGCAGGAAAGCGGCACTGACAGTATCGATATCCACATCACGGCCGGCTGATTTCATCAAGGCAGCGATGCCGGCGACAGCGGCGCCCAGGGCGGCGCCGGCTTTGCCGGTGACGATGACGGGCCGGTTCCAGATGGCAGCCGCCCGCCGCAGGATAGCGGGGCTGTCTGCGGCTCCGCCCGTGATATAGAGGGGGGTGGTGCCGGGTGGGGAAAAAGCCTTCGAGTGCAGGTAGACGGCAGCCAGGCTGGACTCGATGATGCCCGTGTAGTCGCTGTCCAGCGTGGGCTGGTTGCTGCCTATCCTGGTCAGGTCGAAGCTGCCGGAAGCCGGGAAAGACTCGCGGCGGGGCTGCCAGAAAACCAGGCTTTGCCCGGGTGGGGTTTGCTGTAAAGCAGCCTCGGCCGGGGCATAGTCTTCACGCCCCATGCCGTAAAGGGCACGGACCTGGTCCCAGACCAGGGCGCCGTTAGTGCGGCAGCCGAACATGAAAGGCCGGCCTACCCCGTCGTACATAGCGGAAGCAGCGCCGGTGATGTCCATCGTCCTGCCGTCGGTTGCGGCCATGTTGACGAAGCTGGTTCCCAGGCTCAGCAGGCTGCCGCTGACCACGACCTTGGACTGGGGGTTATCGCCGGAACCGGCGGCAACCAGGCAGTCCGCAGGCAGGCCGTACTTATGGACGAAGTAGGCGGCGATAGTGCCCGCGACGGCATCCGGGGCGGCCAGGGCAGGTAGTTTGCGGCGGAAGGCCGCCCTGCCTCCCGGCAAGCCCCGGGAAATGGCCCCGAGCAACTCTTCCGACCACTGGCGGCGGCGGTAATTCATGAGAGACATACCGCAGGCATTACCGAAATCAGCCGGTACATTGGCATTCCCGGTCAACACTGCCGGTAAAAGGTTGCCGAGAAGCTGGATGATATGCGTCACCCGGTAGACGTCAGGGTACTGATCGGCGGTGCGGCGGATGACGGTGCCGGTAAAGCGCAGCTGGGCATCCGAACCGGAAAGTTCGATAAGCCGTGCTTTACCGCCCACCGCATCACGGAGGAAGCCTGCCTGGGCGGCAGTATTCGAAGTCATCCAGATGGGTGCCCGGCTGTAAGCCAGGCTGTCCTTGAGCAGTACGGCGAGTTCTGTAGAAGTGCTGTCCGCACCCCGCAGGCTCTGGAATAAAGCCGGCGCCCGGGTGTTCAGGTAGACATGGCCGTGCTGCTGGCCGGAGGCATTGATAACAGCGAGGCCCGAGAGGTCGAGGTGGGTTTGCAGGTCGTGCAGCAGGGCATCGAGGGCTGCCAGGAACATGAGCGGCGGCTGGTCGGCCTCGCCTGCGGTGCGGGGCGGCAGGATGTAGTCCGCCGGTTGGATGCCGAAGACATTGAGACGGGGATCCCGAACATAATTCAGGGAATGCCGGGCGACGACAGTGGAGGCATCGATGTCCAGCACTACCGCAGAGAGACTCTGCGTGCTCAGGTCAAGGCCGAGGGCAAGTCTGTGTTTGGGCATATATGTTCCTTTTCTTCAATATAAAAGATGCTTAAGACCAGCCTTGATATGTCATTTCGAAGTACGAAGTACTGAGAAATCCGTTTCTTACTAAGGAAGAACGGATTCTTCCCCTACGACGGCACCTCCAGGTTCAGAATGACATTTCTGTGATTCATCTATTCCATCTCGATGACCACTTTCACCGACTGCGGCCGGGGTTTTACCGCATATTCATAAGCCTTGATGGCATCGGCGAACTTATAGCGGTCGGTGATAAGCGGCTTGACATCGATGCTGCCGGAACCCAGCAAGGCGATGGCCCGGGGATAGATATGGGCGTAGCGGAAGATGGTCTCCATGCGGGCTTCCTTAGCCTGGGCGGCCACGATATCGACGGGTACGGGATTGACGGGCATGCCGATGAAAACGACCCGCCCGCCGGGACACAAAGGCTCAAAGATATTAGCGATGGCAGCGGCACTGCCGCTGGCCTCGAAAATTACGTCGACGCCCCAACCACCGGTCTCCTGGGCCACGACCTCTGCCAGCTTCTGCGTCTTGATGTTTACGGGGATGAAGCCGTATTCAGCCGCCAGTTCGAGCTTGGGCTGGATAACATCAGAGATGATGACCTTGCTGCAGCCGGCGGCGCGCGCGGCGAGGGCAGTGACCAGGCCGATAGTGCCGCAGCCGCAGACCAGGGCGGTATCGCCTGGTTTGACGGCGGCTTTTTTGGCCGCCTGGAGGCCGACCGACAGCGGTTCCACCATGGCCCCTTCGGCATAACTGACGTTGTCCGGAAGCTTGAAGGTGAACATGGCGGGGTGCACCACGGTTTCCCGCAGGCAGCCGTGGATGGGAGGCGTCGCCCAGAAGCGGACGGCGGGGTCGAGATTATACAGCCCTTCCAGGGTGGCGCGGGAGTGGAGGTCGGGGATGCCCGGTTCCATGCAGACGCGGTCGCCAGCTTTTAAAGCACGCACATTACGGCCGACCTCTATTATCGTGCCCGAGGCTTCATGGCCGAGGACCATGGGGGCGTTGACGACGAAGTTGCCGATCTTGCCGAACTCAAAGTAATGGACATCGCTGCCGCAGATACCCACGGTATGGATCTTGATCTTGACATCATCCGGGCCGGTTTTTTCCTCCAGAGGCATATCGAGGATAGCCAGACTGTTTTTCTCTTTGAGGACCAGGGCTTTCATAGCTACTCCTTTATAATGAATTCGCCTTCCAGGCGGATATCAGCGGAAGACGCTCCGACCATTACTTTAAAAACTCCCGGTTCGACTTTCTTTACCATTTCCCGGTTATAGAACGCCAGCGCTGCTGCCGGCAGTGTAAAAGCCAAAATACGGCTTTCACCGGGTTTGAGGTGGACTCGCTGAAATCCCTTCAATTCCTTGACCGGGCGGGTAACGCTGGCGACGATATCATTGATGTACAATTGGACCACTTCATCGCCGGCACGGCGGCCGGTATTCTTAACTGCCGCCTGGATAGTGACGGTGCCGTCAGCCCTGGCCTGAGCCGGGGAAATGGACAGATCACTGTAGGCGAAAGTGGTATAGCTAAGGCCGTGCCCGAACTCATAAAGAGGACGGGCGCTGATATCCACATAATCGACCCAGACGGCAGAGCGCCGCCCGGAGGGTTTATGCCCGTAATAAGCCGGCACCTGCCCTGCCTGGCGCGGGAAAGAAGCGGCCAGTTTGCCGCCTGGATTATAATTGCCGAAGAGGACATCGGCCACGGCCCGGCCGCCTTCTTCACCGGGCAGCCAGGCGGCGACGACGGCGGGGAGTTTTTCCGCCAGCCAGCCCAGGGTCAGCGGCCGGCCGTCGATAATTACCAGGACTACCGGTTTCCCGGTATCATAAATGGCCTTGACCAGTTCTTCCTGGACACCGAGCAGGCCGAGTTCGGTGCGGTCACGCATCTCGCCGCAGGTGCATTCCGGCAGCAGGCCGGACTTGCCGCCGACGACCACTACGGCGACATCGGCTTTCTTTGCCGCAGCTGCGGCCGCTGGAATCCGGCTTTGGTCCGGGCTGTTGTAGTCGCAGCCTTCAGCATACAACACCCTTGTCTGCGGGGAAACCGCGGCCTTGATGCCGTCGAGGACGGTGATGATGCGGGGGGTGTCGACGATGCCTATCTGGGCGGAGCGGTCTTTCCACTTAACTTCGGGCTTGCCGGTGGCGGGGTTGGTGGAAATCTCGTAACCGACATTGCTGGGATAGGTGTAATCGCCTAGCAGATTGCGCTGGGAAGCGGCATTGGGGCCGATGACGGCGATAGTGTCGATCTTTTTATCCAGGGGCAGCAGGCCGCTGTCATTCTTGAGGAGAACGATGGACTTACGGGCGGCTTCCCGGGCGAGGGCGCGTTGGGTGGGGATATCGAATACCTTCTTGACCGCCTGGGGTTCGACGAAGGGATGATCGAATAAGCCGAGGCGGTATTTCATGATCAACAGCCGCAGCACGGCACGGTCGACGAAAGCTTCGGGAAGCAATCCCTGTACCACTTTCTCCTGCAGCGGTTGGGCAAAGCAGTCGGCATGGGGCAATTCAATATCGATGCCGGCGGCCAGGGCCAACCCCGCGGCTTCCCCTTTATCGGCACAGATACGGTGGATGGTCATTAACTGCTCGATGGCATAATAATCCGAGACTAACAGGCCGTCGAAGCCCCATTCGCCGTGCAGGATTTCCGTCAGCAGTTCGGCGGAGGCGCCGCAGGGGATGCCGTCGATTTCATGGTAAGCATTCATCACAGAGAGGACGCCGCCTTTACGGACAGCTTTTTCGAAGGGAGCCAGGTACACTTCCCGCAGCAGGCGGGGGGTGATGTGGGCGGGGGCACAGTTCAGGCCGCCTTCGGGCAGGCCGTGGCCGGCGAAGTGCTTGACGGTAGCCACGACGCCCTCCCTGATATCATCACCCTGGAGTCCGGTGACATAAGCCAGTCCCATCCGGGATACGAGGTAAGGGTCTTCACCGAAAGTTTCTTCGATGCGTCCCCAGCGGGGGTCGCGGGCGACATCCAGAACGGGGGCCAGTCCCTGGTGGACGCCGCAGGCGCGCATCTGCCGTCGGATCACGGCCGTCATTCTATTGATGGTATCCGGGTCCCAGGTGCAGGCCAGGCCGATATTCTGAGGAAAGATGGTCGCTCCCTGGGCACGGAAGCCATTCAGGCATTCTTCATGGACCATGGCCGGGATGCCCAGCCGGGTATTTTCGATGAGGTATTTCTGAATAATATTCGACAGTTCCGCTACCTGGACCGGCGGTAAACCGGAGGTCCGGCCCAGCGCACTGATCTGCCCGATGCCGTGGCGCAGAATGGGGGCGGCCTTTTTCAGGTCGAACCCGTTCTTTCCCAGCAGCGGGGTGGCATAGGTGCTCCCCAACTGGGCGATCTTTTCCTCGAGGGTCATCCGGGAAAGCAGGCGTTGTGCTTTTGCCCGGATACGACTCAACGCTTTGTTTTTTTTCTCCATGGTTTTTGCCTTAACCTCCGCATATACTTGGCCGCCGGTATCCCGGATACCGATCATCTCCAGACTGATCAGTCTGGGATATTAATCGCCTAACAGATGAACGGGTATTAAAAACGCTTTGATTTTACTCTCTCAGTAGTGTCCATTCAACAAGCGCTCCGGGGAGTTAAAATTTGCTTTCTCCAGTGGGAGTGCTATAATCTTTACCCGGTAAGAGGCCTATCGGTCGATAATTAATTAACGTTTGGTAACTATATTCTTGACGATTACCCAGGTGGTAAAAGTTGAAAAAGCCGGGCGAGGAGGGGAACAGTGTATAAAAAGATCATGGTCCCTTTAGACGGATCGCAGATCGCCGAACACGTTTTCCCGCACCTGGAAACGGTGGTGAAAGGCTGCCGGGAGATGCCGGAGGTGATACTGGCACAGGCAGTGGAACCAATTACCATCCCGGTAGGACGGGAAGTTTCGCAGTTCGCTTCTATCAAGCAGGTGCAGGAATATGAGAGCCACCGTAAGAAAGATGCTGAGAAATACCTGTATGAAAAAGCATCGTACCTGATTGACCGCGGCGTTAGAAGCCGGGTCGAAGTGCTGACGGGCAAAGCGGCCGAGGTATTAGCAGAATATGTGAAAAAGAACGGCATCGACCTGGTGGTTATGGCCACCCGGGGTCGTTCCGGACTGAAACAGATGGTTCTCGGCAGTGTGGCAGAACGGTTGTTGCGCAGTGTTGCCGTGCCGGTTTTGATGGTATGGCCGAAATAATGAGTACTATACCGCGTGGATGGTCGCCCGGGGAATGACGGAGGTCATTTCCTTTTTTATAGGTGGGATTAAGAGATGAATGAAACCTGGCTGTGGCCGGTATTTATTGTGGTATTCCTGGTTGCCATGGTACTGGACCTGTTTGTTTTCCAGCGCAAGGCGCATGTCATTCCGGTAAAAGAAGCGTTAAAACTGGTCGGTTTCTGGATCGCCCTGGCCGCGGCGTTTAATATAGTCCTCTATATTTTTCTGGGCCATGAAAAGGGGGTCCTGTTCACGACGGCCTATCTCATCGAATACTCGTTAAGCATCGATAACCTGTTTGTTTTCCTGGCGGTCTTCACCTATTTTGCAGTGCCCAGGGAGGCGCAGCGGAAAGTCCTGCTGTGGGGCATACTCGGGGCAGTGTTCTTCCGGGCGCTTTTTATCTTTGCCGGAGCGGAACTGCTGGACCGGTTCCACTGGCTGGTCTTTGTGCTCGGAGCTTTCCTGATTTTTACGGCGATCAGACTCCTTACACAGAAAGAAAAAGAAGTTGAACCGGACCGGAACCCGATCGTCAAGTTCACGCGCAAGATCGTCAAGGTAGCTGACGAATACGACGGCAGCAGATTCTTCACCCGCAAGAACGGCCTTTTATACGCAACACCCCTGATCATTGTCCTGGTAACCATCGAAACGATGGACATCATGTTCGCGGTGGACTCGGTCCCGGCGGTACTGGCAGTAACCACAGACCGCCTGATCGTATACTCTTCAAATATTTTTGCCATCCTGGGATTAAGGGCGTTGTTCTTTGCCCTGGCCGGGATTTTTTACCTGTTCCGGTTCCTATCGACCGGGGTCTGCTTCGTTCTCGGCTTCGTGGGCATAAAGATGCTGCTGGGAATCCTGCCCTATTTCTTCCATATCGAGTTCGAAATCCCGGTCCTGGTATCGCTGGGGGTGATCGTCGCCATCCTGGCGGTGTCGGTGATCCTGTCGCTGGTTTTCCCCAAGAAGGAGAACGGACAGCCGGACAATCACGGCGAAACGAAATAAAGTCCAAGATATCGACAATTAAAATTATACCGGCCGATAAGACATCGGCCGGTTCTTTTTTCAGACATTATGCTTGACCTGTAAATGGTGTTAAAATCAAACAACATAATTGAAAACCAATATTGAAATCGGTAGAGGGGGTAAGAAATGAGCGACCGGGATTTGAGAGACTGGCTGGAAGAAATCGACCGGGCCGGAGAGCTGAAAAGGGTTACCGGGGCACACTGGGACCGGGAGATCGGCGCCATCAGTGAGTTGATGGCCGAGCGGAGCAACCCGGCACTGCTGTTCGATGAAATCCCGGGCTATCCCAAAGGTTTCCGGGTGCTCAGCAATCCCTTCCAGACCTGCCGCCGCACCGGCCCGATGCTGGGCGTCTCGCCGGAACTGGGGCCGCTGGCGATGGTGGATGCCTGGCGGAAGCGGCTCAAAAACGTACAAGGGGTGCCGCCGCAAGAGGTTAAGACGGGACCGGTGAAGCAGAATATCATAATGGGAAAGGAAATCGACCTATTCAAGTTTCCTACCCCGGTCTGGCATGAAAAGGACGGGGGCAGGTTCATCGGCACCGGCTGCGCCGTTATTACACAAGACCCGGATGAAGGCTGGGTCAATTTGGGCACCTACCGCTGCCGGGTTTTCGATAAAGACCTGTTGAGTGTAGGCATCAATCCGGGCAAGCACGCCACGATGATGGCGGAGAAATACCACCGCCAGGGTAAGAGCGTCCCGGCGGCCGTAGTCTGCGGCATGGACCCATCACTGTTCCTGGCAGCCTGCAGCCCGCTGACAGGCTGGCAAGAAAGCGAGTATGATTTTGCCGGCTGGGTAAAGGGCGAACCGGTGGCGGTGGTCAGAGGTGAAACGACCGGCTTACCGATTCCCGCTACGGCGGAGATCGTGATCGAGGGCGAAATACCACCGCCAGGTTTGCTGGAACGGAAAGAGGACGGGCCGTTCGGGGAATGGCGGCGGACCTATTCTTCAGCAGCGCATCCGATGATGAAGGTGACCTCCATTTCATACCGCAACGATCCCATTTTATTGGGCGTGCCGCCGTGGAAGCCGCACATCCCCTTCCCTTTCGCGGTGCCGGTAATGGCGGCAGAGATTTGGAACGTGCTGGAATATGCAGGCATTCCAGAAGTTAAGGGGGTGTGGTTCGGGTTGGGGCTGGTGTGGCCGGTCTTTTGCGTAATCGCCATCAAGCAGAGCTATGCCGGGCATGCCAAGCAGGCAGCGCTGGCGGCGGCATCCTGCCGGGCGAATACGGTGGGAGGCCTGTTTGTGATCGTAGTGGACGAGGACATCGATATTACCAACGAGAAAGACGTGCTGTGGGCGATATCCAGCCGGGCGGTGCTGGACAATGCGCAGTTGATCAGGAACATCCAGACCAAGGCCGGCGGGCCGCCGCGGGTAGAAACCAGCCCTGCTTCCCGCATGCTGATGCTCAACGACCGGGTGATCATCGATGCCTGCTGGCCTTACGAACGCCGGGAGCAGTTCCCGGTAACCTCGCGTTTCAGCCCGGAATACCAGGCGCAAATTATGAAAAAATGGCGGGCGGTGTTATAAGGGTTGAAGGAACCCTGCGGCTTTTACTGCCGCGATCTGAGGAAAGCTAAGACGGCGGCTTCGGTGTTGGCTAATACCTGCTGGATTTCTGCGGGGGTGATGCCGTCGATATGGACACCGGCGATGACGCACACCGGCAGGTGCAGGGTTTTGCTGACAGTATAAGCAGCCTGTTGGGCGAGGGCGTCGTCTTTATGTCCCAGACGGGTATGCACAGACACGGAAGTCCGCTGCTGGTCTGTATCGTATTCACCAACGGCGACGGCGCCGAGATGGGCATTTTTATTAAAAATTTTCACGATAAGGCTGCTGCCGAAAGGAACTGCTTCCAGGGTGACAGCTGTCCGCCCGGTGCCGGTAGTAATCTGGAATTCCTGCATCATACCTCCGCTATTCCTGGTTCGAAAGGCCGGGCCACTGCTGGAAGAGGCCGTGCCGGATATTGAAAAGGCTCAGCATTTTGCCCACGGTATGATTGACCATTTCATCGATATTCTGCGGTTGGTGGTAGAAGGAGGGGGCGGGGGGCATGATAACGGCACCCATTTCGGTCAACTGCACCATGGTGCGGAGGTGACCGAGGTGGAGGGGGGTTTCCCGTACCAACAGGAGCAGCTTGCGCCGTTCCTTCAACGTGACATCGCCGGCACGGACCATCAGGTTGTCGGCATTGGAGTTGGCCAGGGCGGACATCGTATTCACGGTACAGGGAGCGATAATCATGCCATCATGGAGGAAAGAACCGCTGGCGAGCCGGGCGCCCATATCGGTATTTAGATATGAATATGAAGCCAACGATTTGATTTTTTTCAGAGGCCAGTTCGTCTCGTGTTTGATCACCAGGGCGGCAGATTCGGAGATGATAAGATGAGTTTCGATCCCCCCGGCCGCCGAAAGGACTTCGAGCAGGCGGATGCCGTAAATTACGCCGCTGGCGCCGGTGATGCCGATAACCAGAATCATTTGTATTTAAGCCTCGCAACAGGTGACATCATACTAGGGGATAAGCGGCCGGGAGTCAAGACTGGTGGTAATCTGAAAAACATGATACAGGGTTATATAGGCCTTGTTTTCTTGATATAGGTAGTTATTGTATAAAAGATGTGTGGAAATCTTGTTCGTACTCAAGCCAGGAGTGATAGTCTGCAACAGAAGGCAAGAATCACTTTAAGTCCTGTGACCATTGCTTACAAATCAGATTCTGAAAAAGATCATCTAGTTGTTGAAGTATGAAAAAGACATACTCTGTTTACTTAACGGATTTTTGAGTAATTAACAGTTCTGATTGTTTATTGATTAATATTTCTTCCCAACTTGCTTTCATTTTTGATAAGTCGCATAAATCGTTTTTACTGGATTCTAAAGCAACTTTGAGAATTTTCCACCCTACCCTACCATCTACTCTTGGGCTTTTTCTTTCCAGAATACTCTGTAGAAAGTCGTCGATTTCCACCTTTAAAGGTTCGACTTTCGAAATGTTCAGCAGTTCTTCCTTGCTATCCTTACAGATTTTGACTTCTTGAGTGATATAGTCCAGATAGGCAATCCCTTCACTTCCGGTAGCGACCAAGGTTCTTACCTTATGAGGGGTGAACCAGTTGACCTCAATACAAGCCGTAGCGCCAAAAAAGCTCAAGACAATGATAGCATGGTCTTCCTTGCCATTTCGAAGATTCCCGACTCTGGAAAAAACATTAATCGGTTCATTATTCAGTAAATATCTAATAACACCAATATCATGAGTTGCGCTGTCGACGACAATTCCCACGTCCTTTATACGAGGCGCAGAGGGGCCGACACGCCGGGTAGAAATAATAAGGATTTTCCCCAGGGATCCGCTATCGATAACTTCCTTTAATTTCACTACTGCCGGGTTGAAGCATTCAATATGACCGATAGCCAGGTTAATATGATTTTGGTCTGCTAACAGTATCATTTCCTGAGCTTCTTTAAGTGTCAAAGAAATAGGTTTTTCCACTAAACAATGGACTCCATTTTTAAGGAAATCCATAGCTACAACATGATGTAATGAAGTTGGGACAGCGATACTTACAGCATCCACCTTGCCGATCAGTTCTTTATAATCGGCAAATGAAGTTACATTATATTTTTTCGCAATTTCCGCTGATCTTTGTTGATCAATATCCGCTACTCCGACTAACTGACATTTTGCCTGAGAGTACAGACGGGCATGATGTTGGCCCATAGCGCCTAAACCAACCACACCGACTTTAATCATATTTGTTCCACAAATGTCCTTTTATAGTAATAACGTTGATCGAGTTGTATTTGTCATCTATATTACTTTAGATATGTTTATGAAAAACTACTAGGTACTATTTTACTATACATGCAAATTTCTTCAAGGTGAATTAACCTAATGTAACTTCACTAAACCTACAAATATTAACATCAGATATAAGTTTTTTGGAAGGTATTAAGTTCTAGTGTTAAAAGCTATAACTAAAGTATACGCAAATGCGGAGTGGTATATTCGAAAGTATGTGTGTAACAGGCCCGACCAATTCAGTTGGGGGGAAGCTGTAGATGATAATTGATGAAAACGTAATGTTGTTTCAACATATTAGTCAAGGCAATAAATGATCTTGTGTTATAATCGTCTGCCAAGAAGTTAGAGAATGGTCATCAGGTTTAGTTAAGCTATCGTACTATCTATTGCTATATGTTGACTCTGATATAATTGAACTAAACGAGACCAAATATCTTTCGAAAAAACAAAAAAACCGGTAGTCAGTTGATAATGTGCTTGCGGTGATGATTCCGGACGCGTTTGAGAACATGGATCTTAATGATTACTCACTCTTGTGAGTTGAATGAAAAAATAGAATGTTCCTTGTAAGGAGTAATTACTGTGAATATTCCAATGACCGATCTCAAAATACAGTATAAGTCTATCAAGAATGAAATTGACCCTGTCATTTCTAATGTACTGGAGAGTGGCAGATTTATTCTTGGGCAAGAAGTGGAAGCTTTTGAACAGGAAATGGCTGCTTATTTTGGTATAAAAAATGCCGTTGGTGTCGCTTCCGGGACAGATGCTTTACTGCTAGCTCTTCTTGCCTGTGGAGTAGGATCCGGAGATGAAGTAATCACTACCCCGTTTACTTTTATTGCGACAGTTGAATCGATCGTTAAAAGTGGAGCCAAACCTGTGTTTGTGGATATCGATCCTATTACTTTCAATATTAATACCGAGCAAATCCGATCCAAAATCACACGACGGACGAAAGTAATTTTACCAGTACACTTATATGGCCAACCGGCTGATATGGATGACCTACTTGATACTGCTTCGTCATTTAAAATAAAGATCATCGAAGATTGTGCACAAGCAGCTGGAGCGGAATTCAAAACACGCAAGGTTGGGACGATCGGTAATGTCGGGTGTTTTAGTTTCTTTCCTGCGAAAAATCTTGGCGCATATGGAGACGGCGGAATGGTAATCTCAAACGACGATGAGGTCGCGAATACGGTGAGATTGCTGCATTTACACGGAGCAAAAACTACCTACTACCATATGCTGCATGGTTTTAACAGCCGACTCGATGCGTTTCAGGCAGCTATTCTGAGAGTAAAACTACGGCATCTGGACCAATGGAACAATATGCGCCGAAGACATGCAATTACTTATACGGAATGTCTTAGCGATCTTAAAGGGATCGTACCTATGCGTTTTAGTTCAGAAGTCCTGTCGTCGTGTAATTACTACACTATTCGAATCAATGATCCACGTATCAACCGCCAGGATTTACGCAACCATCTGGAATCAAAAGGGATACAAACTAACATATATTATCCCCTATCTCTTCATCTTCAAGAAGTCTATCAAGATTTAGGATATAAAACCGGGGATTTCCCTGAGAGTGAGTTAGCACAGCAACAAGTGCTTTCATTGCCGATGTATCCTGAATTGACTGAGGAACAGGTACAAGAAGTAGTGACGCAGATCGCGCAATTTATAAATGGCTAGATAGGTATCAATTATTGTTAATGATCATGGTACCTGAAGATTATTTCGACCTTGATACCGGTAATACCCTGGCGGGATTACCAATAACAGTACAACCGGGCGGCACGTCTTTGGTTACTACGCTTCCTGCACCGACAAGTGCATCATGACCAATGGTGACGCCACATACTATTGTTGCATTGGCGCCGATGCTAGCGCCTGCTTGAACAAGAGTTCTCCCCAGCTGCCATGATGCTTCACCAGATGAATTACTGGAAGTATTGGCCCGGGGTATCCTGTCGTTGGTGAAACAAGCATGAGGACCGATAAATACATTGTCCTCAATGATGACCCCTTCCGGAATGAACGCGAAAGCCTCGATTTTACAGTTTTTCCCTATTATCACATTACGCCCAATTTCGACGAAAGTAGCTATTTTAGTATTGTCTCCAACGGTACAACCATATAGATTCACCTGTTCAGGATGATAGATGGTCACATTTACCCCGAGTTTAACGTCTTTGCTGATCATATTTACTCCTTTAATAATCGAACCGGGACACTTGTATCCACAAGCCAACATTTTCACGGGTATACGTTTGATTGTATGGGAGTAATAACAATTTGGTGGGCATTTTTACCATCATCTAAATTAGAATGATTGGTTTATGTGTCGATAGTAAATCCTATATTTAAACAGCCTTTCTCCATATTTAGTGTACCCGACTCTATATACTACTGGATAAAGATAAACGTCAGGATAGGCCAGTCATAATTGTAAGACACTTATTAAGGTTCAAGATTGTTGATTCTTTTTAGAACCGATAAGTTATTGGATTCGTAAGCAGTGTAAAATGATGAAGAGTCTTCCTTATCTAATTTGCGTAATTTAGCTATTGCATCAAAGGTTGACTCGGAGTATAGTCCCTCATTGTCCAACCCTTTCCGATTAATGATAATCCAACTGTATTCATTAATATCGATGTTTCTTGGTAATGTATATATGTTGGTACCAGTTTCTACGTTTTGCACATAGTAAATAGACGTAATATTGTTAAGGTTAGCCAATAATCTACCTTGTGAAAAATCGATCGTCTCTGCGAGTGTAAAATCCTGTAGAGAGGCTGTTCCTCCTGAACCGATCTCATCAGGATTCCATTCGGTGGGATGAATGGTAAACATGTTGGAAAACAGGAATAATACAATTACAGCGCCACAGAATCGCACCAACCACTTACTTTTATATTCAGTAATCGCCACAATTAATGGGCCAAAGGCAAACAACCAACCAAATGTTAGGAATCGATTTCCAATTACGGTGGCAGGAATTAAGAAAAAAGAAACAATGCCTAAAAAGCCGCATAGAACAAGATATGCGGTTAAGGAATACATTTCGATATGACGACTGCCTGTTTTAGGCTTTATTCTGCCTAATAGAATCAGCCCAAAGACAAGGTAACAGAAATAAGACCCGTATAACAATACATAATATCTGAAAGTCGGTAAAACAAAGCCTAAACCAGTTAAATCAACATAGGTTCCTTGTCCCCATGTTGCCGGCGTAAGAAGGTCACTGACAAATGATGCCAGTGCCCGTAATGGGACAATGACTGTAGTTACCCAATAAGCAAATGTAATTACAATAGCCAGCAATAAGAATGAAAGGCTAATTGTCTCTCCATATGCTCCATCAGGGAACAACCACTTCTTAAAACTTTTTAAAAATCCAGTGTTGGTGATTACATAGTGAATTATCAGGAAGATGATAAGCATCATGCTGGTCAAGTGGTGTGCTAAAACGGTACACGCTAACAAGAGAATGGCTAGAATTCGATATACGATAATGTGTTGGGAAGATTTCGCTGCAAAATACAGATAGACACAGCCAAAAGCAAGGATAACACCTATGGTTTCTCTAATAAAGAAAGACCCAAAAAGCGAGCGGTGCTGCAGGCAAATAAATAACACGGCACCTAATAAAGCGGCTTTTTTGTGCTTAAATAACTGCACAATAAAGAGATAAAATAGAGGTACTATAACCATGTCTAATATGGATGGTAAATATTTGGCAACTTCTAATGAATCAATATTGGTAACCAGTGAAACTTGTGAACCGATGATATGAAGAACAGGGAAATAAGATGTTATTTGAACATATTCGGGGATTCCCATGATAAAACCGCTTTCCAGGATGCTTTTCATTGATGCAAAATCTGCATATGCATCTGAACCCCATAATCCGTATCCCGGAATTTGATATATCAAGTGGAAAAGAAGATTGGTAATAGTTATCTCAAGTAAAACAACATAGACAAATTTACCTTCAAGTTTTAAAAAACCGATCTGATAGATGACTATACCTATGATCACACCGATCGAAATTAAAAATAATGGCACCGGTAAATAAGCATGGAATCGTAAGCCCAGTAGATACAGTATCAGAGTAGTACTTGCCGCAGAAAAAATTACGGATGTACTTACAGCAGCGTTTAGCGATTTCAGGTGATTAGTCATATTAAGGTTTGTTGTCGAAGTATACCAGACTATTTTTCAGCACAGGATAGTGTATCATGTTATCCTGTTTTTGTATAAAACATACTACCTTTTAAGTATATTGTACAGTCACAATAAATTGACTTGGATTACTCTTAAAGATATTATTGAAATACAATCTATATAAATTAAAAACAGCTAATCCATGCTAATATATATCAAAGTATAAGTATTTTTAATAAGTGACTTAGTAATATTACCATAGTTTAAGGTAGATGTGTCACCATTTACGGAAATGATACGAAATATCATTTTTAAGATTCAAAGGCTATGGCAACTATTGGTTGCATATGTATTTTACGACGAATACACAATCGCCCGGTATTTTCGAAAACAAGGCGCTCAGATTGGGGAAAACTGCCGCATTCTAGTCCGATCACTTGGTGAAGAACCTTATCTGGTAAAAATAGGTAATCATGTAACGATAGCTGCCGGCGTGGTATTTATTACCCATGACGGAGCAGCCTGGATCGGTCGGGAACAAGTTCCTGATTTACAGGTATTTGGCCCGATAGTAATAGACGACAATAGTGTAATCGGTCAAGGTGTGAAGTTATTCCCCAACATCCATATTGGTCAAAACACAATAATTGGCGCAGGATCTACGGTAATCAGCGATATACCTTCGGATACGATTGCATTGGGAATACCAGCAAGGCCGATGGGATCGGTAAAAAAGTACCTTGAAAAATGCATCGAACGATGGGGGACACAGAAACCACCAGATATAATCATCGAAAAAGGAAATGATTGGTGGCATTCAAAAAACTATTTACAAAACCGGGAAAAGCTTCGTAAACATCTCATCAAAATATTCTGGGAAAAAGAAAAATAAAGTCAATATGCATTAATGAAGGTTGAACAAAATTACACAAGATTGTTACCGACTTTAATCTGTTTGGGATCCAGTCAATAGAAAAAAGAGTAAAAATGATGGAATGGCATCGCATATTAAAGTGGATTATTGCAGCTGGTATCGCTGTGATTGTGTTAGGTGAATCGGGATGTAGTGAAAAGGAGCTGCCGTTATCAATTACTCCGGATACAACCACCGTAATCACACCTACGATCACGGTACCGACTTCAGATCATCCTACACCAACAGCATCACCTACCACTACAATGGTGCCGATAAAAACGATGCTGCTTATCGATCATACTTGCACAAATATCCAACTCATCCCGCGGGAGTCTATCACACAGGCAAAGACAAAAATGAAAGTCCTGTATTTCCATTCTTCGCACGGAAATCAAATATCAGTAGGTATGGATAACCTGCAAAAAATAGACCATCTGTACAATTATGATGAGTCAGGATCTGATGGCGGATTACTGTACCGCCAGGAATGGACTGATCTGGGAACCGATGGTGATACCACCTGGGTCGATACCACTAAAAAGGCGCTAAATGATCCGGAAAACAACGATATTAATGTTGTAATGTGGTCGTGGTGCAGTGGAATGTCAATTAATACTGAAACAGGGGTAAATGCCTATCTTGAAGCCATGGATACCCTTGAAAAACAATATCCTAAAATTACTTTTATATACATGACCGGACATCTTGATGGCACAGGGGTTTCAGGTAATCTAAACGTACGTAATAACCAAATCCGGCAGTGGTGTAAAGAAAACAAGAAAATTCTTTTTGACTTTGCTGATATTGAGAGCTACGATCCGGACAACAACTATTTTCTGGATAAAGGTGCGAGTGATGATTGCAGTTATGACGGGGGGAACTGGGCTGAAGAGTGGGTAACAGCGCACCCGAGTCATGAAATGGGGGGGACCGGATATTTTGAACATACGCATGTTCTTAACTGCAACTTAAAAGGTAGCGCATTTTGGTGGATGATGGCAAAAATCGCCGTTTCACATAAAGGGTAAGTTAAAATTTGGTGAGGACAGACTGAAAAAGGGGAAAACATGGACAGCGCTGTTATTAAGAATATTCTATCTCAATATATCTCTGATACTTTCATAAAAGGACAGGCTAACAAGAATTTGGGAGATGCCGATTCTTTCTTTGAAAATGATATCATTGATTCTACCGGTGTTCTAGAGTTGGTTCTATTCATCGAAGAAAACTTTCATTTTAGAGTGGAAGATGAAGAGATAATACCTGAAAATCTGGATTCGATCAATAATCTGGTTACTTATATACAGTCAAAAACAACCGGATCGTAACGCTAGAAAATAGCGGAGCAAGACATGTTGTTGCATGAGTCATTTGAAAACAGTGTAAACATCAACCCAAATAAAACTGCCTTGATCTTCGAGGATAAACAGTATTCGTATTTAGATATAAACAACAAGGCTAATTCTCTAGCCAATGCTTTGATCGTAAACGGATTACGAAAACAAGATCGAGTAGCCGTGTACCTTGGTAATACACCCGAAACCGTAATATCGATTTACGGAATACTGAAAGCCGGTGGTATTTTTGTTGTTTTAAATCCTCAAGTTAAGGCTAATAAACTCAGTTATATCCTCAACGACTGTCAAGTGAAAATAGTGATAACTGACCTTCCGGGCATCCCTGCTCTAGCAAACAATCCTCAAATAAAAACGGTTATTGTTACAAATACAGCAGACAATGCTTTACCTGACTCCACAACAGAAGTAACTTATCTTAACTTTGATGATATTCAGAGAAAAAACCCTCCAAGCAAACCCTTAAAATGCCTGATCGATATCGATTTGGCGAGCCTTGTATATACTTCTGGTTCAACAGGGAAACCGAAGGGAGTCATGTTGACCCATTTAAATATGTTAACTGCCGCCAGGTCCATTATCGAATATCTTCAAAATACCAGCGATGATGTCATCATTGATATGTTACCGTTATCCTTTGATTACGGCCTTTATCAAGTTATCATGGCTTTCATGTTCGGGGGAACCGTTGTTTTAGAGCGTTCGTTCCTTTATCCTTATCAGATCATGGAAACTATGATGAGATGGAAAGTAACCGGACTTCCTTTAGTCCCGACGATTGCTGCCATGCTTCTTACTTTAAGAAATTTGGATGACAAGAACATACCAGAATTAAGATATATTTCGAGCACAGGACAAGTGCTACCACCAGCTCATATTGCCCGTTTACGAAAAGCTTTCCCAAAGACAAAGATATATTCGATGTACGGATTGACGGAGTGTAAAAGAGTATCTTATTTACCACCTGAAGAGATTGAGCGGAGACCGACATCAGTAGGAAAAGCTATTCCAAATACCGAGACATACATTATTGATGACAATGGTAATACGATAAATGAACCATGGATGACGGGGCAGTTAATAGTTCGTGGATCGCATGTTATGGCCGGGTATTGGGGATTACCTGAAAAAACAGCAGATTCACTAAGGCCCGGCTTATATCCAAACGAGAAAGTGTTATATACGGGAGACTTATTTCAACAAGATGAAGAAGGTTTTCTATACTTTGTAAGCCGCCTGGATGATATGTTCAAGTGCGGTGGTCAGTTTGTCAGTCCAAAAGAAATAGAAAATACATTAGATGAACACGAGGAAATTGTTGAGGCTGCGGTGATAGGAGTCGATGATAAACTGCTGGGGAAAAAACCAGTAGCTTTTGTATTATTAAGAGAAGGTTCGCATATAAACGAGAACGATATAATTACTTTCTGTTCTCACAACCTTGAGAAACATATGGTACCGAAACAGGTAATCATAAGAAAAACCTTACCAAAAACTACGACCGGGAAAATACAAAAATCAGATCTCTTTGTGACAAATGAGGAAGAAAATATTGGAATTTAAGCGAAATATCCTTGAAATAGATAGCCAAGCCGTCTCAAGTGAAATAAGCTCATTTATTAGCCAGCAATTAAACTTATTAAAACGAGATGGTATAGTAATTGGTCTCAGTGGGGGAGTGGATTCTGCACTTTGTGCCAGGCTTTGTGTGAAGGCTATTGGTATCGAAAGGGTATTCGGGTTAATACTCCCGGAACGCGAATCGGCTGCGATTTCTCTTGAATATGCCAAGCGCGATGCTGAAAACCTTGGAATAAAATACGAAATAATTGATATCTCGGATACTATTGAATCGTTAGGAGGTTATAGTATCCGGGATAAGGTTATCAAGGAATATTTTCCGGAATATCATGAAGGATACAAATCAAAGATCGTATTACCGGCCGACATCATCAGGAGAGATAGTTTCAATTTTTTTACTCTAATAATTGAAGACAACCTTGGTACTAAGCGTTCGGTTCGCCTAGATAATCGTGCTTTGCGGAAAATAGTGGCTTCGACTAATAGCAAGCAAAGAACCCGCATGCTATACCTATACCGTTTTGCTGAAACAAACAATTATCTTGTATGCGGCACAACTAACCGTACGGAGAATGTTCAAGGTTATTTTGTAAAATACGGCGATGGTGGTGTAGATATTGAACCCATAATTCAACTATATAAGTATCAAGTATATCAACTGGCAACACTCCTTGGAGTATCGAAAGAAATCATTGACCGAGAACCATCACCGGATACTTTCAGCCTTGCCGTAACTGATGAAGAGTTTTATTTTAGAGTACCTTATAACACTTTAGATTTGTTGCTATATGCCTGGGAACATAATGTACCGGTAGCTGAGGTAGGTACAGTCATGGGGCTGGATGAAACTCAGGTGAGGAGGGTATACAGGGACATAAAAGCAAAGTATAATTTAACAAATCACCAGAGGAGTATGCCGCCTGGTGCTGAATTGAGGTCAGTTTTGCCTTGAAAAAGGCATTAAGCAAAAATATTACGGTTAATATAGTGATAACAAGGGTAAGAAATGTTGAGCAAATCTTTGAAAGTGTGTAAGAGATGCGTATTGCCGGAGACTTTTCCCGGCATCCGGTTTGATTCGAACGGTATATGTAATATATGTACAGAAACAAAAAAAACCGGTATTCGTCAGAATGATAAAGAAAGATATAGAGAAAAATTCATTGAATTGCTAAAAGAAAAGAAAGGGAAGAGTTGTTACGATGCCATAATTTGTTACAGTGGAGGTAAAGACAGTACATTTACCCTTAAGGTACTAAAAGATGATTTTGGGCTTAATGTACTGGCTATTACATTTGATAACGGTTTTATCGCTGAACAAGCCCATAAAAATATTACTTCCGTTATTGAAAAACTTGGAGTAGATCACTATTACTTTAAGCCTCGATTTGATATGTTGTCGGCGATATTTCGTCAATGTGCGCAAGACGAAGTATTTTCCAAGAAAACTCTCGAGAGGGCCAGTACAATATGTACAGCTTGCATGGCCATTATTAAGTTCAGTACCTTGAGACTGGCAATTGAAAAGAAAATACCTTTCATCGCATTTGGATGGTCGCCCGGCCAAGCTCCGATTACATCTTCAATTATGAAAAATAACCCGAGTATGGTTAAGGTAATGCAAGAAGCGGCTTATGTGCCGTTAAAGAAAATTGCCGGCGATACTGTAAATCCATATTTTCTCGAACAAGATCATTTTACTCTAGCGAACTTATTTCCGTATAACATTCATCCCTTGGCTTTCCTGGATTATGACGAGGATGAGATATATAAGAGCATTGCTTTATTAGGCTGGAAATCACCAAAAGATGTGGATCCGAATTCTACCAATTGCCTGCTTAATACCTTTGCCAATATGATACATAAAAAAAATTACCAATATAATCCTTATGCTTTTGAATTGGCTGGTTTGGTCCGGGAAGGATATATAGACCGTCAAACAGCTTTGGAACGTCTCCAGAAAGAAGAAGACCAGTCGATTCTAGACATGGTTGAAGAAAGGCTTGGGTTTTAAGGAAAATCACTGGCAAAGTAAAGATAACACATGATATTTAAAATAGTCTCTTTAGTCCTAATCGGGTTATTAGTATTAGCCGAACTATTTAACTTAGCCAAATCGGTCCGCCTAAAATCAAGTGTAAATTACTTGTATATATTAATCATTCCTCTTCTTGCGGTCTTTGTGTATATGATAGTAATGATCGCAATTCCTTTAGCAGCTGAAGAATGATCGAGTGGCGAATAAGGTGATTCACGGACTAATAGAGCAACGGCACACTGACCATATCAAAAAAGTCTTTCGAGAAAAGCTATCTTTTTAGAGAATACTAGTTAGTTATATCAACCCAGAAATAAAGTGGACTTAAGTAAGGCGTCGTTTCATTATTACGGAATATTTTTAGTTCTATTTTTTGCCGTTTTATTTCCGTCGGTGTGAATGTTACTACGCCTTGCCATTCTTGCTGCCGCTGTACAGTAATCGGTCCAATCTCCCCACTTTTTTGTTCATCGACAAATACACCGATGGTATAAGAAGTGTCTCTGCCTTCCTGGTTTTTTATACCTACCGTAACACTTCCTTGTTCTCCAAGTTTAAGTTGAATATTCTCGATTCCTGAGCCAATATCTTGTTCCACTATATAAAAACTGGTAAATTCCTCTTGATTTTTCGGTGCTGAAATAAAGCTTGTTAACAGGACGATAACGCCAACAGACATTAAGATCATAACTAGAGTTAATAAAAAATCCCTGGTTCCCGAACCGTAGATGACAAGCTTTTCGGTATTTGAGGTTACTGCTTGAGCCTGATTGGGTACCATGCTGAGGTTAATGTTCCTAATTCTATACCATGCCACTATTAGACAAGCTAAAATGAAAACAGAAATGGCGCAAAGTATAGTCTCCAGAGTTATCCCCCAGGGTGTATAGTTTATTAATAAACCTAATAATGCGACTACCACGATACTGAGAACGACGCTCAAGGTAATTGTTTCAATAACACGTCCCGATTCTTTTTTCGGTATTAGGGCTAATAATAAAGAATATCCTGGGAAAAAGAGTAGAAAGGGAATACCTAGAATTAGACGAAGGGCGTTTATTGTATTATCTATCACGAAATGAGTCCGTAATAATATGATTTTACTGGTATTGTTATGTTTATAGATACCAATGATACTGAATCCTCAAGCCGATTTCAAATATGATGGGAATTACCTTCCAGATAATATCATAGTAAACATAATTCTGCCATCAATGTGTGAACCTGAAATTAACCTGAATATCCAAAAATATAAAACGTACTTGATTACGTATGAGTCCAATCACTAAAGTAATATTACATAATAATTAACAGTATTACTATACCTCAACATCTTAAGTTATTATTTGTGCCTTTTACCTTACTAAAGCACTACATAAACTGGCAGAAAAGTAGGATATTCAATAGAGGCCATCTTTGAAATACTTATCTTATGAGGAAAATATGTTTAGTAATATGCTCACTGATAATAGCTTTATTCTCGATATTCACAGATAATCAACCAACGGTAGCAGCCTCTGAAACCTCCCCGTTATGTATGTTCTATTACGGAGGCTTTAACTCTACAGTCAAACAGCGTTTAGTGGCGACTAAACCCATGTTCGTGGTACTCAATA
>CAZSHH010000023.1:0-1920 GCA_964606525.1 uncultured Dehalococcoidales bacterium
AGATCCACCGCTCCACCCTTGCCCCACTTCGCTGTGTAAGCCGCTTCCACTTGCGGGTTCACCCAACCCCGCGGCCACTCCCCCTTCATCAACCGTGCCACTTCTTCCCCCGGCCGCCGCGCTTGCTCCGCCCAGGCTTCGTCGGAATAGTGTGCTGAATGCCCCGTTATGATGACGTTGTCCATCTTCAACAGGGGATTGTCCGGCCGTACCGGCTCTTTGGCCATCACGTCCAGCGCCGCCCCGGCGATTTTCTTTTCCCGCAGCGCCCGTATCAAGGCTTCTTCATCCACTACTGCCCCCCGCGAGGCATTGATGAAGAAGGCGTTCCTTTTCATCAGGTTGAATTTCTCCGCATTCAGCAGGCCGCGGGTGTCCGCCGTCAGCGGCGTGTGTACCGAGATGAAATCGGCGGTTTTCAATAAGTCTTCCAGGCTGGCCTGGGTCACGTTCATTTTCGCCATCACGCCGGCCGGGATATACGGATCGTAAGCGATGACCTTTAATCCGAAAGCCTGCGCCTTAGGCACGATGGCCCGGGCGATCGCCCCCAACCCCACAAGTCCCAGCGTCTGCCCGCGCAGGTGCGCCATGCCCTGCCACATCGCCTGCATCTCCCGGCCGTGGAAGACCTGCCAGCCGCCCGCCTTCACCATGCGGTCCAGCTGCATTATCCTGCGGGCGCCGGCCAGCAGCAGTGCCATCGTGTGGTCCGAGACCTCTTCCACCGATAAACCCGGAATGTTGGCCACACAGATGCCGTATTCCGTCGCCGCCGCGACATCGATGTTGTCGAAGCCCACCTTCGGCGTCACGATCAGCCGGCAGGCCTTCAGCTGGCTGATCACTTTTCGCGTGCATGGCTCCGACCTGGCAATCAGGACATCGGCGTCTCCCGCCGTGGCGATCAGGTCATCTTCCGTCGGCGCCGGTTTTTCGATATATTTCACTCCCAGCTTGTTGAAGATGTCCCGGTCAATGTCGATCGGCGGTACGCTGGTATAGACCACTTTGAAAGTCATTCCCCATCCCTCCCGGTAAGTATATTTGCCCTGCCTGCGCGCCCGTCTGCTGTCGTCCCCCGGCCAGGGCGGCCGGTTAATGGACATTAATAAACCGCAGGGCTTTTTCCATGCCTCCGCGCGTCCCGCCCCCATCATATAACATTGATTTAGATTTTGTAAGACCCCCCAAAGAAAAAATACAAAATACAAAATACAAAATACAAAATACAAAATGCTAAATTCTAAGGGCTAAATTCTCAACCCCCTTCATAAATCATCAATCCAACATCATAAATCAAACGACCAACTAAAACGTCCCCGCCTTAATGTCATTACCCACTAACCACACTTCCCTCCTCCCCACCCCTTTAAACTATCGTTTATACGATATGGCTATTCTTAAATGTACTAAAAAGGAGTACCCTGATAACTGTCCTGATTCGATAAACACCTGGAGGCCGACATTGCAGTTTCGCGACGTACAGACGATCCGGCAGAGATGGGTTGCCAAAGGCAGTCCCTTATGCAACCACCCCTATCTCGAAGACGAATTCATCGAGGGCCTGCCAACCGGTGATAGAGTCTGTACCACTTGCGGTAAGACCTTCACCCCCGCCGAACTGGCGCATTATCAACCTAAAACCGGCAATGTCCCCAGGCAGCCATAACCAATTTCACTCTTAACCCTCTGTCGTTACGAGATCATTCCGCCATCGGCGGAAGCCGAAACAACCTGAAGCTAAATGTTGAAACAACCTCAGGCACGATTTGAAGCTAAAGACCAAAACTCTAATTTCTAAACTCAAAATCCTAAATAAAATCCAAATCACAAGTAACAAACACCAAAACCAACAATCTCAAAGTTAGCCCCTTCTCCCTTGATGGGAGTCCCGACTCAACCCATTCGTACGGGATG
>CAZSHH010000023.1:1930-32364 GCA_964606525.1 uncultured Dehalococcoidales bacterium
TTCTCCCTTGATGGGAGAAGGTTGGGATGAGGGTGTCCTCAATCCAACCCAATTAGCTTCATCTCCCTCTGATGGTAGACAGCCACAAACCCTGGTTAACTCCGAGACTGTCTCAGAATGTCATCCAGAAAAGCGATGGGACGGTCGACTGCGGTCAACGAATCCGTCTCTCTACTTCGAGAACGGATTCTTCCTCTTCACTCTGTTCAGAGTCAGAATGACATTCCGGGGGTTATGAGACATTCTCCCTGTGTCTGCCATCTAGCGGTTATACGCGGCGGGCGGGTTATGTAAACCCGCCCCTACCGTTTTTGATTTTTGAATTTGTATATTGGAACTCATTTAGAAATTAGATATTAGTTATTAGTATTTCGTGTTTTTATTTGTATTTTCCGTACTTCTGCACCGCCTCCCACAGGATATGCAGGTTCTCCGGCTTGGCCTGCTCGACGGAGGCACTGACGCTCATCATGTAGCCCCCGCCCTTCCCTGCATCGCTCATGGCTTTCTTCACGCAGGCTTCGATCTCCGCTTTATTGCCAGCGCTTAAAAGTGAGGTCGGCACCCCGCCCGCAATGGCATTCTTCTTGCCCACGATGGCCTTGGCCTTCTTCATATCCGAGTCCTCGAACCACCACATGGTCGACGCCTTCGGCATATCCGAGATGATCTCCAGCCGGGAGTTGTAGGTAGCTTCCGCCAGTGGGAAGGGCACCAGCCCTTCTTTATATAAGCCCAGCATCAGCTTCTGCAGGCACGGCCAGTAGAACTTCTCGAACTGCTTGTTGGACATGAAGGTGTCCGCCCCCTTGTGCAGCGGGATGAAGATCACCGGGCAGATGTCCGTCTCGGCATTCTTCAACCCCATCTGGATGGTCATCGGCGTGAACTTATCGATCGCCTCCAGCAGTTTGTCCGGCTGCTGGTACAGGTCCAGGGCAATGCCCTTGGTGCCCCGCAGGAAGTCGGCGATCATATCGTAGGCCGTCAGCGACAGGCTGGAGCCCCACATGGGGAAGCCCAGGCTGTAAATCTCCCCCACCGTCTCCCCGATCACCCCCGCCCACTGGTAAAATACTTCCGCCGCTTTATTCAGTTTCTGGAACGCTTTCTTCACGTCCGGCCGCCCGAACGGCGCCACGAACCCTACCGGCACGAAGAACGAGGGGTCGAAAGTCGCCATGTACTGCAGCGGTTCCAGCGTCCCGGCAATGCGCGGCAGTAATTTCCGCAGGTAGAAATCGTTGGTGTTGTGCAGCAGTTCATCGTACTCGTCTTCTTTCATGTAAATGCCTTCCACGTACTGGAAGAACGACCCGTTTTCCGGCACCCCGTGCCCCGGCCACTGCATCAGCTTGAAATCGAGGATTTCGAAAAGCTTCCCCGGCCAGGTCAGCGGCGCCATGGCGAAGTCCATGTCGAAATCATGGTAGAAGCGGATGAAGTCGGCTTTAAGTTTATCGAATTCATACATGTGCTCTTTCAGGTTCCCGCCGCGGTAATATGCCGGGAACGCCCCCGGCGCCTGGTTGAAGGGCACCCGGTCCGGCTCCTCCATCTTGATGACCTTGATCAGCCGCTTCACCCGCGCCTGGTAATTCGTCTTCGCTGCCGGGCTAACGAACTTCACGTTCTCTGCGGCCAGCCAGCGCTTAAAGCGCACTTCCCGCTTTTCTTCCGGGGTCATCGCCGCCCATTCTTTTGCCATCGTTCCATCTCCTGCTTTATTTCCGGTAAAGAAAGTCCCTCTCCTCTTTCCAGGGGGATTTTATCATATCCGGATGAATTTTTGTTATTCCCCGGGTATCGTTGAAATACCCCGGCTGCTAACATCGATACCTACTCCCTGTCATTCTAATCTTGTTTTAGAATCCAGTTCCTCCCCACCCATTCATTAATCTTAAATCACCAATCATCAATCAAAATCCCCACTAACTGGATTCGTTAATTAAACAATTTTGCTTCCACGGGAGGGACAGGCTAGCTTTCCCCCTCCCTCACCTCGATCCCCTGCTGCTGTCTCAGGTTCTCGATCTTCCCTACCACCCGCTCCAACTGCCGCGACCGTGTGGTCACCAATTTCTCGTACTCTTTGTGGGCGTCTTCCAACCGGTCCCCCATCTTTTCCATTTGGGTCTGGAAGCTGCTCCACTGGTTATTGAAAGCCCCGATCAGCGACAGTATCTCCGCCTGTGTTTTTTCAAAATTGAAGTTGTCTACTGCCTGCCGCATCACCGCCAGTATGGCGTATAGCGTGCACGGCGAACAGAGCACTACCTTGACCTTCATCGCTTCGTCGATCACCGCATTGTCGTGCTCGTTGATGAAGGCATAAACCTGTTCATTGGGGATGAACACCAGCACGTAGTCCACCGTCCGTTCCGCGGGATTGATATATTCCCTGGTCGTCACTTCCTTGACCCGCTGCCGCACGTCTCTCAGAAACTGGTTCTTGTAGTTTTCGCGCAGTTCCGCTGACTCCTCGGCCTGGTACTTCATGTAGTTGTCCAGCGGAAATTTCACATCCATATTTACCTTTAAGTCCTGCGGCAGCAGGAAGGTATAGTCCGGCCGGGAATTGGCCGCTTCCAGCGTGCGCTGCTTCACGTAATTTACGTTTTCCATGAAGCCGGCCAACCGTAGCACATCTTCCGCCATACGTTCGCCCCACTGCCCCCGCGCCCGGGTGTTTGCCAGCGCCGCCTGCAGATGTCCCGCCGTGTCCTGCAGCTTTCCCGTCGCCTCCGCCGTATACTTCAACTGCACTGCCAGTTCTTCGTATTTCTTCGTACGGTCCTTCTCGAAGTCGCTGATCGCCTGCTGCACGTTCTTCAGGTTCGACTTCATGTCTTCCACCGTCTTATCGATCAACTGCCGCTTCCCCTCCAGTTCCCCCGCTCCAGCTTGTGCCTGCTTTTGCAGCGTCTCATTGGCCAGTTTAAGGAATTCCTGCGAGTTCCGCGACAGCGCCTCGAATGATGCCGCTTTGAAGGCCGTCTCCATCTCTTTCTTATGGCGCCGGTTCAGCAAGAACACAGCCAGCCCCCCCACCACCAGTCCCAGCACAAAAACCAGTACATATTCCACGTTTGCCACCCCCGGTCATCGAATTTGCCTCACCACCACCCCATCATTTCTACCTGTTATCCTTGTGAGGACTATCATCAGGTAATTTTTCTCCTTTGTAAAGGGAGATCAGGAATCCGGGTCTCAATTGCATACTGAAATTCGAGTGGATTTTCATCGAACACCCACCACCCATTCATAAATCATCAATCATAAATCAGAGATTCACTTTCCTGGATTCCTCCCCTCCAGCCTCGTTTCTGAACAATGTCTGAACAAATACCCCGGATTTCTGAACATTGTCTGAATTCGTGTTTTTACTCCTGAAAACCACTGGATTTCACCGTTTTTTCAGGTGATAATAGGAATATCTATTTTCACCGGCGGGAGTACTTTTTTCGGGATGGAAAATACCACCTCTCTCCTGGACCTGCTGCAGGCTTTTTACCGGAATGAACGTTATTACTTACTGGCCGGGGTACTGGGAATGCCCCAATTTACCCTTGGCGACAGCTTCCGAAAAAAACTTGCGTCCTTATTCGCCGCCGAGATTCCCCGGGACGCCTTTGTTGCCGCAGCTTATCATCTCGACTGGCTGTACGCCGCCCTGACGGTACTGTCTGACCCCGGTGCGCAAATGTACCCGTACCAGCAGCGGTTCCTCACTGCTTCCCCGGAAGAGATCGACTTGCTCGTCGCTTACCCGGAAGCCGATAAATACCACCTTGTTTTCCTTGAAGCTCGGGCGGCGGTGCCCTTTTCCCACGAGCAGCTGCGCTCCCGGCTGGTCCACCTGGCGGCTGCCCTCCAGTTGAACTCACGGAAATCACCCCTTATCGTGCCCCATTTTGCCCTCGTATCACCCCGCCAGCCACCGCGGCTCGATTATGCAGATTGGCCGTCATGGGCTTGCCCCGACGGGAAGGTCAAGTGGCTGGAGCTAGCCTTCGGCCAGCATTTACTCCAGGCTGTCCGCTGCAACTCCCTTGGTTTTGAAGATGCCCGGGGCAGTTACTGGCAGGTCCAACTGGACCAACATTCCATCTAGCCTCCTATCCCGTTTCATCATTCCGGGCTCGATCTGCGGTTCATTATTCCCTTCTTTGACTTTATCGCTTTGTATAGTTGTTTTTGTTATGATTTTTCTGGTTTCCTGGTTTTTGATATTGTCCCTCAGTTTTTCTTCGATATGAGGTATTCGATATGAGGTATCCGATATGAGGTATTCGATATTGGAATTTCGGGTATTCTTATACGTTTGACACCTGATGATATAATCTAGGCAGTATTGACTCCTGTATATCCGCTAAAATACTTTCCTCCACTATCATGTGTTGTGTGTGTTAACTCCGGTACACGGATTGTAGGGTATTTCAGAACTCCGGCTGTCGCTGGTATGGTGGGAGGGACAATGAATACATCTTGAAGAGCCTGAAAACTGTTGCCCCGTACGGTATGTTATTTTCCGATATCTTTGGGTAAATTAGTTGACAGACAGCGCTAATATTGAGGGAGGATCGTGTAAGTGAAACGGGTTTGTCTTTTGCTGAGTTCCTTGTTGCTTCTTTCTCTCATCATGATTTCCTGCAGCACTGAAACCGAGACGAAAACTACCACCGCGCCCGCTACCACTACCACCAAACCGCCGGGCACTACTACTTCAGTTGCTCCAACTACCTCGGATAAGCCCCAGTATGGGGGGTTCCTGACCCGCATCCTGGCTTCCGACTCGGGTATTTTCGACCCGGTGACCCAGGGCCAACTGATCGGCCCGGCCTGCGCCTGGTTCGTTAATGAGCAGTGGATCTGTTACGACTGGTCGAAAGGTACCTTCGGCACCGGCCAGACCGACTGGATGAACCCCGGCTCCGGGCTGGATGATTTTATGCCCTATCTCGCCGAAAGTGTTGAATATCCCGAACCCGGGATCATTGTCATGCAGGTACGCAAGGGCGTGCATTACGGCCTGAATCCGAAGTTCGAAGCCAGCCGCATGGTCAACGGCCGGGAAATGATCCCTGAAGACTGGGTGAAAAATATCGATATGTTCATCAACCATTCCCGGTCTTACGTCCGCATGGTAGAACCGGTCGCTGCCGCCAACACCGTGGTGGAACAGACCGGCCCCTGGGAAGTGACCTTTACCTGTATGAAAGACACCCTGCGCGCCTGGCACTGGCTTGCCCACGGCGGCGGTTATCACTTCCAGTTCCCGCCGGAACTTTGGACGAAATATCCCAACCTCCAGGACTGGCGCAACAGCGTCGGCACCGGGGCTTTCATGCTCGATGACTATGTCGCCAACAGCTCCATCACCCTGATCAAGAATCCCAACTTCTGGAATAAGAACCCCCTCGGCGCGGGCAAGGGGGACAGCCTGCCTTATGTCGATGGCGTCAAGATGCTCTTCCTGCCTGATATTTCCTCCCGCCTCGCCGCCCTGCGCACGGGTAAGGTCGATATGCTGGATGCCGTCGTCGGCGATGATGCCGTCAGCTTGAAACAGACCACGCCAAATTTGAAATCAGCCCAGTTCCTCCCCGGCGGGGCTATGGTCGTCGGTATGCGCATCGATAAACCCGATCTTCCCTATAAAGACATCCGGGTACGCCAGGCTTTGATGATGGCCCTGGATTATAAAGGTATCGCTGAAGTCGTCTACGGCGGCGATGCCGAAATCCTGGCCTATCCTATCAACAAGTCCTTTAAACGTGCTTATGTGCCCATGGACCAACTGCCGGCCAGCGTCCAGGAACTTTTCAGCTACAATCCGGAGAAAGCCAAACAGCTTCTGTCCGAAGCCGGTTATCCTGACGGCTTTAAGTGTTCCGTCGTCTGCTCCAATGACACCACCACGGTTGATGTCATGTCCACCTTCCAGGCGATGTGGGACGACATCGGCGTCGATTTGACCATCGATTTGAAGGAGTTCGCAGTCTTCAATGGGATATCCTTCGGTAAAAAAGCCGAGGACATGATCTATTCCACTTGCTACGGGATTTTCCCCTCTTATCTGAACATGGGCAACTTTACCGGTGTCGGATTGGCCAATCAAAGCCGCATCAATAATCCGTTCGGTTCTGAAACAGTCATCTCCGATATCTATACCCGGGAACAGGCCATCGTCCTGCAGGACCCGGCCGGGGCGGACAAGATCATCCACGATGAACTGATCCCTTACGTCCTCGAACAGGCTTATTACATCCCTGCACCCGTCGCCTACCAATACCAGTTCTGGTGGCCGTGGGTGAAGAACTACTACGGGGCTTCCAATCCCCTTTTCTTCCAGTACTTCTGGGTCGATCAGTCCATGCGTAAGTCAATGGCCGGCAGGTAATACCCGGCGCCGATTACGCCTTCCTTGCGAGGAGAGGAGAAATGTGATTTCTCCTCTCCTTTTCTTTCTCGTGAAAATACCGTTTCAATATTTATGGACTCCTTCTCCTGAGACCCCCAAAATGGGACTTGACAGATAGAACTTTGGTGCTATAATACTTTTGTTCTGATATTAAGCGGTTTTATGGAGGATTTGAAAGATGAGTATTGACATGAAAAACCCTATCTCGGCATCAAACAGTGTTTTATCACGTGAGGAAAAACACCGTCTCCGGCAGACCTTCGGCGCCAAAAACCTCGAAACCGAGATACTTCGCCTCTGCCATCGGCAGTACCAGGTGATGCAAACCGAGCCTTATGACCTGGCATCGTTCTTCGACATTTTGGAGACCATCAACCGCCTGGTGCTGCGCTACGGTAAATATACCCGCGGCTCCACCCCTTCACCTGCCCTCGCCGCCAGCATCGACACGGTGATCTACCGGTCTATCCGTTTCTTAAATGAGAAAATCTTGTCTGAATTAAAAAATGATCCTTTTTTACTCTCACTCCCTGGCAGGCCGGATTCATAATGAGGAGGTTTAGATTCAAATCGTGCTTGAAGTTGTTTTAACAAAATCCGTTATTTAGCTTCAGGTTGTTTCGCGGGTATGAACCAAAACCGGAACTGTAGGGTCGGGTTTTAAACCCGACCGCCCATCCGTTTTACTCCGGCAGGTCGGGCGCCCTGTTCTCATAGGAGATTCTTTTAGTATTTGAATTTGGTTGTTTATAATCTGTTTCCCGGAGGCCACATATGATTGATCAAAAGGTAATTGACTGGTTGATGTCCGGCCCACCGTGGGTCCGGTACCGTACCCAGCTCGATCTCCTGGGCTTACCGGCATCTGATCCCACTGTCCAGGCCTCCCGCCAGGCACTGCGGGGACATCCCCAGGTCCAGGTTCTACTTTCCGAGTTGTCCGGCTGGCCCGGTCCCGCTCTCAAGCGCCACAACGACGCCGCCCATCTCCTCCATAAGCTTGTCTTTCTCGCTGATATCGGCCTGGACAAAAATGATCCCGGGATCGACCCCATTATCGCCCACATCCTTAAGCGGCGCTCGGACGAAGGGGCCTTTCAAGTCCTCGCTAATATCTCACCCCACTACGGCGGCACCGGTTCCGACCAGTTAACCTGGATGCTCTGCGACACGCCTTCTATCCTCTACGCCTTGATCCAACTAGGACTGCAGAACGATTTTACCGTCCAGTCTGCGGCACAACACCTCGCCGGCCTGGCTTTTGATCATGGCTTTACCTGCACGGTCGCTCCGGAACTGGGAAAATTCCGCGGCCCGGGCCGAAAGACCGACCCCTGCCCCTACGCCACCCTCATCACCCTTAAGGCTCTCGCCCAACTTCCCGAATATCACGATGCCCTGGCCTGTAAAACCGCTGCCGAGTCCTTGTTGATTCTCTGGCAGCAGCGCAAGGAACGTAAACCTTTTCTCTTCGGCATGGGTACCGACTTCGCCAAGCTTAAGCTTCCCTTTATCTGGTACGACGTCTTACATGTCGCAGAAGTCTTATCCTTATTTCCTTCTCGCCACCAGGACCCCCGCTTCCGAGAAATGCTCGTGGTCATCAAGTCGCAGGTTGGCCCTGGTGGCTTCTATACCCCTGCTTCGGTCTGGAAAGCCTGGTCTGCCTGGGACTTCGGCCAGAAAAAAGTCCCCTCCCCCCTCCTCACCTTTTTCATCTACCGCCTCCTCAAAAGAGTGGGCGATGTTTAGCCTTAAATCATGACTGGGGTTATTTTAACAAAACCGGCCATTTAGCCTCGGTTGATTTTCCTTGTAGTCCCCTCGTCACTCGCGTGAGAGGGTACAGGGTGAGTGAAGAAAGAGCTGGCTTGCACTGGCATGACAAGCCAGGTCAGCGAGAAGAATAATCAAGCCGCTCATGGTGAGCCTGTCGAATCCATAGCGGCGAAGAATACCAAACCCATCCCACTCTCCTTCGACAGAGCTCAGGATGAGCGGGATGTCTGACGATACCGGTATCCGATTATCTTGTTTATGATTCAGGGTATATCTGTCGTTTCGTATTTCGATATTCGTATTTCGGATTTCCCCTTGACATCTTCTTCCATCCTTGCTATAGTACGGGTGTTCTGTGAGGAGAAGTATGGCTGCCGGTATCGATACCAAGCTGAATACCCTGGCGAATGCCGCCAAATTCGACATCTGCGGCTATTACGGGCCGAACGCGGAACGGCCTTCGCCATTGAAATTCATCTATAAAGCCGCCCTCCCCGGCGGCGGCTGCCGCTCCCTGTTCAAAATCCTCCAGACCAACGTCTGTACCAATGACTGCGCTTACTGCGTCAATCAGGTCGGCCGGGACTGCCCCCGCTCCACCTTTACTCCCGAGGAACTGGCGAAAACCTTCATGGAACTGTACCGTAAACGCCTGGTCCAGGGCATCTTTCTCAGTTCCGCCATCGCCGGCAACCCCATCCGCAGCCAGGAACGCATGGTCAATACCGTGGAGATCCTGCGCCAGAAATACGGCTTCGACGGGTATATCCACCTGAAGATGCTGCCCGGGGCTGACTTCGCCTCCATCGAGGCCGGCTGCAAGCTGGCCACGCGCGTCTCTATCAACATGGAAGCCCCCACCGCCCACCACCTGGCCAAACTCAGTTCCCGCAAGAACATCCTCAACGGCATCATCGAACCCATGCAGTGGGTGAAAAAACTCACCGCGAATAACGAGATCCTGGTGCCCGGCGGCCAGACCACCCAGTTCGTCGTCGGTGCCGCCGACGAGACCGACCGCGACCTGCTGCATACCAGCGAAGCCTTATACCACGAGATCGGGCTGCGCCGCATCTATTTCAGCGCTTTCCGCCCCGTGGGCAATTCCCGTCTCGAAGACCACCGCGCTACGCCGCCGGTGCGCGAGCACCGCCTGTACCAGGCGGACTGGCTGCTGCGCATCTACCGCTTCACCCCGGCGGAAATGGAACTGGGGCTGAATACGGAAGGCTATTACCCCTTAACCTCCGATCCCAAGGCTACTATTGCCAAAAAACAGCCCGGTAACTTCCCCCTGGATATTAATAAAGCCAGTTACGAAGAACTGCTGCGGGTGCCCGGCATCGGTCCCGTCTCCGCTCAGCGCATCGTAGACATCAGGCGCAGCCACTCCATCAATTCTGTCGCCCAGCTACGCAAGATGAAAGTGGTGACGCGGCGGGCCATGTCCTATATCTGGTTCAAGGGTATGCTGGAATTTGAAAAGCAGGCTTCTTTCCTGCCGGAACTGGAGAACGCCGACACCACGGTGCCGGAACTGGTGGAGACGGTAAGGTAGTGAAGCAATTAATCAGACAATACTTTCAAAATGTGTTTAGCCAGGCTTTCCACGATTTCTGTGTGCCTGGGTACCGGTTGAGACATTCTGGTAGTTGGATTCTGATACCAATCATGTTTATGGCCGTGACGTATAAGGAGACATCCCATTTTCTCCAGTCGCTTGATCAACTCATTCCTTTTCATCCAACTATGAGTTCACCAAGTTTTCTGACACATGGAATCTTTCCGGAAGTAAGCTCTTTATAGATATCCTGAAGGTTTTCTTTTAGTTCCGTCAAACTTGTTCCCTGAGTACGATAATCTGGAAATTCCACCAGCCAACCTACCCAGAACTCATTTTCTTGATAATAGACAAACTTTATTGTCTCCATTAGTATCGTCCTCTTACGAGAAATAGACAATATTAGTATATCACCAGCTAAAATATAGAGTTATTATTGTCCGGCCTTGATCTTCTCCGTCAACATCGGTACGATCTTAAACAGGTCGCCCACGATGCCGTAGGTGGCGATTTCAAAGATAGGGGCATTGGGGTCATTATTAATCGCTACGATACACTCGGAAGTACCCATCCCTGCCATATGCTGCACCGAACCGGAGATGCCACAGGCGATATACAGTTTTGGCCGTACGGTCTTGCCGGTCTGCCCCACCTGGTGGGAATAGGGTATCCAACCGTCGTCTACCGGGGGACGGGAAGAACCGACCGCCGCCCCCAGCACCTGCGCCAGGGCTTCGATCAACTTGAAGTTCTCGGGTTTGCCTAATCCCCGGCCACCGGAGACGATGATATCGGCATCCTCGATCTTCACCTGCTTGCCCAGGTCCTCGATGAATTTGAGCAGCCGTGTCTTCGAAGTTACCGCTTCTTTATCGAAGTCCATCTTGATGATCTGGCCCTTACGCCCCTGTTCCCCGGTGCCCCGTTTGAATACCCGGGGCCTGACCGTGGCCATCTGGGGCCGCTTCTGCTCGCAGATGATCGTCGCCATCAGGTTGCCGCCGAAAGCGGGACGGGTCTGTAACAGGAGCCGTTTTTCCGTATCGATGTCCAGCGATGTGCAGTCCGCCGTTAGTCCTGTCTTGAGAATGGCCGCCACCTTGGGGATGAATGCCCGGCCCAGGGAAGTAGCCCCGGCCAGCATGATTTCCGGTTTGTGGGTGCGGATAAGTTTAGCCATCTGGGCAGCGTACAGGTCTTCCAGGGGCACCGACAGCGGTTCGGCATCGACCATGTAGACCTTGTTGGCGCCGTGGGCGATCAATGAATCCACGTCCGCTACCTGGTGTCCCAGGCAGACTGCGGAAAGCTCCGTTTTCAGGGTATCGGCCAGTTCGCGGCCGCGGGCCAGTAATTCGTAACCGACGCTGCCCAGCTTACCGCTACGCTGCTCGGCATATACCCATACGCCGCGGTAGCCGTCGGGGGATGGGGCCTCGGCCCCGGCCGCGGCCTCGATCACGATCGCCTCGAAGGCACAGGCATCACGGCAAGCGCCGCACAGGGTGCAGCCGGCTTCCTTGATGCTGGCTTTACCGTCAATGAGCTCGATCAGGTTATAGGGACAAGCCGGCTGGCAACTGCCGCAACCGACGCATTTTTCTTTATCAACATGAATTGCCATCTCTATATCGTCCTGGTTTCTTTTAGCTTACTAAACAGGGCATGCACCTGCTCTTCCGCCGTGCCGGAGAGCACCTGGCCGCGGCGGACCCGTTCCGGGACGAAGGTCCTGACTACGACCGTCGCCGAACCGGCGCGTCCTACTGATTTCAGGTCGGCCCCGATATCGGCGGCCGTCCAGGTAGGGATCTGGGCACTCTTGGACTTGACCATGCCCCGCAGGGAGGGGAGGCGGGGGACATTGATCTCCTTGGTGACGGTAATTACGGCCGGCAGGGCGGTTTCGATCTCTTCATGGCCGTCGTCCACCAACCGCTGTACTCTCAGGAAGCCGTTGGCTGCTTCCTCGACCTTGCTGACATACGCAATGAAAGGCAATCCCAGCATCTGGGACATCTCCGGGCCAACCTGTCCGGTATCGCCATCAAGGGTTTGCCGGCCGCAGAGGATAAGGTCGTATTCGGCGATCTTTTTTACTGCCTGCGCCAGGGTGTAAGAAGTGGCCAGGGTATCCGAACCGGCAAACTCACGGTCGCTCAGCAGAATGGCCTGATCGGCGCCGACGCTGATCGCTTCTTTCAGCATATCCACGGCTTGCGGCGGTCCCATGGTGATCACGGTGACCTTACCGCCGTAACGTTCTTTCAGGCGTACGCCTTCTTCCAAGGCATAAGCGTCGAAAGGATTCAATATCGCCGCCACCCCCTGCCGGATGAGGGTGTTGGTCTTGGGATCGATCTGGACCTGGGTCGTACCGGGTACCTGCTTCAGACAGACGATGATATTCATGCTCAGCGGACCTTGCTCTTGCGGAGTTCCTGTCCGATCACGTTACGCAGGACCTGGTTTGTCCCCTCATAGATCTGGGTGATCTTGGCATCGCGCATCATCTTCTCTGCCGGATAATCGCGCATGAAACCGGCGCCGCCCATGACCTGGATGGCATCCGTAGTAACCTTCATCGCCACATCCGAGGCAAACACCTTGGCCATGGCTGATTCCATACTGACATTCCTGGCGCCGGAATCGACTGTCCGCGCCGCGGCATAAACCAGTGCCCGGGCCGCTTCGACCTGTATCGCCATATCGGCCAGCAAGTGCTGTACGGCCTGGATGGCAATGATGGGGTGGCCAAACTGGATGCGCTGCTTGGCATATTCGAGGGCGGTATCCAATGCTCCCTGGGCAACGCCAACCGCCTGTGCGCCTATGCCGGGCCGTGATTTATCAAACAGTTTCATGGTAATGATAAAGCCCATGCCTTCCTTATCAATGATATTCTCAGCCGGGACGAAACAATCTTTGAAGACCAGCTCCCGGGTGGCGGAGGCACGGATGCCCAGCTTCTTTTCCTTCTTTCCGAAGGTAAAACCGGGGGTGCCTTTTTCCACCAGGATGGCGGAAGCGCCGCGGGCGCCCTTGTTCTTATCGGTAAGGGCGATGATGGTATATAGTTCAGCCTCGCCGCCGTTGGTGATGAACTGCTTGGTGCCGTTCAGGACATAACCACCTTCGACTTTTTGGGCAGTAGTCTTGATCGAACCGGCGTCGCTACCGGCGGTAGGTTCGGTGATGCCGAACGCCGCCAGCTTCTTGCCGGAAGCGATATCAGGCAGGTATTTCTGCTTCTGGGCTGGATTGCCGAACTCGACCAGGGGGATGATGCCGAGGTCCACCGCGGCGTAACTCACGGCGATGCCGGAGCAAACCCGGCTTAATTCCTCGACTACTAAGGCCAGGTCGAGGCAGCCCCCACCCAACCCCTCGTACTCCGTAGGGATAAAGATGCGGAACATGTCGCTGTTCGCCAGTTCCTTGATGATCTCCCAGGGGAACTCTTCCTTTTCATCGAGTTCTGCCCGTACCGGGAGGATCTTCTCCCGGGCGATCTTTCTTGCCAGGTCCCGCACCATCGTTTGCTGTTCGTTCAGAAAATACTCCAAGCTATTCCTCTCTTTCAGATAAATACAGGATGCGATACGAAATGCAGACGGGAAAAGCCGTGTCCCATGTGTGTCTGCCCGACCGCAGGTGTCGGTAACAAATTGATGGATTATTATAAGTGGCGAGGCCGGAAAGCGTCAAGCAAAGGTAAGTAACTTCGATTCCCGGTATCGGAGGTTAAAGGAAACAGGATTGGTTTTGACACGGCTGTGTTCCCCTGCCTATAATAAGGGCAACTTACCCTTAGGAGGCAACCGTGGCCGACAGCGAACAGGAAGTCCGACAACTCAAAGAACGCCTCGACGTGCTTGACCGCCGCCTGGACAACATTGACTCCATGGTCACTGCCGTTGCCGAGAGGGTAATGAGCCAGCCGATAATACTCAATATCACCTGTCCCCGCTGCGGACGGGAGATCGAGATATCGCTCATCGGTACTCATAAACCGGCGAGATAAAATATTCCCGCCTGCAAGATGAATCAAGGTGCTTAATTCATATCCAGGATTTTTACGTGGCCGATTTTTCCTTCCTGAATAAAGATACTGGATTTATGATTTATGAATAGAACTGGAGGCAAAACCCACTCTCCTTCGAGGCTCAGGATGCGCGGATATTGCCTCCAGATTTGTTAAGGGAGTAAGTACATGATCAGGCCGTTCGAAGGTAAAACCCCCAGGATCGCCGCTTCAGCTTTCGTTAGTGAAACTGCATATGTGATTGGGGACGTGGAAATCGGTGAAAATTCCTGTGTGATGCCGGGAGCGGTGGTGCGGGGCGACCTGGGAAAGATCACCATCGGCCGCTACGTTGCCATCGAGGATAACTGCGTGATTCATTCTGGGGCGCCGACCACCCCGCCGGAAGCCGACGTCAGCATCGGCGACAACGTGATCTTCGGGCATGGGGCGGTGTCCAACTGCCGGCGTATCGGGAATAATGTCCTTATCGGTATGAACGCCACCATTCTCCATGATGTAGAAATCGGGAATTACTGCATCATCGCTGCCGGCTGCATGGTCAAGGAGAAGTCCCGCATACCGGATAAAGCAATGGTGGCAGGGGTGCCCGGTGAGATCAAAGGGCAGGTCGGCCCCCAGCACATGTACTGGTTTACGCAGAGTCCCCTCGTTTACCAGAACCTTGCCGAAAGATATAAAAAGCAAGGATTATAGCTTATCCTACATCTTCTCCGGAGCCGTCATTCCCATCAGGTGCAGGGTACGGGCGAGGACGATTTTCGTGGCCGAAACCAATTTGAGCCGGGCGGCAGTCACCGCGGCATCGTCGGAAATCACCCGGCAGTCCCGGTAGAAGGCATGGAAAACCGCCGACAGGTCCTGGGCATAATAGGTCAAATGGTGGGGCTCATGAGCGGCGGCCGCGGTCTCAATTAACTCCGGCAACTGGGCCAGTTTCCGGATCAGGGTCAATTCCGGCTCGCTGGCACACAAGGAGACATTGCCACCGGAGAAGTCGATATTTTTCTCCTCAGCCAGGCGCAGGATGCTGGCGATACGGGCATGGGCATACTGCACATAATAGACCGGGTTGTCAGCCGATTGTTTCTTAGCCAGTTCGAGGTCGAAATCCATCTGGCTGTCGGCCGTCCGGGAAAGGAAAAAGAAGCGGCAGGCATCCATCCCCACCTCGTCGATCACTTCGCGCAGGGTTATCATATCGCCGGTGCGCTTGGAAATGCGGACCGTTTCCTGGCCGCGGCGCAGTGTCACCATCTGTGATATGAGGATATCCAGGTTGTCGGAGTTACCCCCCAGAGCAGCAATCACAGCTTTCATACGCGAGACATGGCCCTGGTGGTCGGCTCCCCAGATATCGATAACCCGGTCGAAATGCCGCTCAAAAAATTTATTATAGTGGTAGGCGATATCAGCCCCGAAATAGGTCGGTGTGCCATCGCTGCGAATGACCACATTGTCCTTGTCTTCACCTAAAGCCGTGGAGGTAAACCAGGTAGCATTTTCCCTGTAGGCAATATAGCCCCGGTCTTGCAGTAATTGCATGGCATGTTGGAACAAGCCTTTTTCATACAACGTCCTTTCGCTGTAAAACACATCGAACGTGACGCCAAGTTTTTTCAAGTCGTCTTTGATCCAATCCATGACTTTTTGCATGCCAATGACACCAAGAGCCTGTTTGCCTTCGGCTTCCGGCATATGAAGGAATTTGTCGCCCTCTGCGGTGGTGATCTCTTTCGCCAGTTCGATCATGTAATTGCCGTGATATCCGTTCTCCGGCATTTCAGCATTGATTCCCAGTCCCTGTTGGTAGCGGCAGTAAAGGGAATTATAAAAAGCCTGCATCTGGTTACCGGCATCATTGAAATAGTATTCCTTCTCCACGGAATACCCGGCAGCTGCCATCACCTGGGCCAGGGCACTACCGAGAACGGCACCCCGGCCGTTGCCGAGGTGCAGCGGTCCGGTGGGGTTGGCACTAACGAATTCAATCTGGACACGGGTGCCCTTACCCATAGTAGAATTGCCGTAATATTCACCCTGTGCCAGGACCTGGGGGATCAAGGCCGTCAACCAGTCCTGACTCAATTTGAAATTGATGAAGCCCGGGGGGGCGGCCGTTACCGACTGTACTTCCGGCGTCGCCGGCAGCTGGTCGATCAGTATTTTAGCGATATCCATTGGCTTCAAGCGGGTGGGGCGGGCTAATTTGAGGGGAAAGCTACAGGCATAATCACCGTGCTCCGGTTTCTGCGGATGCTCCAGATAGATCTCAGGCAGGGCCGCTACCGGAAGCCGGCCGGATTTTTGTGCTTCGGCCGCCGCTTGCAGCAATTGGGATATCAGCTTTTTTTTGAAATCGAGTATATTAATCGTATCATCTCCGTTTTTTGGTGAATATTTGAGTTTATGATAATTACGCTGCAAGGGTCAAATACGGCATCAGGAATTAGCGATCAACCGATATTACTGGTAAAATATCTGTTTATGCTGCCTTTCTTAATACTATTCCTTTACAGAGGCAGCCGAGAAGGGACAAAATACCGTTGACCGGTAAAAAAAGTAGGCGCATGTTAAAAAATACATTCATCCACGTCCCCCGCATCGGCCGGCATACCGAAGAACAACTATGGGACAACGGTTTCACCTCGTGGGATGACTATATCCAGCGTTTCGATGCCTGCCCCCTGAAAAGCCTGGACCCCAGGTTGGTTTTCGGGTACTTGATGGAATCCTGCCAGGCTTTGGAACATGACGACGCCCGCTATTTTTGTGAAGCCCTGCACTCGGGAGACGCCTGGCGACTATATGCCGATTTCCGGGAGCAGACCGCTTTCGTTGATATCGAAACGACCGGCCTCCTGGCCGGGAGTGATGCCATTACTGTGATCGGCCTTTTCGATGGCAAAACACCCAGGGCTTTCATCCAGGGCATCAACCTGGAAGATTTTGCGGAAGAGGTGCAAAAATATTCACTGCTGGTGACTTTTAACGGCAAGCGCTTCGACCTGCCGTTCATCTGTAATGTCTTCGGTGACATGCCGGATTACCAGGGCCACCTGGACCTGCTTTATCCCCTGCGCCGGTTGAACTACCACGGTGGACTAAAGTCGATCGAAAAACAGGTGGGACTGGAGCGGGAAGGGTCACTAAAGCAGATGGACGGCTACCTGGCCGTGTTGTTGTGGAAGGAATATCAACGGGGTAACCAAGCCGCCCTGGATACGCTGGTACGTTATAACCTGGAAGATGTGGTGAACTTGCAGTACCTGGCAGACCTGGTCTACAACCAGTCATCAGCCCGCATCCCGATTAACATCAAGCCGCTGCCGGCACCGGAAAAATATTTCCTGGATCTGCCGTTCGATGCCGAACTGGTAGACTACCTGTCAGATAAAGTAAACGAAGAGCGGGCTTACCAACAGTTCTAGCCTGCTTCCATCTCAGCCACTTATAAAAAGACAGCCTAGACTTTTTTACGCTTCCAGCGGCCAATACGGAAATACGTTACATAGACAACCGCCATGGCGACGGTCCCGATGGCGATCGCCCACCGCGTTCCGTATACCCCCACCGAGGTATAATTTGAAAGCAGATAAGCCAGAGGTACCTGAAGGGCAAACATACTGACCAGGACCACGATCATGGTCGTTATGGTATCGCCGACGCCGTTCAGGCATTGCTGTAATACCGCGGAGCAGCCGAGAAACAGGTAAGTGATGATCTGGATACGGACAAATACTACACCGATATCGAGCACCCCGGGATCCTTTGTAAAAATACCAATGATATTCCTGCCCCAGAACCACAGGGCAATGGAGCCAAGCGCCATGATCGAAGTAAAAATAGTAATACCTAACCAGCCGCTCTTTGCCGCTTTATCTGCTTTGCCCGCACCAAGATTCTGCCCGGCAAGAATGCCAGAAGCCTGGCCGACGCCTGAACCGGCAATGTTGATAAACTGATCGATCTGTTGGGTGAGTGAGTGGGCAGCCACGGCCATGGTACCGAAGGGAACGACGAAACCGGTCATCACCAACTGGCCAAAAGTCCGTTCCATACCGGTGATGGAAGCCGGAATACCCACCCGGATGACCCGCCATATCATCTTAAAGTCAGGCCGGAAACCGCGGAATTTCAAGGTAAGCCGGGTTTTCCCACTGATCAGTATCCAGAGTCCGATTGATGCTCCTAAAGAGGCAGAAATGATACCGGTAAGAGCCGCCCCGGTAACGCCCAACTGCGGAAATATCCACCAGCCGAAAACCAGGAAGGGGCATAAAACAATGTGGAACATTCGATAAATGATGGATACTTTCATGGGACTAACCGTATCTCCGGACGACTGCATGGTGCCCTCGTTTTGCCGCACCAGGCCCATGGTCAATATACCGATGAACTGGATCCGTAAATAAGCCGTACTCTGGGCGACAACATCCGGAGCAAGTCCCATAACTTGTAGAATTGACCCGGAAAAGATAAAACCCAGGGTACCAACTGTAGCAGCGAAAGCAATAGTAACAACATAACCCTGTAAAGCGACGCGATTGGCGTCTCTCATGTCCCCGGCACCGATAAAACGGGCGATCATAGCCCGGGTGCCCATATCCAGGCCCATCTTCACCGCATCCAGCAGGGCAACCAGCATGCCGGCAACCCCCACCCCGGCTACTGAGGAAGCCCCTAAGCGTCCTACCCAAATCATATCGATGGTGGTCCCGATATTATTCAGGGCACTGCTTATGATAATAGGCCAGGCAAGGGAAACCAGGTTGTGTAAAAGATTGCCCTGTGTCCAGTCCCGCCGGGGCGCGGAACCGGCCATTGAGGAAATTAAAGATTTTGCCATTGTTTACTGCGGTCTTATATCCAAAACGGAATCTGAAAACCAGAGTTCCGGAACGTTATGCTAAAATTAGTTAGTAAATTAAGTATATCATCTTAGATAGTTTTTTTCATCCTGTACCAGCGGTTGCTTCTATCCGTAAAGGTAGAAAAAATGGGGCTATTATATGCATAAACAGCTGGATCTGAGCGAATACGCTCCCTGGAGACAGCGCTACCTGGCGCCGGCGGTAGTGGCCGTTCAGTTAGCCCGGCGGCATCCCGCACGCGGATTGGTGATCAGTACCCGGAACGGCCAATACCAGTTGTATGCCTGGAACTTACCGGATAATCAGCTGCGGCAACTTACCCGCAAACCGGAGGGGATATATTTCGGAGCTATCTCTCCAGACGGCCGGTTTATCTATTACATGCAGGATGACAACGGCAATGAGATCGGGCACTTCGTCCGTATCCCCTGGGAAGGAGGTATGCCGGAAAACATCACTCCCGGTAGAAGTAAATACTCTGCATTCGGCCTCAATTTCAGCCGGGCCGGGAATATGATCGGTACCGTGATCTCCGATGACCACGGTTTTCACGCAGTTGCAATTCCGGTAGAACAGGACGGCGTTACCGGCCGGCCGGCAATTTTCCACCATACCACCAAAATGATGTTCGGCCCGGTGTTGTCGAATGGGGGAGAAATTGGAGTATTGGTCTCTACAGAACGCACTACTTTCCAACATAACATTTTAATCGCTTATGATTTGGCAACCCGGAAACTGATCGGGACATTGTCGGAAAAAGGAGCCAGCCTGACGGCCCATAACTTTTCGCCCGTCCCCGGCGGTTCACAAGTACTGGGAGTTTCCAACGGTACCGGATACAACCGCCTTTTCACCTGGGACCTTAAGACCAACCGGCGGCAGGACCTGGAAATTCCAGGGTTCGAGGGAGACATCTCGGTATCCGATTGGAGTGATGATGGTAAAGAAGTCCTGCTTGCCGGAACCTATCTGGCCGAACAAAAGCTGGCAGTATACAACCTTGAGACAGGCGACTTGAAACGGCTGGACCACCCGCAGGGCTTTTATGGAATGGGGGCCCCCTTCGCTCCGGCGGTATATTTTCACGGACGTGAGTTTATTGCTGGTTGGCAAGATGCCACCCATCCGCCACAGGTAATTTCCCTGGACCATAAAGGACACCAGATAAGTACTGTCCTCCCGGCAGGTGAAGTTCCGGACGGGCATAATATCAAGTCCATCACTTTTCTCTCACTTGACGGAGAAAGGATACAGGGATGGCTTGGGGTGCCGGACGGTGAAGGGCCATTCCCGACGATCCTCAATGTACACGGCGGGCCGGAAACACAGACGGTAGATTATTTTTTCCCCAACGCCCAGGCATGGCTGGACCACGGTTTCGCCTGGTTGGCCATCAACTACCGCGGTTCCACCGGTTTTGGCCGTGAATTCCGTGAGAAGATCTGGGGTAATGTTGGCCACTGGGAGATTACAGACATGCTGGCTGCCCGGGAATGGCTGATAAAAGAAGGGATCGCCGACCCACAGAGCATTATTCCCCACGGCTGGTCGTACGGTGGTTACCTGGTTCTGCTGGCCCTGGGTAAATTCCCGGATTTGTGGGCTGCCGGACTGGCAGGAACCGCGACTACTGACTGGACGATGGAATATGAAGACCTTTCCCCGGCCATGCGGGGATATTCGGTCGCGTTACTGGGCGGGACGCCGCAGGAAAAACCGGAAACATACGCGGCAGCTTCGCCCATTAATTATGTCGACCGGATACAAGCACCGGTATTGATCATCCAGGGACGTAATGATACGCGGACTCCTGCCCGGCCGGTTGAATACTTTGAAAAGAAGATGAGAGAACTGGGGAAGGAAATCGATGTCTGCTGGTATGCCGAGGGGCATGCCGGAGGGGGCGTGGATCAGGAGATCGAGCACCAGGAAATAATGATGCGTTTTGCCTACCGGATTCTCAACCGGAAAACCAGATGAATGTCGCTTTTTGACAAACCTGTCTTTCCCCGTTACACTTGCCCCATCAAGGACACATTGACCGCATGATTCCAAAAAATATAACGAACCGTACTTTTCGCGGCCTGAAAACTTTCGACTCCCTGAAGTACTCAGCGTACCGTATCTATTTCCTGGGCATGATCGGCCAGTGGAGTACTTTCAGCATGGAGATGGTCGCCCGGACGTACCTGGTGTATGATATCACCGGTTCAGCCGCCAAACTCGGCATCATGTCGTTGGCCAATGCCATCCCTACCATCGTCTTTTCACTGGTCGGCGGCGCCATCGCTGACCGGCTGGCAAAAAAATACCTGATAATTATTGCTCAGATAGCCATGATGCTGGCATCGCTGGGGTACGGGATCGCCGTTCATACGGGGTACCTGACCCCGGCACATCCCGAATCATGGTGGGTACTGGTCGCGGGTTCGGCAGTGTTGGGCACTATCACCGCCATGAGTATGCCGGCACGCCAGGCAATCATCAACGAACTGGTCCGGCCGGAACATCTCATGAACGCGGTTTCCTTAGGGACGCTGGGGATGAGCCTGTTCCAGTTAATCGGGCCGGCAACAGCCGGCTTCATCATCGATGGTTTTGGCTATGCAGTCATTTTTTATATCATGGCTGCGCTAAATGCCAGCGGCATCATTTTTGCAGCTTTTCTACCACGGTCAAAACCTCACCAATCCCATTCCCACAACGTAATAACCAATATCCAAGACGGCCTGAAGTATATCTTCAGCCACCGGACTATCTTGCTGATCCTGGTATTGTTTATCGCCTCAATAATTATGGCGATGCCCTACCAGATGATGATGCCGGTCTTTGCCAAGGATATCCTCAAGGTAGGCGTATCCGGGCAGGGTACTTTAATGAGTGTAGCCGGGTTCGGAGCACTGGCCGCTGCCCTGGTGCTGGCATCTCTCCCGCCCAAAAAACGCGGGGCGATCCTGCTGTTGTCCAACCTGCTGTTGGGGCTGGGATTGATCGTATTCGCTTTTTCCGTTTCGTGGCCGCTGTCGATAACCATGATGGTGTTTGTCGGTATCGGCATGACCGGTAACAATACCGCCGGAGTAGCCCTTATGCAGGTCTACAGTGACCCGGTATACCTGGGGCGGGTAATGAGTGTCATGAGTATGAGTTGGGGATTGAGTGGGGTGGGGGCTTTCTTCGCTGGAATATTAACCGAGCAAATCAGTGCCCCATGGACTATCGGCGGTCTGGCGATATGCCTGGCAGCGATATACCTCGGGGTTTTTATCTTTATTTCCTGGTTAAGGAAGCTGGATTAAGGATACATTATCCGGGCAATAGTAATTTGCCTTACCCTCCCCCATTAGCCACAAGGATCTGTCCCGTAAGGTAATTACTCGCATCAGAAGCCAGAAACAGGACAATGTTGGCGATATCGGACGGCTTTGCTATTTTCATGACCGCATCCTGGAGCTTAAAACGTTCACTGGTAGGCACAGGATTGGCAATATCGTGCTCGGAGATGTCGGTCTCCACAGCACCTGGAGCAACGGCATTAACCCGGATGCCAAACTGCGCCCATTCTTCAGCCAGGCTGGTGGTAATGTGATTGATACCGGCTTTGGAAACCCCGTAAGGATAAAAGATGTGGCCTGAACGGAAGCTGGTACTGGAACTCATATTGATGATAGAACCTTGTTTTTTCCCCAGCATCACCCGGCTGGCGGCTTTGCAACAATTGTGACAGCCGATGACATTGGTATGTAGTAGTTTTTCCCACTGTGTCCGGGTTACACTCTGATAGTCGGCGGTAGCGCCGACGGCCGCATTATTGACCATGATGTCTAAATTACCTAACTGATCGACTACTTTATCAATAAACATCTCTACGGCTTTTTCATCGGTAACATCGACCCTCATCGCCAGTGAACGCCGCCCCAGTTTTCGGATATCTTCAGCAGTGCCTTCGAGGTCAAAATCATGGCCCGAAATATTGAGATCGCACACGGCTACATCAGCACCAGCTTCAGCCAGAGTTAGCGCCACCGCCCTGCCGATCCCTCTGGCCCCGGCTGCTCCGGTTACGGCAGCGATTTTTCCACGCAACGAAAAACTGGCTAATCCCATTGTCACACCTCTCTTTCCATGGAAAATGGCGTCCCTATCATATCATTTTTTCAGGTTCTATCAAGATTTGGGGGAAAACCAAAACGGAAGTTGAAAATCTCAACTTCCGTTCTAATACAAGATATTCGACCGGATTATCGATCAACCAGGTCAAACCAGTGCTTAGACTTCGTTATAGTTATTGCACCTCGGGCACTTGATGACAATATTACCAAAAGAACCGCCTACGATACCTTTCAACAATACCACTCCGCAAGAACCGCACAGGATATCAAGATTGCCGCTGCTGACGGCCACCGGCAAGGCCTTTTGATCGATTACCGTCCTGGTGCCGGGTTGAGGCGGTGGGATTATTTTGGCCTTTTGGCCGGGTGCTTGCGGTTGGGCAGGCGCAGGAGCCGCTTTTAGCGGCTGGCTGGATACCGGCGCCCGATTTACCGCCTGTGCAGTCTCGAATAATTTCGGATAATATTGCTTTAGTTGTTCAGGCATTTTTTGTCCGATATACCGGTAGATTTCAGCATGTCCTTCGATGTCGTTGGTAAGGCCATAAGTATTCCTGGTAAAAAGGTGTTTGATCAAGGGGTCGGTATTTTTCAATGAATTATAAGCTGCCGCGAAGGCGGACTTCTGGGCCGGTGTTAACAATGCGTAACTATTATGGGCTTGTTCGTGAGCAATCACACCAGGGTTCAGCCATGACGGCTTGATTGCCAGGTACCTTTTGCCTCCTGCCTCCCAGGTCCCAGCCGGGGTATCCTGTTTGATCCCCATTGCAGTAAGAGACGGAGGATATACATCGTATACTTTCAGGTCAATAGCTTTTTTCCAGTGATCCCAATGCTGTGCCGGTACCGCCCAGTCTCGCAGCCATTTATTCATGACGGCATCAGTATTGGTATTCGCCAAGTTAGCCGAAGGGTTCATCGGTTCTTCCGGATGAGGCAGGACAAGTCCCGGCGATGCCGGCTGCCCCGCCATATTTTTTGATAATCTATCAAATACCATCATTTCACCTGCCTGGAGAATATTTAGATAATTGATCCAATAAAATTATAGCTTAAACATCAATATTCGGAATAAAACTGGAAAATATACAAGAAAACAGCCTTCGTCTGAATAACTTTAATATACAAAATGAGTACGCTTCCGCATATTCAGCCATATTTTTTAATCAGGGACTTATTCGACTCCAACCACAACCTGTCATGGTGTTTGAGGAGTTGATTAACCAGGTTACTTAGTGTGTTTTGGTCATATTGGTCGCCCAACTCTTCATTATTCAGGCATAAAATTGATGTGATTTCTTAAATTGTCAATTAATGTTCCTGCTCTTAAGTATCGTCCGTAGTATTTTGCCTGTGATACGTATCCGACAACATCCTGTCGATCTCCTCCTCGAGGATACGGCGGTCGCCACGGATACCAATACGGAATGACTTCATGATCCCCATGTCACACCATCTACGGATGGTGTTGGTATGAACATGAAGGATCACGGCCGCTTCTTTTGGTGTATACATTTTTGTTTTCCTCTTGGCCACCTTTCTCACCCTATTTGTCCAACTACCGATAGACCAGGTAGCAATCGGATTGATTAAGGAGACCGAAACGATTTTATCTATCCATTACTGACATCAACCAACCGTTTCGGTCTCCTGGTAATAAGACACCATCAAAAAGTAAGGTCTTAATGAATGCAAAGAAAACTAAACTTCGCCGGGTTTACCGACGTTCCACAAGGCTTTCACGGCCGCAATGATGGCTGCCGGTGCCATCAGGGTGGCGACGTAAGCCAGTATATTGTCCAGGTGGCGGCCGATATCCAGTACCGACAGTGGCTCGAAGACCCGGCCGACTACCATCAAAGCGATAGTCGCAACCAGGAACAACATGGTTTCCTTGGCGGTTATATTGAGAAAACCGATGATGATGCCGAGGATGAGTAAAGCAATGAGTACACCCTGGTTATCCGCCCAGGCGAAACCAGCCACGACACAGAGAATGAGACCGATAATAAATGCCCAGAAACCTATTTTGCTCAACATATACGCTAATTGACCTCCAAATCAGATACTATCTTCTTTTCCCTTTGATGGCTGCATAAACCGCTACCAGTATGATTGCCACAATTATGGCTATGCCTAAACCGAGCCAGGAAGGCACCCCGTACCAACCGGTCAACTGCCCGATCAGGGCCGCGATCACCGAACCAACGATGCCGATAATCACAGTCATGAACCAGCCCATATTTTCCTTACCGGGGTGGATAAGGCGAGCGACGATCCCAACTACAATGCCTAACAGGATATGCCACAACCAGCCCATAGATACATCCTCCAGGTACAACTACACCAGTTACTAAGGACTAAAAAAAGTACTTACAACAATCCTGATGAGAAGCCTGTGTAGATTATTGATGTTTTTTACTTCTCAACGATTTCGGCAGTGGCGGCATTCTTGCGGACAGATTCAATGCCGGCTTTGGCACTGTCTTTTGCCTTGTAGCCTTCTCCACTTGAGGCAATCGCCTGCCCATTTGGAGCTACGAGTCTCCAACGGTATTCACCCTTCGCGTCGCTGTACAGTTCGAACTTGTAAGCCATTTTCATTACCTCCTCTAGTAAAATACTGCCCTATGGATTGTAATCAGCCTCGAGTATCGCATATGAATACTCAATGATGTGTCAATATAAAAACGAAAATGTTAAAAAATTATCAACAAAAAAGAAGGAACGGCAGAAATAGGGTGCCTAAATGTTAGCAAAAATATAAGTATTTACGGGGTATTAAACCGGTATCCGACACCGCTGATATTTTCGAATACCTGAGTCCCGCTCTTTTGGAGGCCCAGTTTAGTTCTAAGCCGGCTGATAAATACGTGTAGATATCTCAATTCACCCTGGTATTCATTTCCCCAAACATGATTCAATAAATGAGAATGGGTGAGTACCTTACCCTGATGCTGGGTTAGTTCCTGAAGTAGATTGAACTCGGTTTGCGTCAGCTTGATTTCTTTTCCCGCAACCGTCACTTGTCTCTCCGCGAAATCGATCACCAGGTCGCCTCTTTCCAGGCGGTTGGCAGGGGGTGGGGGAAATGTCATTTGACTGCGGCGTAATACTGCCTTCACCCTGGCGATTAATGCCTGAGTAGAAAAAGGTTTGGTGATATAGTCATCAGCGCCGGCAGCCAGACCTTCTACCTGGTCCTGGTCACTGGTTTTCGCGGTTAACATTATAATCGGTATGGTAGTAAAGTTGCGGATGAGCCGGCATACCGAAATACCGTCTAAGTGGGGTAACATCAAGTCAAGCAAAACCAGATCAAAAGGCTGTTTTCCCAATTCCTGGACCACCGCTTCTCCACTTTCCAAAGTTTGTACCTGGAAACCTTCGATCTGTAATATTCTCCTTATCAAGCGGAGTATCTCTTCGTCGTCATCGACAGCCAGTATCCGTATTGTTTTCGGGCACATTTATTTTCCTCTCACAAACTTTCGCCGACTTAACCGATAGTACCACATATGTCCTTCCTCCCTGAAAGCAGGCAGGTTCCTGCTTTCATTTTTCGCGGCGTTATGCATTTACAGGTATAGTAAAAATGATCCGGGTTCCCTGCCCGGATGGACTTTCAACCCAGATATGACCGCCATGTGCTTCTACGATCCCTTTAGAGATCGAAAGGCCTAGCCCTAAACCGGGTTTTGCCGACGGTGTTTTCTGCTCCACACGGTACATCCGCTCAAATATGTTATTATGTTCGGATTCCGGGATGCCGATACCATAATCAGTCACACTAAAAAAGAGACTGCTGTCCAGGCAGGCAACCGATATATCAATTTTTTTGATGTTTTCCGAATACTTTACAGCATTATCGATTAGATTATCCATGACTTGCCGGATACGGTTTACATCTAAACGAGCCATGGGAAGATTCGGTTTTTCAATATCTGTTTCGAAACGGAATTCTGGAAATCTGACCCGGGCTTCTTGTATGATCTGTTGAATCAAATGAACCGGATCAGTCAACTCTTTCTCCATCTTAATTAACCCAGCTTCAATACGCGACATATCCAGCAGTTGATCTACCAACCGGACCAGGCGGTCGGCCGCTTTATCGATAGCGGTCAATGAGTTAAGCCGTTCCTGTTCATCCATCTTATCTCGATAGTCGATCAACATCGTCGAATAGCCCTTAACTGTAGATAATGGCGTACGCAGCTCATGGGAGACCATGGATAGAAGGTCGCTTTTTAGCTTGTCCATCTCTTCGTATTTTTTCCGTTCGCTGATCTCAACCGCCAGTTCTTTAGTCCTGGTCTTGACTTTAGACCGCTGCGTGAAACTCATTAGCGCAAATACGAATGCCAGTCCCAGGATACTGATGAATATCCAAAACATCCAGGGCGGTAATACTGATTTGCCAGTCGGCCTGATACCCATCCAGTTTTCCATGGAATGGTAATATATCGATCCCTGGTCTCCCTTAAGCTGCTTTAGGTAGGTATCAAATTTTTCGATCAGATATGGCGTGGCACTCGAATCCTTAGAGAAAGCATAATATAGTGATGAAGGAGAAAATATTATCGGAGTACGGTTAACCTGGTATTCTGCTTCATGGATATGGCCAAAATCTTTACTGGTGACACCCGTATCGGCTTCTCCGGAATCGATCATTTCGAAAACACGTAGATAACTATCAACTTCTAAAAATGTACAGTTGACATGAAAAGTATCGATTAGTTTCTTAATCCCCTCCGGGCCTTCAACATTAACGCTGCCTCGCAGGACAGCGACTTTTTTCCTTTCCAGGTCGATTATTGATTGTATATCTACGCCTTTCCGGGCATATACTAACGACCAACTCACATAAACCGGTTCATTAGAGAAATCAAACCTGGTACTTCTTTCTTCGGAATATGCTACATCCGGCATCACGTCGATTTGATTGGTTTCCAGTTTGTTTAGGCATTCTTCCCATGTTCCATGAAAATATCTAATCTTCCAACCCATTCTAGATGCGATTTCTTTAGTAACATCCGGCCAGAAGCCCGAAGCATTACCTTTCTCGTCAGTGAATATCTTGGGTCTGTTTTCATATATGCCGACTCTTAAAACCTGGTGGGGATCCGCATAAATCGGTGAGGTGAAAATACAAACTGGAAAGAGACACAAACAAAAAAACAAAAAAAGGATAAAGCCCTTATTCACTTCCTTTTCCCCAGGACCTCCAATTGTTCCCGATCTTCCCCAGCTGCGCAAGCTCAGGGTAAACTGATTGTATTATCGACATATCATCACTGTCATCAGAAAACTACCGTGCATAATATTACATCCGATACCAGTAATAAAATCCTCGATCAGTGATTTTTAGTATATTATATATACTTTATCCCGGTGATGGTCAGTGATAACTGATATCACATTTTATCGTAGTTCTTAATCCCAGATCACTTTACCAATCAATCCGGCTAATTTCGGTGTCAATAAACAGCTAAAGGTCAGACCATATCGAAATCTGATAAGAGTACTGGCTTTATTTACTATAGTCGGTGAGCTTTCAAGGTACATTGCAGTACTCCCTTAATACCATCGTCCGTATTATTGCTTTGTCCAGGGATGGCTCCACAGGTTGAGGGCAATCTGCAGGACTGCCAGGGTTAACATGATCAATCCCCATATCAGGTTATGTTTCCACGGCATTACCACAAAGCCGTAGTTCATCATGTAGTACAGTACCAGATATGGAATCAGCCGCCTCCAATCCTGCCGCCAGTTTTCCCGGAAACCACGGCTGAGAAGATGGTCGAACAGCAATTCCAGGAGTAAATATGCCAGAAAAATACCCAGGAAAACAGCATACTGCAGTACCTGTACCCGGGAAGCGAGTATCATTCCCTAAATGGCCGGAATTATTAATAGAAGGTATATCCATCCGAACCTGTAAATCAGGTCCAGCCGGTTCTTACGCAGGATGAATATTAATATCAGAAGTACGCTGTTTACCAGACCTAGAATAAAGAAAAACGTTTCTAACATATCTAAACTATTAACTTCAATATCCGTGTTTCCGGATATGTTCTTTATTATACTTCGTAAAAATATGATTAAGAAGTGATGATTATTGAAAGATATTCTGCATTTCCTGTAAAGTAAAGGAAGTGACAGGTAACATGAGTAATCTCCGTAATATTTTCTTCGACCTCGATGGCACTCTGGTCGATACCAAACCGGGCGTTTTCCGGTGCTACCAGTATGCCCTGGAAAAACTGGGGCAGCGGTATCCTGGAGATGACGCAATGCTTCGGTTCCTGGGACCGCCGCTGCGGTACGCTTTCACAACTCTCCTCAAAACGAAGGATAACGAGGTTATCGAGAACGCCGTAGCTATTTACCGTGAACGGTACACCACGACCGGTATTTATGAGTGTGCACCATATCCAGGTATCCTGGAACTACTGGCTGAACTTCACGAACACAATTTGAGCTTATTCGTAGTTACTACTAAAGCCAAACCATATGCCGATACTATTGCTCAGTATCTAAATTTCAACAAATGGTTGACGGACGTATACGGGCCGGGAATGAACGGAGATATGGATGATAAAGCCATTATGATCCAGCATATCCTGTCTACTCGGAATCTCGTTGCCCGAGAAACAGCAATGATCGGCGACCGGGAACGGGATATCAAAGCTGGAAAAGTTAACGGCACCCAGACCATGGGTATTACTTACGGATACGGTAGTACACAAGAGATAATTGCTGCTGTACCAGATATCATATGCCAAAGCCCTGTTGAAATCGGAAAATTAGTACTCAGTATTAAACAACCAAAGAAATAAGGGGGATTTCCCAGCAGTTCAGCACATCCGGCTAATTCTAGTTGATGCTGGTATCCAGTTCCCGGAAGATGGTGATATTGCCACCATCAGGAAGATTATCGTTATAGAAACCAGAATCATACAATTCCCGGTGAGTCGCCATTCTGACATAACGCATCAGGTCTACTATCAACTTGTCCGGTGATACTCCTTGCCGACCGGAAGTTGATTTTACTAATAAAGCGTTCATCTGTTTTGAAGTATCACCCAGAAAATCATTGATCACCTTGTGTACCTGCTTAACTACTCCAGAATACACCGATGATTCATCCTTATTGATTACAGGAACAGTCGCTTTTCCCGACTTCATCCACCCCATGGCTTCGGCAGCGGCTGCCAGTGAAGGACTGGAAATCTCTCCCCTCAGTACGCCCCCCAGAACATCGACCAGATATTTATTGATGTTGATTTGAAAACCTTTGAGTTTATCGTTATTCAGGGCTGCACCGGCATTCACATAATCATAAATGGCGTGGTCCTGGCCGATAATTTTTATGGCATATTTATCACCGCGAAATCCGTAACCACCCGAAAGATAAGGTCCAAAACGGTCATAGGCATCACAAACCTCATAAAAGTCAACCTTGGCGCCAGCATACCGTCCCCTGGTAGAACGGTGATCGAAAGCATAACCGCCTGAAATGAGTAACTCGAATATCCCTTGATCAAGTCCGTTCATACCTATTACCAGCCTTTTGATACCGGGCTGCATTTCCGGTAGTTGGACATTTAAAGCAATGATACGCTGTGCTAAATCC
>CAZSHH010000024.1:0-32184 GCA_964606525.1 uncultured Dehalococcoidales bacterium
AATATATTTGGTATTGATAATCAGGTCATACAACAAAGGATCATCAAATTCCTTTTGAAAGAAACGCTGCAAAAAAGCTTTCCGGCTGTTGTCATTTTCTTCAATATAACGGACAGCATCATCCCGCTCTATCTGTTTTTCTGCCATGATCCTGTTGAGACGTTCTTCCATGGGTGCAATCACAAATACATGGAGGACCGACTGGTTGTTCTTTAATATGTGTTGACTACCCCGGCCGACGATCACCATGTTAGGTTCTAATGCCAGGTCCCGTACTACAGACTCAAGAGCAGCGATATACTGTTCATCATCGAGGGGGTCTTCCCATGTTCGCATATAGGCGCTGTCTATCTTCCCGGAACCGGATAGAGCCTTGCGTAAAGGGGTCATAATACGGTCAAAAAGGCTGGGATTTTCTTTTTCCTTAGCCGCGATTTGTTCTTGCGGCCTCTTAAGCAACTCAGCCACCTCAGCAATTACTTCCCGGTCTACATAATCGCCTTTGATGAGCCTGGCCACTTCGTGGCCAATCTCTCCTGCCCCGCTGCCGGTTAGTCCCCTGATTGTGATAACTGGCATACAACTTCCTTATCAACATATTGTATATCTCATTCACTGAGTTTAAGTCAAGGACAATACTAAAAATCACGGTGGATCTACCAGGAAGAAACCTGCGATTCCCTATTTTTTCCTGTTTTGTTCATCGTGCAATAACGAATTTCCAAAGTACACTTTGGTATGCGGCCATGGTATTTCAATCCCTTCCTGGTCAAATGTTTTTTTCAGCCGCTTACGTAATTCACCCATAACAGCCCATTGTTGTATTGGTTTGGTTTCTCCGGTTATTTTCAGGTCAATTCCGGAATCCCCCAACTTGTCCACACGTAGTATGGAAGGAGTCTTATTGATCAGCACAGCCCAGTCCGGTTCCCCAGCCATTTCCCGGCATACCTGGTTGGCGACCTCGATTGCATGGTCCAGGTCCGTATCATATGAGACACTGATATTCAGATTTACCCGGGAAAAGTCTTTGGTTAAATTACTGGCTACCGTGATCTGCCCATTAGGGATAGAATGTACCGTACCATCAACATCCCTAAGAATCGTTCTTCTCAGGTTCAGGTCTTCTACCAGACCTCCGATACCGGATACGTTAACGACATCACCGATCCGGTATTGATTTTCCATGACGATAAAAAAGCCCCCGATAAGGTCCTTTACCAGACTTTGAGCTCCCAACCCGATAGCAATACCGAGCACACCAGCGCTGGCCAGAGCAGGGGTAACGTCCACAAACTCAGATAGGATGATAAATAGGGCGACCACAATAATCAGTACCTGGCCGGTGGTAATAATAACTCCCGACAGGGTATTCGCCCGTTTTCGCACTTCATCAATCGGTTGTTCGGGAGGACGGTTGGCAATGTACATCACGATTGCCTTGGACCCGATAATGCCGAGAATGAACAGGGCAATAATCGCGATCACCAGCACGACCAGAATCTCGATCCCATATGTTATCAGCCAGTGCTTCAACCACTGGGCATCAATATTGTAGAGCTCTAAAGAAGCAATCAGCGTAAGCAAGCCAAAAATAACAGGGGAGATAATTCTGACAAAGATGGTGATCCAGTCATCGATCGGAGTATTGGTCTTGGCTGTAACCTCAAGTTTAAACCAGCGGAATACCGCATCTATGATGAATACGATACTGATGCCGCCGAGGACAATAAAAGCCAGATGCAAAGCCCGGCTAATCTCATCATCTACCTCCTTCTGGAAAGGCAGATAAGCTACCGAAAAAAAACATCCCGCCAATATAATCAACGTGAAGACCGGCCACTTCACCGTCCTTAATATGAGGTCGTCCAGCACGGTATTGGTTTTTTTAGACCATCTTTTCAGTATCCGATGAATAAAAAACAGAAATAAACAGGCAAGCACAACAGAGGCCGCCATTATCAATCCGATATGTAGTATATTATTAGCTGTAATTAATTCATTGAACATTTTTAATATACTCGCTTTGTGGACTTCAAATAAAAGTTGAATTCCTTGACTGAGTACTTATATTATTACAACCGTATGCTATGATGTCAAAGCTTCGATCTGAATAATCATGCCCCGGAGCTGTTTCCGGAGGAGGCTGTTATATGAACTGGATAGATATCGTCATCATCATTGCTCTTGCAGGAGCTGTCATAATGGGATTCCTGCAAGGTTTTATCATGATGTTTTTCTCCCTCCTGGGCACTGTTATCGGCATCTTGATCGCCTCTAATATTTACTCTCAAGTGAGTACACTATTAAAATTCATCTCGAATCAAAGTATCGCCAATATTATCGCCTTTGCCTTAATCGTGATCATCGTCTTTATCGTAGCAATCATCGTCGGCTCAGCATTAAGAGCCTTATTGTCCGCAGTACATCTGGGATGTCTCGATAAAGCCGCGGGGGGATTACTGGGGCTAATCGTCGGGTCGTTACTGGTAGGAGCATTATTAGCCGTTATCATTAAGTTCTTCGGTGAGGGGCTGGTAACTGAATCATGGATCGCCAAATTGTTACTGGATTATTTTCCTTTTGTTCTCAAGTTATTCCCCAGCAGCTTTAAAGAAATACCCGGCTTTTTCTATTAAGAGAACGGCATTTGGCATACAACCGCTGGTAATAGTAAAAGTTTACTCTGCTTATATCTGTAATAAAGTAAAACCGCTTTTGGGATCGTGCCGCCGGACCATTTTCACATCCAGCAATTCAATAATCACGGCTTCCGCTACCAGCCACGTTTTTACCCCGGGGCGGAAACAGCCGGTGAGGGTTTGGCCGGAACGCCCCATTGCCCCGTGTATGTGCAGCACTGGTTTACCTGTTTCATCCTGGGCAATAATACCTGCCGCGGCCACCTCATGAGCACCATCCACTGGAAGCATCATCGGTATTGGCGGCATTTTATCTGATTCGTGAGGACCGACAACAACCTCCCCTCCTCCGAGACCTCCTACCAGGATGACCTGTGCCGCCTTGATATTGTTCTCGTAAGCGAAATGTTCAATACATCCGGGAATCACATCGCCGTCATCAAGACGGAGGACAAATATCCGTCCGGTTTTACCTTCGGTAGCTTTCATATTATCCCTCGCTGGAACCAACTACAGGATAGCTGAGTATACTATCGTTTACCGTCTTCATTCAATCCATCTCATCTGCAACCAAAAAACATAGACACGCAGGCGTGAGTCGGCCAAACATTAGTGATATAATGATTTTGCCATCGCCTGGTATGGGAGGTAATTCTTTTCATGGATGAATTAAAGGTTTTTACCGGAAATGCTCATCCGGTATTAGCCCAAAAGGTAGTTGAATACCTGGGAATTCCGCTGGGGAAAGCCGAGGTTTTTCAGTTCGCGAATGAAAATATTTTCGTCCGTATTCTCGAGAACGTACGCTCCCGGGATACTTTTGTAGTGCAACCATTAGCTTCACCGGTGAACCAGAACCTGGTGGAACTACTGATCATGCTGGATGCCCTGAAACGTGCATCGGCCGACCGCATTACGGCCGTGATCCCCTATTACGCATACGGCCGCTCGGACCGGAAAGACCAACCAAGGGTACCCATTACAGCCCGTTTACTGGCCGACTTACTAACTGTAGCAGGGGCTAACCGAGTCCTGACGGTAGACCTGCATTCGTCTCAGATCCAGGGTTTTTTTAATATCCCGGTTGATGAGTTGACCGGCCAATATTTACTGGTAGATTATTTCAAGAAAAAGCAATTTACCAACGATCTGGTCGTGGTTGCCGCCGATACCGGTATATCCAAACGTGCCCGCGATATCGCCAACCGGTTGAAAGCTCCCCTGGCAATAATGGAAAAGCACCGTTCCGGTAATGACGACCGTTCACAAATACTGATGGTGATCGGTGACGTCGTGGGAAAATCAGCGCTGGTTGTTGACGACGAAATAAGTACTGCCGGTACATTGACCAACAACATCAATACTCTGATCGAAAAAGGTGCCCGGGAAGTATATTTTTGCGCGACACATGCTGTATTTTCCGGCCCGGCAATCGAACGGATATCTTCCTCACCGGTAAAAGAAGTGGTAGTTACCGACAGCCTGCCCCTACCGGAACAGAAGCATCTCGATAAAATTACCGTCTTGTCCATGGCTTCGCTGTTGGGAGAAGCAATACACCGCATCCATACCGGACAGTCGGTAGGTGAATTATTCAATGGGAGTAAATAGACATTTTTCTCCTGAAAAGGGATATCATTAAGTATATTCGTCATTTAGTATCAGTCTGGTTTATTGATATTGAGCTGATCATTCAGTTAGAGTATATTCTAAAGATGGATCCCCCGGTGAAATATCGCTAAAAGCATTTGTAGGTAAAAAAATAATCTAGTAAAAACAGCAGGTATAACTATGTTTAAGTGGCTAAGTAATCTTACTGACTCAAATGAGAAACAGATCCAGCGGCTCCGCCCACTGGTAAATGAGATCGCCGGACTTGAAGCCGAGATGAGTGTCCTTAGTGACGATCAACTGAAAGAAAAAACAACCGAATTCAAAGAATATCTACATAAAGCCACCGCCGGCGTCAATGACGAGTTGAAACAAAATCAGGTTGAAATCGATGAAATAAAAGGCAAGCTGAATAACAGCGATGAAATTGAACGGGAAGAACTCAACGCCCGTATAAAAATCCTGGAAGAAAAAAATGCCCACCTGGAAGATGAAAAACGGGATCTGGAAAAAGAAGCCCTGAATGAACTCCTCCCGGAAGCTTTCACCGCAGTTCGTGAAGCTGCCCGCCGGACCATCGGGCAAAGGCATTTCGATTCCCAGGTATTCGGCGGTATTGTCCTGCACCAGGGCAAAATATCCGAAATGAAGACCGGTGAAGGGAAAACCCTGGCCGCGACCCTGCCCTTATATTTGAATGCGCTTACCGGTAAAGGCTGCCACCTGGTTACCGTAAACGATTATCTTTCAAAACGGGATGCCCACTGGATGGGGCCGGTTTATCATGCCCTCGGTATCTCTGTCGGTGCTATCCACAGCCAGACCGCAGATAATCATGCTCCTTCGTTTCTCTTCGATCCTGCGTATGATTCGGTGGATAAAGCTTTTAAGTATCTACGGCCGGTTACCCGCAAAGAAGCATATGAAGCCGATATCACTTACGGAACCAATAACGAATTCGGATTCGATTATTTACGGGACAACATGGTAATGGACTTGAAGCAGTGTGTACAAAGGCCGCTCAATTACGCCATCGTTGATGAAGTCGATAACCTCCTCATCGACGAAGCGCGTACGCCTTTGATCATTTCCGGGCCTTCATCAAGGGATGACGGCCGGTTATATGCTGAGATCGACGCGGTGGTCAGCCGTTTAAAAGCTAAAGTGATGTCTTATGAACCCATCACGGCGGAGGAAAAAGCAGAGGAAGACACTCTGGAAGACCAATATGACTACATCGCCTACGAGAAAACCCACAATGTCAAAGATACCCGCCGCGGACAGGAAGTCTTAGCACGGGCTTTTCGTATGAGCGTAGATGATCTATTCGCCGGTTTAGACAATGGGGTACCTTTTGAAGAAGCGAAAAGACGTAATGACATTGTTTCGATATTCCGTAAATCGTTGCTTGCCCATGCCTGGTACCGGAAAGACCACGAGTATATCGTCAGAGACAACGAGGTAATAATCGTTGACGAATTTACCGGACGGTTGATGTTCGGCCGCCGTTATTCAGACCATTTACACCAGGCTATCGAAGCTAAAGAGCATGTCAAGATCCAACGGGAAAACTTCACTTATGCTACGATTACGTTCCAGAATTACTTCCGCATGTATAAGAAATTAGCGGGTATGACCGGGACGGCGCAAACCGAAGCGGAAGAATTCCAGAAGATCTACAACCTCGAAGTCGTCCAGATTCCCACCAATAAACCGATGATTCGACAAGATAATCCGGACCGTATTTATAAGGATGAAAAAAGTAAGTTCGGGGCTGTCGTCAATGAAGTGGTTGAATACAACTCCCAAAAGAGGCCGATCCTTATTGGTACGGTGTCCATTGAGACCTCGGAAATGCTAGCCGATATGCTGAAAAGAAAGGGTGTCGCGGTCAAAATCTTGAACGCCAAACCCGAGAATGCGCAGAAAGAAGCGGGCATTGTCGCTGAAGCCGGAAGGTTGGGAGCGGTTACGGTAGCCACGAACATGGCCGGCCGCGGTGTTGATATCATCCTGGGCGGCAATCCCCAAGTTCACCCCCAGGGTGAATGGCAAAAAGAACATGATGAGGTTGTACAACTAGGCGGCTTGCATATCATTGGTACCGAACGTCATGAAGCCCGACGTATCGATAACCAGCTGCGCGGCAGGGCAGGACGCCAGGGAGACCCGGGCAGCACCCGCTTCTTCGTCTCGCTAGATGACGATATTATGAAGCGCTTTGGCGGTGACCGCATCCGCGGTTTGATGCAGATGGCCGGCATGGATGAAAACACGCCAATCGAAAATAAACTGGTGAACCGGGCTATCGAAAGCGCCCAGGTCAGGGTCGAAGGATATCACTTTGACATCCGTAAACAACTGGTCGAATTTGACGACGTGGTCAACAGGCATCGCGAGCTTATCTATAACGAAAGACGTAAATTACTTGGCGGTGCCGACCTAAAAGCTAACATTCTCTCTATGGTCAAAGATGAGATACGTGATATTATCGCTGCTCATTCCACTACCGGCAATGAAGAATGGGACATTAAAGGCGCTCTTACCGAAGTCAATTCTATACTTCCGGTACCTCCAGAAATGAATACGAAGGAATCAATGTCACTCAAACCAAACGAACTGGAAGAGAAATTTTTCCAACTCTCCGAAACAATATATAGTCAAAGAGAGCAGCAATATTCACCTCAAAACATGAGGATACTGGAACGGTTGGTAACGCTCAGGGTAATCGACAGCCTCTGGGTAGAACACCTGACTTTAATGGAAGAGAGAAGGCAGCAAGCAGCCTGGGCAGGATTAAAACAGACAAAACCGGTGGATGAATATAAAAGGCTTGGCAGTGAACAATGGGACCAATTAATGAGTACGATTCGCCATGATGTGGCCCATATGATTTACCATGTTGCCATCGTCCCGGACAACAACCGCCAGGCACCCCGACAGCCAGCACCTTCTCCCATGGCACAAGTCGTTTCCGGGAGAAATAGTAAACCGGTAACCAATGCTCCTGATGGCGTCCGTAAAGTCGGCCGTAATGACCCCTGCCCTTGCGGCAGCGGGAAAAAATATAAACACTGCCATGGGAAATGAGCAGCTGATCCAGATTTAGTTACTTGATTAATGTAAAGTAACCCTCTACAATCCTTATGGCTGACTAATACATCGTCGTCTACTACCACATTGGGGAGGAAACAATGGAAATCGATATAGAGGATAAGTTAATCAGCGTCCGGGAAGCGGCGAAAGAATGCGACCGCAATCCCGAAACTATCCGGCGCTGGATTTGGAGTGGTAAACTACCTGCCGAAAAACTGGGAAATCAACTTTTTGTAAAAAGAAGTATCCTCAAGAGTTTTTGTCTTGGCATGATGGTTCCTCACCAGGACATTGTCGATAGTAATATTGAGAATACGGAAACGCCCCAATCCGAAAATCAGACGATCAAACCAGCCGTCAACCATAAAGACGTTCTCGTAAAATGCCAGGCCTTACGTGAACAAATTCGCGAGAGAGTTGGCCAACTGGACGTTGAGAAATACATCGGACAGTTGCGAGGAGACAGATAGATGAGTACAGCGGTGAGAGTCCAGCCATGAGTACAGCTATAAGTAAAGCCAATAGCACAGAAATCAATACGCAAAACAGAGCCCAGATATGTATCGATGCCACATTTGTCTTACAATGGATCATACCTGCACCCCGTTCTGAAGCAGCGGACTCACTACTTCAAAAATGGGACGAGAACGGGATTCACATTATTAGCCCGCCATTACTGGATGTCGATATAACTGCTTTCATCAGCAAGTTGGTACAGATGAAGCTGTTGTTACCCCAACAGGGAGAACAGGCTTTTCAAAATTACCGCCAGATCGGGATCGATATTATAAACCCTCCTTCACTGACGCAGGCTGCCTGGGAACTGACTGGTAAATTCGATCAAGCAAATATTCCCGACTTATATTATTTAGCCCTGGCAGAATTGTTAAATACAGATTTTTGGACTGCTAACCGACGCTTGTTCAGCAACCTGAGCGGCAAAAGTGAACGCGCCCATTTCCTCGGTGATATTGCAGCGGCCGCACCGGTAGTGATTCCTCCGCTGGAAGGAAAGAAAGCCGACAGCCATAAGGCAACCAGATCCGATTTCCCTGGTTTATGGCGTGCTATTTAACTGGCGATATGGCCGTTGTGACAATAAGCGACGCGAAATGGTCTGACTGAGTATGAATAACAGGGAGATTGCCAGGGTTTTTTCAGATATTGCCTGCTTTCTTGAGATGAAAAAGGATAACATCTTCAAGACACGGGCTTACCGTAAAGCCGCCCTGACTATAGAAAAACTAACGGAAGAACTCGCAGTCATCGTACAACAGGGTAAACTTAGAGACATTCCCGGCATCGGCGAAGCTATCGAAAAGAAAATTATCGAGATGCTAGATACCGGCAAATCAGGATATTTTGAAAAACTAAAAACCGAATTCCCTGCGGAAATTATCATATTGAGCAATATTCCAGGCCTTGATCCTAAGATTGCCGGGTTATTAGTACAAGAACATGGTATCAAGTCTCCCGAGGAACTGGCAGTCATGGCCTTGAGTGGTGAACTGGCCCGGATACCGGGTATCGATGAAAAAACATCGGCCGCTGTGGTTCAGTATTTCCTTCAAAAGCCGGAGAAAGATGTTTTTTAACCGTAACCCGGATACAATAATGATATGGAAAATGTAGACAATAATGCACCCGGCCCGGACACAGCCCTATCTGAAATAGAACCAGCCATCGACCATTTCGAACAATCGGTCCGGGAAGGTCAGCACTGGTATGTTTCCTTACTTGAATCCATTGGATTATGGAAGAAAGCCGAAGAGTCCAACAACGGACGACGCTACCGTTACCTTATTGCCGGTGAAGCTTTTGATTGGATGCTGCTGGCCGAACGGGTATGCGACACGCTTCCAGGCTTATTGCCGGAAAAAGAAAGGGATAATTTCCTTTACCGCGGCATACCACCGATCAATTTATCAGCCGAGAGGTTTATTGAGCTTATCGGTTTTGCTAAATACCATCAATACCTGAACTATTACTACGGCATAACGGCTGAAGAAGCTTTAGTTTTGGCGGTGGAAGAGGAAGTAAGGAAAGAAAAAAGGGCCTGGGGTTATGCCCACGAAGCTGACGCAACTAACGAATCATACCGCCGGATCTATGGAACGACTTTTTCTATCATGCTCAGGCATTTCCGTAAAGAAAACAATTACCCACAGATCAAATCTATCGAACTAATTGAGCTTAAAGAATTCGCTTACTGGCGATTCAAATACCGTCTGAAAATGTGTGAAAAAGCAAAAGTGGCCAGCGATTCCCGTAAAGCCATCAACTGGTTGAAAGAACACGGGGTTTCCAGTTACATCCAGCGGCAGGACATCCCCGAATTCTTCATTGATGCCGCAACGGAAGAGTGATAACCCCCTACTACTTATTTGACACCAAATAAAATGGCATCAACTTGTGCTTCCCTTATTACTGCAGTCTTGCCAGTTCCTGTTTTAACCGCAGCAACTTATCCTTAATCATCAGTTGTTTGGCCCTTTCCTTTTCCACTACAGCAGCTGGAGCCCGGGATAAAAATTGGGTATCTTGCAGCCGAATATCAAGCCGGTTAGTTTCTGCTTGATTCTGGTCGATTTCCTTTTGCAGCCTGACCTTCTCCGCTTCGACATCCACCATACTCGCCATTGGTATCGTAACTTCAGCTTCTTTCAATACGCTGACGAGGACATTTTCTCCCGGTTTCGATTCCCGGTGCTTTTCCAGAAATACCAGGGGGTTGACCCTGGCTAAAGACTCGATTGCCCGGGAGTGCAGCATCACGGATGAGGTTAATTCTCCTGCGTACACCTGAGCTTCTACCCAGATATTGTTATCAACATTGTGCTCAGCCCTGGTATTTCTGATTGACCGTGTTATGTCAATTACTGTATCGATAATCCGTTCCGCATTGGCATCTATCAAGCTGTCTTCAGCTTCAGGATAAGCAGTGACCATTATCGACTCGGCTTTCATGATTGCTGACGGGCAGGCTTCCTTCAATGACTGCCAGATCTCTTCGGTGACGAAAGGCATAAATGGGTGTAAAAGCCTTAGGGATGTTTCCAGAACACTCACCAACACGGGGACGGGAGAATCGTCAACTGGGGCATTTTTTATCCGGATCTTGGCCAGTTCGATATACCAATCACAGTATTCTCCCCATAGAAAATCGTGTATCAGGCTTTGCGCTTCTTCAAAATGGTAGGCCTTAATGGCCTCATTCACGCCAGCGATCGTCCGGTTGAGGCGGCTGATCAGCCAGCGGTCTTCTACCATCAAGTTTTCTTTATGAACAGTTAAGTCCTGATTCTCAGACCCAATGGACCGAATTACAAAGCGGGCGGCATTCCATAATTTATTGGCGAAATTACGTCCTGCTTCCAGCTTGGTCGTTGATAATTTGCTGTCATTTCCCGGCGCCGTGCCCATCAATAAGGCAAACCGCACGGCATCGGTACCGTATTTTTCCAACAGCGGAACCGGGTCGAGAACATTGCCCCGGGTCTTACTCATCTTTTCGCCCTTTTCATCCCGGATCAACCCGTGGAGATATACCGCCTGGAAGGGGACTTCCCCGGTATCTTCAATACCCATGACAATCATTCTCGCAACCCAGAAGAAGAGAATGTCGTAGGCGGTTTCCAATACTGAGGTCGGATAAAAATATCTTAAATCCACGGTATCGTTCGGCCATCCCAGGGTAGAATGCGGCCAGAGCGCAGAACTAAACCACGTATCCAGGACGTCGGGGTCCTGTTTGATTTTTGGGGAACGGCATTTGCTACAGTTTTCCGGGACATCGACGCTGACGGTCAATTCACCGCAATCCTGGCAATACCACACCGGAATCTGGTGTCCCCACCATAACTGCCGGCTGATACACCAGTCCCGGATGTTCTCCATCCAGTTTAAATATACCTTGGCGAAGCGTGCCGGGATAATGTTGATGCGCCCCTCTTCGACTGCTTTAATGGCCGGGGCGGCAAGCGGCGACATCTTTACAAACCATTGTTTACTAGCCAGCGGTTCGACCATGGTACGGCAGCGCTGGCAGTGTCCTACCGAATGCATATAAGGTTCGACTTTTTCCAGCAATCCTTCTTTCTCCAGGTCGGCTAAGACCGCTTTCCGGCCTTCAAAACGTTCCTTTCCTTTATAAGGGCCGGCATTCTCGTTTAAGGTAGCATCCAGGTTCATTATGTTAACTAATTCCAAGTTGTGCCGCTGCGAGATTTCAAAATCTACCGGGTCATGGGCAGGGGTGACTTTTACGGCGCCAGTACCAAAGGCAACATCGATGGCGTCATCGCCTATAATCGAGATAATGCGTTTCACCGCGGGTACGACAAGTTTCTTGCCAATTACATCTTTAAACCGGTTATCATCCGGATTTACCGCCACCGCCGTATCGCCAAGCAGCGTTTCCGGCCGGGTAGTAGCTACTGTAATATGACCTTCGCCTTCCGCAAAAGGGTACTTAATATAGTAAAGGTTCCCCTGAATGTCCTGGTGTTCCGTTTCCAAGTCGGATAATGCCGTGGCGCAACGGGGACACCAATTAATTATCCTTTCGCCACGGTATATCAGTCCTTTGTTATAAAGGCGGACAAAGGCAGTACGTACCGCCAGGCTAGGGCCTTCATCCATCGTAAAACGCAGCCGGGACCAGTCCAGTGAAGCTCCCAGACGGCGGTGCTCTTCGATTATTTTGTTGCGGTACTTATTTGCCCATTCCCACACCCGCTCCAGGAACTTTTCCCGCCCTAACTGGTGACGGTCGATATGTTCCTTGGCCAGTGTACGTTCCACAACCACCTGTGTCGCAATACCGGCATGGTCGACCCCCGGCAGCCACAAAGTCGGATCGCCCTGCATACGATGCCAGCGGACCATAATATCTTCGATCGTCGCCGTCAAGGCATGCCCGAGGTGCAATTCACCGGTAATATTCGTCGGCGGCATGATAACGACGAACGGTTTTTTCGTTTGGTCTATCTTAGGAGTAAAGTACCCCTTCTGGACCCAATACCGGTACCATTTCTCCTCGATCTTCCCCGGTTCATATGTTTTAGACATTTCGTTTTGTGTGTGAGAATCTGTCATGTTAAGCCTTTCCTATATAAGATTTATGTAATACGCATCCGTCTGGCTATTTTGCGGCTAATTCGCCTGGGAGTGATTTTCTTTAACCATCCGAGGATTAAACCTACAATCGCCCCGGCGACCGCCGATATCACTAATTCGGGTAGATTATCAGCCATATACCTGATAATGCTGCCGATAGTATTTGAAGCAACTTGCCCTGAATCGGCTCCTCGCTCGAGCATTCCCATTATACCCAGCACAATGATCATAACCAGGGGCAAGACTACCGATAAGGCACCTGTCAAGCCAATGATCCACGCTACTCTCTTCCCGAATATCACACTTATCAGGAAAGTAAGGAAAGCCATTAACAAGGCAGTGATGAAAAGAAATGTCAAATCCATTAACTACCCTGTAAAGTGCAGCCTAGTCCTTAACCAGTCTTTTACCCATGCTTAATACCAGGTCTTGAGTATACCCGATTGCCTGATAAAACTTAACCGCTGCCAGATTGTCTTCACGTACCTGTAAATTGATTTTCGGACAACCCAGGGCGCTTAGTTTCGCCTGGATCTTTTCCATCATTTGCCGGCCCAGGCCTTGCCGCTGCCAACGGGGATCGACCCCGAGATAATTGACCCATCCCCGGTGCCCTTCGTAGCCCCCCATCACGGTAGCTACCACATTACCATCTATAAAACCAACCAGGAAAAGTTCCGGATCGACTTTTAGTTTACGCTCAATATCGAGTTTAGGGTTATTCTGCGGCCGGGTCAAATTACACCGCTGCCATAGTTCGATCACCGCGACTTCATCTTCAAGGATAAAGCGACGCACCACCAATCCGGGGGCCACCTTACTTTTTCCCCTTCTTCATAATCTCGACTACCTTATCCAATATTTTGTCGGCCACTTCCCGTTTGGGCAGCAGCGGCAGTTCATCAGTTTTGCCGGTTTTCTCAATCATGGTGACACGGTTGGTATCTACGGCGAAGCCCGCATCAACCGCACTTACGTCATTGGCACATATGAAATCAAGCCGTTTCCGGGTTAGTTTTTTATGGGCATTATCCAATAAATCACGAGTTTCGGCAGCAAAACCAACCTTAATGAAATTATCAGGAAGCTCCAACAGGAAATCTTCGTTCTCCACCAGTTCCAGGACCAGCTTACCACCGGATTTCTTAATTTTATCTGCCGCCGGGGCAGCAGCCCGGTAATCGGAAATTGCGGCTGCCATAATAAGGACATCGGTGGCTTTACAGGCGGCCAACACTGCTTCGCGCATTTCCGCAACAGTACCGACTTGCCGGAGCACATTATATATTCCGGAATTCTGCGGATCTACCGTCGAGATAAGCGTAATATGAGCACCGCGGTCTCTAGCGGCACTGGCCAGGGCAAATCCCATTTTTCCCGAAGAACGGTTCCCGATGAAACGTACGGGGTCGATCGGTTCACGGGTACCACCCGCGGTGATCACAATCCTTTTTCCGGCTAAGTCTCCACTTTTAGATAATACCCGGTTGATGGCGGCGATGATATCCTGTACTTCCGCTAAACGCCCCTGCCCTGCTCCTCCCGAAGCCAGGTGTCCTTCTCCAGGATCAACGAAGACGACTCCTCTCGATTTGAGCAGCTTAACATTTTCCTGGGTAGCTGTATTCTCCCACATCCCGGTATGCATAGCCGGGGCAATTACGATAGGAGCCCGGGTGGCGACTACCGTAGTACAAACCATGTCGCTGGCGATGCCGGCAGCGATTTTCGCAATTATGTCTGCCGTCGCCGGGGCAACCACTACGACATCAGCCGCTTCTGCCAGAGCAACATGCTCTACGCTGAACTCACCGCTTAACTCGAACATGTTATAAACCACCGGCCGGCCGGTAACCGCTCGGAAAGTGACCGGGGAAACGAATTTCATGGCTGCCTCGGTCAGAATAACCTCTACTTTCGCCCCTGCCTGGGTTAACTTACTGGCCAGGTCAGCTCCTTTATAGGCCGCGATACTACCGGTGATACCCAAGACAATCGTTTTATTCTCTAACATCTTTACCCCCTACCGGGAATAGCGGAATATGCATAAAACCGCTCCGGCTGCCGCCGGTCTAATATTCCCGCGGTTTTCCGTCACTTATTCATCTCATAAATGACTTTGAGTCCGATAAGTGTAATATCGTGATTTATCTCATCGATCAGCCTGGTTCCGCTGGCGATCAAGTTGGCATACCCTCCGGTAGCAACCACCAGAGCTTTCTCCGGGAGTTCAGCCTGTACCCTTTTTAACAGGCCTTCAACAAGGCTGATATATCCATAAACAATACCTGATTGCATTGCCGTAACAGTCGTCGTGCCGATAGTTTTTTCCGGAGCGACTAGTTCCACTCTTGGCAATGCGGCGGTTCTGGTATAAAGCGCTTGTGCGGCAATACCAATCCCCGGGGCAATCACGCCACCGATAAATTCGCCCTCCCGGTTCACAATATCGAAAGTCGTTCCCGTCCCCATATCGACGATAATAACCGGGCTCTTATATAAATGGTTCGCGGCAGCTGCGTTTACGATACGGTCAGCCCCCACTTCCCTGGGATTGGGATAAACAATGCGTACACCTGTTTTCACGCCAGGGCGAACCACGACCGGTGTAATTTTAAAATACCGGGTCAATAAATCTTCAAATGTACTCACCAGGGGAGGTACTACCGAACACATGGCAGCTTCACTGATATCACCTTTCTTGATGCCCTGATGTTCCAGCAGCGTCAGCAACAGCGCTGCATACTCATCACCCATCCGGTTAATGTCCGTGGCCATCCGCCAGGTAGCCCGGATTTTTTCATCTTGCAACACACCCAGTGTTAAATTAGTATTGCCGATATCTATAGCTAACAGCATGTTGTCCTCCTGGCCTGCCAGCTTAACCTTCTTTAATCGACTTTATCACCCCAGGAATTACCGGTAACAGGTCGCCGGCAATCATCCCGGCATCACCCATTTTACATGTTACCACGTCTCCAGCCTTACCGTGGATAAATACCCCAGCGATCGCGGCATCATACGGAGACATCTGTTGAGCAGACAAACCTGATATTATCCCGGCCAGGACATCACCGGTGCCAGCGGAAGCCAAGCCCGGGTTCGCAAACGGCGAGACGGAGATTCGTCCGTCCGGTGCGGCAATTACCGAATAAGCTCCTTTGAGGACAATCACTTTCCCCCATGCCACCGCCGCCCGTGATGCAGTCTCCATACGGTCGCCCTGTATCTTTTCTACAGGCATTCCGGTCAACCGGGCCATTTCTCCGGGGTGGGGAGTAAGAATCACTCCACCTGATACTCCCTTCCATTTCTCTGCCGAAATGTCAGCTTGTGCGAGGCAATTTAAAGCATCCGCGTCCAGTACCAGGTTGATCTGCGGATCCCTTTTTTCAAATACCAATGTATTCACCATTTGAATAATTGATTTACTTTGGCTGAGACCCGGCCCGATCAACATCGTTTGATAACCATCTGTTTCAGCGGCTAAAAAGCTAACCGCATCCGGAGGCATCTCTCCCTGTTTTGTCTCCGGTAAAGGTAAGAAGGTGGCCTCGGTCAATTTTGTAGCCAGGGCTGTGTGTAAGCTGGTAGGTACCGCTAAGGTCACCAAGCCCGCCCCCACCCGCATTGCCCCGGAGCAAGCCAGATATGCCGCTCCGGTAAACCTGGGCGAACCGGCAACTACCATCACTTTACCGAACGTCCCTTTGTTGGAAATCAAAGGCCGCGGCGGTAGTATATCCTTTATCTCTCTCGCAGTTATATAATCAATCATACTATCAGCCATCGCCTGCGGTATGCCAATGTCTACAACTCTAACAATGCCTGCCCGGGCCATTCCCGGCATATTAAACAAACCCAGTTTGGGAAATCCCAGGGTGATCGTTTCATCCGCATATAAACATGCCGAATCTACCAACCCGGTATCGGCATCCAGTCCAGACGGAAGGTCCAGACTGATAATTTTTAAGTCCGAACGCCGTTTCCTCGCTTCCATCACAGTACTTAAGATTTCTCCTAATTTCCCGGTGATCGGGCGGTTCTTGCCGGTACCTAATAACGCATCCAGTACCACACCGGATTTGGATAAGTCTTCTTCGAACTTATTGATACTGACACGGTTTACATCGTTCACGGCAAGGCCATGATCCCGTGCAAGGGCCAAATTCACGTCTGATTCAGGGCGGTTTCCCATACTGTAGATCGTTACTCCGAAGCCGTAAGTACGTAAATACCGTCCTGCAACCAATCCATCCCCTCCATTATTCCCGGGACCGACTAATATCAGGATGTTAATACCGGAGGTTTTAACCTCATATTTGATCGTCTCGGCAACTGCCCGGCCGGCGTTCTCCATTAAAATTGCCGTTGTTGTTCCCGCAGCGGTACATTTTTGTTCAGCCTGTCTCATCTGTGTAGTGGTTAATATTTTCATAAGACCGGTCGCTTTTTAATCAATTGCCATTTTTCTTGAAGAAACACAATAATATGCTTGAGTCTAACAGCATGTGAACCAGTGGTCAATTATATCAGATTCTACGACGAGCCGTGCTTCAGATCTTCGATCCTTTTTTTCATGATATGCCAATGAGTCCCACGCCAGTATATCCGGCGGCAAACCGGACAAGATTTGAACTCTTCCTGTGTCTGCATGACATATCGCGGGATGATATCGGTAATTTCCGTTTTATTGGCTGAAATCAGAGGATAATTACATTCCAGGCAGATTGTTAAAGGTTCCGGGAATTCGTTGATGTCCAGTTCCCTGATAACCTGTGATACTTGCAGGTCGGGAATATCACTTTGTATCAGCAAGGTCCTCACCCGGCCGTCCCGTATCACGCCCCATTCCATTAAATGTGTATCTCTAGTCAGTAAAATACGGTTCTCTTTTAAGGCTTGAGAAACAATCTCGGCATCATCTCTACCATTAAAGAATACTGCATCATAACCCAACATCCTCAACCGTCTAGCTAATTTCCCGGCATTGGTATCAACTATGAATCTCATGTTACTGACCTGCACAGGTTATGGAGAGTAGTATTTACGTTCCTGTATCTGTATCCAGGGAAAATGCCAGTATGCCGCCGATAGCCCGAAAACAACTTTGTACCCGGTTTACCACTCCGCATTTTCCTTTGTTCCGGCAGGCTGTTTTAGTCAGCTTTAACAGAGAACGGATTAAAACTGATCTTGGTGTCGTAATGATCAATAGCTTCAGCTTTTTTCAGCCAGCCAACCAAGATATAAGTGACAGGTGTTGCTACGATTTCAATCAGCACTTTTGCAGACCAGTGGTAAATAATCATCATTGGTATAAAAGAAGTTGTGCCCACGAAAGCTACCGTCAAGAATATTGCCGTATCAAGGCCCTGTCCCACTATCGTGGAACCGATCGTACGTATCCATAACCACCGGCCTTGCGTAAGCACCTTCAACTTTGACAACACGATGGAATTGGAAAACTCCCCAACCAAATAGCCCAGGAAAGAAGCCAGTAGTATGCGCGGCGCCGTCCCAAGAATGCTGACATAGGCCTGTTGGTTTTCCCAGAACGATGCTGCCGGTAATATTTGCCCGAGCCAGACAAAAAAAACAAAAACCAGGTTGCACAGGAATCCTAACCATATCACACGCCGGGCTGTCATAAAACCATATACCTCGGTTAAGATATCACCGATAATATATGATAAGGGAAAGACGATTATTGCTGCCGGAATTACCAGAAAACCTAATCCGATGAGTTTTGTGGTAATGACATTAGCTGTGATCAGGCAGGTAATAAATAAAGCCGTAACGATAACCAGGCGTTGGGATATTTTCATGCTATATCCAGCGTTTTTTACGGAAATATATCAACATGCTGACCGAGATGGCACACATAATCACGATCAAGGCCAGGAAAGTGAGCCAATTACCGCCCTCAGTATTCCCTCCCGGCAGCAGGATATTCATCCCATAAATGCTCGATACCACGAGGAAGGGTAATATTATCGTGGATAGTATCGTCAACATCCGCATCATACTGTTCATACGGTCGGTACCAAGGATAAAGTCAGTATCTTTATATACATCGATGATTTCCCGGGCTTCATCCAAGGTATCGCAGATCTTATTGAAATGGTCCATCAGGTCACCGTAATAAACCGTGATATCCATTTTCGTGAATTTTTTCAACTTGGGCTCAAGTTCGATGATTACCTGACGCGAGGGGAACATAATACGGCGTTGGGTGATTACGTCCCGTCTCAGTATGGACAACTCTTTTGCGACTTCCTCATTCTCATCGAATACCCGATCCTCGACCTCTTCGGTCCAACTCAGGATCTTATCGAGGATCGGGAAGTAAGCATCGATTGACCGGTCAAGAATCCGATACAGTAAGAAACCAGAGCCAAATTGAAAATTATTCTGCCTCGTCTCTTCATCGATCTGGCATTCCCGGAATAATTTACCGATGGCTTTAAGGCCGCCGCTGTGAACGGTTACCAGATACTTCTCGCCGATAAATACAGCTACCTGGTCGTGCGAACTAATCCTGGTTTCCCGGTTATACACGGAGTAGTGAAAAATAAAAAACAGATAATCTTTATACTCATCCAGTTTTGGACGCTGCTTGCGGCTCAGGCAGTCGTCGAGGTCTAAGGGGTGAAATGGAAAATTTTTCGCCAGATAATCCATTTCTTTAGTCGTTGGTTTGGTGATATTCGTCCAAACTAGATTATCCCAGACGACCGTCTCGATATTTCCCTGGTCTGAAATTACTTGGTTTTCCGATATCATGGCCATTAGCAGACCTCAATTCGCGTCCAACTTGGTTAGACGCCACATTACGCATAATAATTCTATCACACTTAACAAGCACCTGATATCGCTATATTTACCTTTTGTAACATATACATGTGCGATCATTGTGACCAACATCACATCTATAAAAACATGTTATGATATATACTCGAAAGACAAGTTAATAACCCTCTCACATACAGGAGATCGTATGAAACAGGTATATCTGGACCATACTTCATCAAATCCACTCCTTCCCGAAGTCCGTGAAGCGATGCTGCCCTACCTTGATAAGTTATACGGCAATCCATCATGTATGCATGATTGGGGAGATGCCGCACGTGAAGGGATCGAGAACGCCCGCACCCAAGTGGCCGATCTGATCGGGGCAGAAGCCGAAGATATCATTTTTACTTCGAGCGGGACTGAAAGTAACAACTTGGCCGTAAAAGGTCTAGCCCTGGCACAACAATCTAAAGGTAAACATATTATCGTCTCTGCTATCGAACATTTTTCCGTGTTAAATTCCGCAAAAACCCTGGAAAAATGGGGCTTTGAGGTCACTCTGGTGCCGGTTGATAAAAAAGGCATGGTGAACCCGAAAGATATAGAAAAAAATCTCCGTGACGATACAGTCCTGGTATCAATTATTCATGCCAGTTCCGAAGTAGGTACGATCGAGCCGATCAAAGAAATCGCTCAAATAACCAAAAAACGTAAAGTTCTATTTCACACTGACAGTGTGGCTGCGGTAGGTAATATCCCAGTGAATGTTCAAGAACTGGGAATCGATGCTCTCAGCTTTGCGGGGAACCAGTTTTATGGTCCAAAAGGCGCTGCAGCGCTCTGGGTAAGGCGTGGAGTGAGAATAATTCCCCTGATGGATGGTGGTGTTCAAGAAGGCGGACGGCGTCCCGGTACAGAAAATGTCCCTGCGATTGTCGGCCTGGGCAAAGCTGCCGAATCAGCCAAGGCCAATCTATCCGGGAGAATATCTCACCTGGAATCCTTGAGGAACCGCTTGTTGGCCGACATACCGTCTAAAATCGAACGAGTAATCATTACCGGCCATCCTACCAAGCGCTTGCCCGGACACGTCAGTATGTGCGTTGAATTCATCGAAGGCGAAGCAATGTTGATGCTCCTCAGCAGTCAGGGCATTGCAGTAACCAGCGGTTCAGCTTGTACTTCAAGGGCTTTAAAGGCTTCTCATGTCCTAATCGCGATGGGCTTGACTCATGCCGTAGCTCAAGGTTCACTTTTAATGAGCCTGGGCATCGGTAATACCAATGAAGATATAGATTATGTCAGCCAGACTCTACCGCCCATCGTAGACCGCCTGCGCCAGATGTCGCCCCTGTACTCAAAATACCTGAAAAAAACCAAGGGAGAATAAAGATGCCAGTTTACAGTGAAAAAGTGATGGACCATTTCATGCATCCCCGCAATGTTGGAGAAATTGAGAACGCAGATGGGGTTGGGGAAGTCGGAAATCCTGTTTGCGGCGACATGATGTCTTTTTATATCAAAGTAAAAGACAACCGCCTTGCAGATATCAAATATAAAACCTTCGGATGCGGCGCCGCTATCGCGGTCTCGAGTATGGTCAGTGAGATGGCAATGGGGAAAACCCTCGACGAAGCCATGAAAATAACACCCCAGACGGTGGCTGACGAACTGGAAGGATTGCCTAAACAGAAATTCCATTGTTCAAATCTCGGTGCCCAGGCACTGCATAAAGCAATTGAAAATTTTCTCAGCAAGCATAAAAAAGGGAAATAGCCAGGAGGGTCAGATCACTGATGGTGAAAACTAATACTGCAACTGATAAAACTGCGAAAACACCGCATTGTCCTTATTGCGACCAGGAAGTCCAGGAAGCAAAGCTACCATGGTGCCAGGGTTGCGGCGTCAAGCTGCAAAATTGTCCCGAATGCGGGAAACCGGTTTCCCAGAAAGCTGCATCCTGTCCTCACTGCGGAAAAAAGATCCATAAATAGAAATAGTGCTGAGAGCACCGTTTTTATTTAAAAGAAGGTACAAATTGGACGTTGACAGCACGATGGATTGTGTGGGGCTATATTGCCCGATGCCGATTGCAAAGACCGCCCTGCAGATAAAAAAATTAAAAGTTGGTGACATTTTGGAAATCATCGCCGACGATAAAGGGATCAAAGCGGATATCCCTGCCTGGTGCAAGACGACCGGGCACGAATTTCTAGGGATAGAAGAAAAAGGGACTGAAATACATCTTTACGTCCGTAAAATACATGAATAACTGAAGCAGCCGGGATGCTTACTTAATTGCTTCAGTAGTAGCATATGGTGGTTCGGTAACCAGCTTTGCCAGGACATCATACCAGGTATAATCGACTAAGGCGACGGCATTTGAATCCGGTGCTTTTATGTAATAATAATTGCCGTTCGGGGTTTTATCTCCCACATCTATTTTCATTGTCCGGCTATCGGACAAGACAAGGTCGATCGTCATTTTGGGTGACGTTAATCCATATTCAGTTAGTTTGTCGAAGGAACTGTTATAGCTAATAACCCGGTCAGCTCCTGGGCCGCTGAGAAGTAAGGGGATACCGCCCCCCCACCTGGCCGAATTTACCGGGGTACGGGCTTCGTCATCGAAGAACCAGGGGAATTTGTCATCTTGTTTTATCCGGATGAATGACTGACTCAGTACCGGGTTCTCTCTGAGTAAAGTAATGGTGATATGGTCAATCTCATCTTCTTCGATCAACCATACAAATTCCGTAGGCTGTACCGGAGTACCTGGTTTGGGACGCGAAATAATATAAAAAATCCCTCCCAAAACCAACAGCACCAGTAATAGAATTATGATATTTCTTGTTTTCAATGTAGTCTTTCCCGGTTAAGTCCGGCGGTACCACCAGATGATCCCACCAATTAGCAGGACGATGATAGGCGGTATCATCAAGCTTGAATAGGTAATAAACTTCGACTGGTCGTCATTTACTACCAGACGGCGGTAGGGCAACACTGCCCGCCGGATGGAGATGAGTTTTGTCTCATCCGCCAGCCAACTAATACAATTCAGCAGTAAATCGCTGTTATTAACCTGGCCATAGTGTTCATTGGAAACGAAGTCGGAATCACCGAGAGCAATGATACGCGTCCATTTATCCTGATTATCCGTCAGGGCACCATCCACCAGCATGCCAATCGAAATCGGACCTAAAATATCGCCTTTTTCTTCGCTATATGTGGAACTCTCTAAATTAACAAAATCCGTATCCAGAAAGCTGGCCGAACTTGTTGCCACCAATGTCGGCCACGGTGTTGCGGTATCCTCCGAAGTGTAGGAAACACCGACTGATCCTGGGAAGTAGGAGATAAGGCTTAATCCAATCGTATAAAAGTAGTTATTACCGCCTAATACCCGCGGGATATCACTTCTGGATCCCAGAGAAGAAACCCGGTCGATTACCGTCCCGTTATCGAATTTCAATCCCCAACGTGTCAGGATTTGATTCAGTTGTTCCGGGAAGCCGGGATCAGCCATGATCAATGCCTGGCCGCCGTCTGCCAGGTAATTATTGATAGCTTCAACTTCAGCGTCCGTCAATGGTGTCCGCGGTGAAGCGATCACCAGTACCGCACAGTCTTCGGGAATGATGGAGAACGACATCAGATCAAGTTCGTTAACTTTATACAGGTCGTCTTTCAGACCGTTTAATACATAACTGTAGGTTCCGGTCAGGCTGGCCTCACCATGCCCGGTTAGAAAATATATACTTTTCTGGGCAGTTCCGGTCACTTCCAGTAAAGCACTGGTGAAGGCGTGTTCCGCTTCTATTGATTGTACATTGCCTTCACTATCGAATGACATTATCTGAGACGGATAGATCATCCGTTTACTATCGCCGCTTTCAAAAACAACGGACTGATATTGAAATACACCATATTTCCGGGCTGTTTCCGGGCTTTCATCCGGGTCGATTACCTTATATGTCAACATATCAGAATAGTTTTTATATTCGTTTATCAGGTTCTCGGCATATGTTGCGATGCCATATGTATCTTTCGCCGTAACAAAGAAACATAATGCTTGTACCGGTTTATCCAGTTTCTTCAGGACATCCTTGGTTTGTTCGGTCAGGGTAAAGCGGGCTAGTTTTGTGATATCAAACCTTTGATAGGCACTAACACTGATGCCGTTAATTAGTAAAGTGATCCCCAGGAAAAGCGAAGCCATCAATGTTGTACCGGCACCGAAACGGCCCCGGCGCCCCGTCAATGCCCCTTTAACCTTTCGAAAATCAAGAACCAGTGCTGCCACCAGCAGCAATACTCCCAAAACCATCACACCCCAGGCTGCCAGTTTTATATCCGGCAGCAGCAGCATGACCACTAAACCAACAAGGAGGACAATGACACCCAGGATTGCCAGGATACGGGTGTTGGTATTTGACTCTTGATTGCTCCGCATCTAATTCCACCTACTGTTTTCAAGTGATCGTACCGCCAGGAACAGGAATAAAGCAGTTGCACTGATAAAATAAATGATACCCCTGGTATCAATTACTCCTCGATAGAAGTCCGGAATGTAACTGGCTGGGGAAAAATAACTGATCACATTGGCGATTGAGGCCGGCATGATAGTGGCAAATGCATTCAAAAACCATAGGGCAAGTAAAATCGCCCCGGCAACCACCGCAGCGATCAGCTGATTTGAAGTTAGTGATGAAGTGAAAATACCGACAGCCAGGGCTAAACTGCACAGTAGAAACAATCCCAGGTATCCCCCGAATATCGGTCCGGGGTCGGGGTCGCCAAAAACGAACAGCATTATGGGATAATAAATCGTAAAAAATAACATCATCAGCATCAAGCCGACGCTGCCCAGATATTTTCCAATAATCAACTCGCTGTCTCTGATCGGTGCCGTCATTATTAATTCGATCGTACCCAGCTTCTTCTCTTCGGATATCAGGCGCATTGTTAATAAAGCCATCAACAGCAACACAATGACGATATAGAATGTATTGGCGAATACTCCCCGCATACTTGTCTCTGCATATGCAGCCGAGGTTTCCGGAGGTAAAGCAAAGAAGAAGCCGGTACCTAATAAGAAGGCAGCGGTAATAATGTATGCCATCGGTGATGTCAGGTAGGATTTAAACTCCTTGGTACATATGGTTATTATGTTATTCATCGTCCTGCTCCTGGACGTCCTCTTTCATGGTCAGTTTGAGGAATATCTCCTCCAGGCTCATATCCACGGACTCAGATGATAGTAATGTAAAACCACCCTGAACTATCGCTTCACTGATCTTACTTCGCAAGTCCTGGTCCGCCGGATATTCGACGATGAATCTGGAGTCTTGATAAATGACTCTCTTTACGCCTTTGATCGCATGTAATCTTTCGGAAATCTTCTTCGTCGGCCCTTCCACTTCAAGGCGGATCCGTTTCGAACCGGTTATCATCGTAGTCAGGTTTTCGATTTTATCTTCAGCGACGATATTACCGTGGTCGATGATGATTGCCCGTTGGCATATCACACTCACTTCAGGGAGAATATGGGTTGAAATGAGCACGGTATGCGCCTGACCGAGTTCCCGGATAAGCTGTCTCGTCGAAGCTATTTGGATAGGGTCGATACCAATAGTCGGTTCATCGAAAATCAATACTTCCGGTTCATGAATTATCGCCTGGGCTATTCCTACCCTCTGCCGAAAGCCCTTTGAAAGCTTACTGATCAAAACGTCCGCATATTCTTCAAGATGACACCGTTCTATTACATTATCCACTTTTTCTTTAATCTCATTACGCGGCATTCCCCGCAGCCGGGCCATATAATCCAGGTACGATTGAATGGACATATCGGTATATAAAGGAACTGCTTCAGGGAGATAACCGATATGGCGGCGGGCTTCCAGGGAATTGGTCAGTACATCATAACCGGCAATCTTAATCGTTCCTCTGGTCGGTGCCAGGTAGCCGGTGATCATCCGCATCGTGGTTGTTTTTCCTGCGGCATTGGGACCCAGGAAGCCGACGATTTCACCTCTTTCTATTTTAAAACTGATATCGTCGACAGCCAGACGCTTCCCGTAATATTTTGTTAAATTCTGGACTTCAATCATTTTTAACCACCAACAGCCCCGGTAGAAGATGGACTAGATTTGGCTAACTGCCAGCTAACCCAGGCATCTATCTCTGAATTGTAGTTCCATTTGATTGTATGCGTTTTTGTTTCACTAGTTAACCACTGCTGATAATCATAAGTCTGGACTTCCGTTAAATAACCGTCGATTATTTCCCGGTCCGCTATTTCCATTACCATCATAACATAATAAGCTGACGCGCCTGCTTCGGAGGTAATATCTTCCACCACGGCCAGGACATCACTGGTTTTCCCTACTTCGAGGCTAAAGGGATCCATGTTATAAAAATATACTCCTCTGGGCAGCCAGTCCAATTCACCGCCTTTTTCACCGGTAGTCGGATCGATAGAAATCGTACGGGCCAGGGTTTGGAAATCTTCTCCATTATCGATCCTCTCTTTAACGGCTAATGCTTCATCGTAAGTACCCTGAAAGATTGCATACACATGGGCATGTTCTCTTGTTGAAGAGATATTGTTGTTAATGTATTCTCTAAATTTGGCTTCTCTTATTTGTGCGGCCACTAATTCCCGGTATAAGGAATCTGAGACACGCCGTTCATTCAGCAGCTGGCGGTACCATTCATTAAACTCGATATCGGTGATCGTCGTATTGTCACCACCAGCGGCATCACTTCTTAATGCATTATCAATATCTGTTTCAGAAACACTGATTCCATACTTTTCTTCAGCAAGTTTTAAAATCTGTTCGTTGTTCAAATTTGTCATCGTCGCCAAGCCGCCGGTCCCAGCTAATTTTGCTCTATCGAGAAAATACCGCATCTTGATAACCGTTTTACTATCTATCGTCATCACGGTCTGTTGGAAAGGGGCAACATATTGCTGATAAAAAGCAATACCAACCAATACGATAACCGCGGCAATGATTACCGAGGCAATGATATACGGTATATATTTTAGATTTCGCCTTGATCGTACAGGTTTAGGCCTAACTTTAGGCGTTTCTTTTCTTTTCTCTTTATTTGTTTGGGACATTTTACTATCCAAATGACTAGTTAAAATCAAACCAGCTTCCGACCGGTTTTATCTTCTACCAAACCTGTCCATATTTACCTAAAGCCGTCTTTTACAAGACGCGGTTTACCCACGGTAGGGAATATACCGGAGGAAACCGCATAATTGCGAAGATACTCTATCTGCCGTTTACACGATGACAGGCTACCCAGTGTTCACCACCAACATCAATGAGTTCCGGAGTCTGCTCCCGGCAAATATCATTAGCCAAATGGCATCTCGGGTTAAAGTGGCAACCTTTCGGCGGATTTACAGGGCTGGGAACATCGCCGGTAAGCAGGATGCGTTTCCGCTGCCGATCGACCTGGGGAGATGGGATCGGTACAGCCGAAAGTAAAGCTTGGGTATATGGGTGAAGCGGATGATCATACAATTCATCGCTTCGGGTAATTTCCATTATCTTACCCAGGTACATGACGCCAACACGGTCACTTATGTGCCTTACAACAGAAAGATCGTGGGCAATAAAAAGATAGGTCAGGTTAAATTCATCTTTCAGTCTCATCAGTAGTTTAATGATCTGTGCTTGAATGGAAACGTCAAGAGCAGATACCGGTTCATCGCATACGATGAACTTTGGCCGTACTGCCAGGGCACGGGCAATCCCTAAACGCTGCCGTTGGCCGCCGCTGAACTCATGCGGATAACGAACCGACATCCTTGGTTCAAGTTCGACCATACTCAGTAATTCATTGACCTGTTCAGCATAGCCCGCTTTATTCACCATATTATGAACAAGCAATGGTTCGCCGATGATATCGCCGGCGGTCATTCTCGGATCGAGTGATGCGTAGGGGTCCTGGAAGATCAACTGCATGTTTCGGCGCATGCGGCGCATGCTCTCACCTTTCAACTTCGTCAGGTCGTTACCTTCAAAATCAATTGTTCCTGCGGTGACTTTATACAGCTGTAAGATGGAGCGGCCGGTGGTTGTCTTCCCACAACCACTCTCACCTACCAAACCCAATGTCTCGCCTTTTTTGATATAGAAACTGACATCATCCACGGCTTTGACATCGGCTACTTTAGACCTGAATACCCCCGCTAAAACGGGGAAATACATCTTTAAATTTTCTACTTTTATCAAGATATTGCTATCTGTCTGTGCCATTATCCGGCCTCCGTTAGTTGATGTACATCCTTAATTCTGAAACAGGCGGAAAAATGCTCTTTCCCAACCTCTTCAAGTTCCGGCCGTTGTTCCCGGCATTTGGCAACAGCCAGTTTACAGCGAGGGCTGAAGGGGCACATTGTTTTAGGTAATTTAGCAAGATTTGGCGGGAGGCCATCGATAACACTCAAATCCCGCTTTCTGGGAAGGTCGAGCCGCGGTACCGAGGCGATCAAACCTACGGTATAAGGATGCTTTGGAGCATTGTATATGGCATCTGTTGGGCCTGTTTCCATTAAACGGCCGGCATACATTACATTGACACTGTCTGCATAGCGGGCTACTACCCCCAGGTTATGGGTGATGATAATCACTGCCGTGCCAAACTGCGTTCTGAGGTTGTTGATCACTTCCAGGAGCTGGGCTTGAACTGTAACATCAACCGAGGTGGTAGGTTCATCAGCGATAAGAAGTGCGGGATTACAGCTTAATGCCATGGCAATCATGATACGTTGCTGCATTCCGCCGCTGAATTGATGGGGATAGTCATTCACTCTTCTTTCTGAGTCCGGTATGCCGACGAGTTTCAGCAGTTTTGCCGCTTCTTCGTTAGCCGTTTTCAGGTCGATTCCCCGGTGCAGTTGTAGCGACTCAGAGAGTTGGCGGCTTATCGTCAGTACCGGGTTAAGCGAAGTGGTAGGTTCCTGGAAAACCATGGCGATCCGATTTCCCCGTATATGGCGCATTTCTTCTTCGGTGATTTTAAGCAGGTCCTTACCGTCGAAGTTAACTTCACCACCAACGATGATGCCGGGAGGATACGGAATCAATCTCATGATAGATAGAGCGCTGACACTCTTCCCACAAGCACTTTCGCCGACCAGTGCAACGCATTCACCCTTTTCGATGTCGTACGTTAACCCATCGACTGCTCTGAGTTCTCCGTCCTGTACATAGAAGTAGGTCCTTAGATTCTTAACGTCCAGAATTTTCTCTGCGATGGTCGTTCACCTCTCTTTATTCAGGCTATCACCAGCATTCCGGTTTGTATTGTAAACCCCTTCCCTTTCCCGGTCAACACCACCTTGTTAACCTGATACTGGCTTGCCCTTCATTACTATATACTTTTTATATTGTGTACACCTTATGTACTTTACCCGCGAAAGTGATATCGTTAAATACTCTTTTTCGGGATTATTTACTTGGTCCTTGTTTTAATACGTCCCTGGCAACACTACCAATCCGCTGTTCAGGCATCGCCTTTGAACCAACGAGATTAAAAAAATAACACGCACCTTATAACATAATAACTCTGCAGTTGTCAAGAATAAGATACCCTGATTTAGAGTCTATAACGACAGCAATCTGAATCTAAGAAGCCAATACTTCAATATTTGAATATTCATTTATCCTATTCGCCAACGTGACTTTTATCCTATTTGTTTATTTCAGCGATGTTATAATCAAATTGCAATTATAAAATACGCGTGCAGCGGAGATTTCAGTAGTATATGGGTAAAGGTCGTTCTAAACGCATAAGTGTCCCTATCCGGGGCATGTCTTGTGCCGTATGCGCCCAAACTATAGAGAAAGGGCTTAAGGAAACTCCGGGTATTTCTCTCGGTCAGGTAAATTTGGCTACCGAGAGTGCCGTATTGGTATACGACCCGGAAATAGTTGGCCTTACAAAAATCAAAGATGTCATCACCGAACTGGGGTATGAAGTCGCCTCCCGGAAGTCAATATTCCCGGTTACCGGCATGACGTGTGCCAGCTGCGTATCACGAGTTGAAAATGCTCTTTCTACCGTCCCTGGAGTCATCTCTGTGGCTGTCAACCTGGCCTCTGAAAAAGTCACTGTCGAATACCTTGATACCGTCTCTTTTAGTGAACTCAGGCGGGCGGTGCGAGATGCCGGTTACGATCTTCTGCCGGAAATTACCACTATTGGCAGTAGCGCTTCCGATACCGGAAGTGAAACTGGAAATCTGAAGATGCACCTGATTTTTGCAGCCGTGGTGGCGATCCTTGTAATGGGTTTGAGCTTAACTCCACCATTCCCCGGGAGTAATTATCTCCAATGGGCCCTGGCAACACCCGTTCAATTCTGGGCAGGTTGGCGTTTTTACCGCGGCATGTGGGGAGCACTAAAGCACCGCACCGCAGATATGAATACCTTAATTGCCGTCGGCACATCTGCGGCATATATATATAGTATTATTGCCGTAGCCCTCCCCGGGTTATTCACGATTGGCACTACGATGCCTCACCTTTATTTCGATACTTCTACAGCAATAATAACCTTGATATTGCTGGGACGTTACCTGGAGGCTCGTGCGAAAGGCCAAACATCCGAGGCGATAAAGAAATTAGTGAGTATGCAGCCCGAAACCGCCCACCTGGTTCGTGACGGCCGAGAAACCGAGGTTCCGGTGGACGATGTACAACCAGGCGACCTTTTGATGGTACGTCCCGGAGAGAGAATTCCCGTCGACGGCGTCATCCGCCAGGGACATTCCAGTGTCGATGAATCAATGATAACGGGAGAAAGCCTTCCTGTCGAAAAAAATATCGGGCAGACAGTGATCGGTGCTACGATGAATAAGACCGGCACCTTCCAGTTTGAAGCTATGAAAGTGGGCAAAGATACCATGCTTGCCCGGATCATCAAGCTGGTAGAGGAAGCCCAGGGCAGTAAAGCGCCCATACAACGCTTTGCCGATATCGTTGCCAGTTATTTCGTGCCTATCGTCATTATTATCGCCACACTAACATTTCTGATATGGTTCTTCTTCGGCCCGGCACCGTCATTAACATATGCCTTACTCAACTTTATCGCCGTTCTCATCATCGCCTGTCCATGTGCCCTGGGATTAGCAACCCCAACCGGAATTATTGTAGGCACTGGTAAAGGGGCTACCTACGGAATACTTATCCGGAATGCGGAGACCCTGGAAAAAGCCCACCGGATCAATACTGTCCTTGTTGATAAAACCGGGACTTTGACTTTCGGCAAACCGAAGGTTACTGATATCATTACGATACCACCGTATTCTGAAGATGAAATTTTGAGATTTGCCGCCTCCGTTGAATACGGGTCCGAACATCCTCTCGGTGAAGCTGTGGTCCAGGCAGCCAGGGATAAATCAATCGACCTACTGCCTGCGGACGATTTTAAGGCTCTCCCCGGTCAGGGAGTAGAAGCCCATATCGCGAATAAAAAGGTGGTTCTGGGGAACAGAGGCCTACTAACTCAACTTGGGTTCGACCTCCGTCTACTGGACAACCAGGCAAACACATTGGCCGAAAAAGGTAAGACTCCTATGTTTATCCTCATCGGGGACAAGGTTGCAGGATTGATGGCGGTTGCTGACACCTTGAAACCTGATGCCCGGAAAACCATAGTTGCGCTACACCGGATGGGTATTGAAGTTGGTATGATCACCGGTGATAATCCGCAAACTGCTAAAGCTATCGCCGCCGAAATTGGTATCGACCGTGTCATGGCTGGAGTGTTACCTGAAAATAAAGCCGCCGAAGTTAAGAATCTACAACAGCAGGGCAGAATAGTAGCTATGGTTGGCGATGGTATCAACGATGCCCCAGCTCTAGCCCAGGCAGATATTGGAATTGCGATAGGTACCGGAACCGATATCGCCATTGAGACGGCCGATATTACCTTGATCGGCGGAGAGCTAGTAAACATTGTTACCGCCATTTTCCTGAGTAAACGGACTATGAGAACCATCAAACAAAATCTGTTCTGGGCTTTTGCTTATAATGTGGTCCTGATACCAGTCGCTGCCGGTATTCTTTTTCTTGTTTTTCAAAACATCGGTGTTCCAGCATCACTACGATTTATTCTGGGGGATTATGGATTCCTCAATCCCATGTTAGCCGCTGCCGCCATGGCGGCGAGTTCAGTCACCGTCGTCAGCAATTCATTACGGTTAAGGCGGTTTAAACCGGTCCAGCTATAATAAATAGAAAAAGGGAGGTCGATCATGGCTATTGATCCGGTATGCAAGATGCAGGTAGATGAAAAAAAAGCACCGGCAACTTCTACATACAAAGGGAAAAAATACTACTTTTGTGCTCCGGGATGTAAGCGGGCTTTCGATAAAGAACCAGAAAAATATCTCTCTGACAAATAAGGTGGAATATATGTGGAGTTGATGAGAATCAACTCCACATATCACATATATTAGCTGCAGATAGTTTTTAGTTTTTCAATAATTCGTCTAGCTTGGCTTGATTAAAGCCAACCACTACAACATCGTCAACCGTTATTACCGGCACTGCCATTTGCCCTGATTTCTGTACCAGTTCTTTGGCTTTTTCACGGTCACTCATTACATCGTATTCGGTAAAGGCGATCCCTTTACGCGAAAGATACTCTTTCGCCCGGTGACACCATGGTCAAGTATTGGTAGTATATACCACCACTTTTTTCTGAGTGTTCTCAGTCATCATTTCCTCCACATACCGATTACATTAATTGTACCAAAACCCGAGTCGATTCGTCATTGGCGACTGGAAAAGATTAATAATGTCGTCATAATTGTCAGTGAGTCTTTTCTTTACGCCGTTTTTCGTATTCTATATAATGTTTATTATCTTGGATGTAATTACATGATGGAATT
>CAZSHH010000025.1:0-7977 GCA_964606525.1 uncultured Dehalococcoidales bacterium
GTTATCACTAAAAGCAAAATCATAGACGGTGAGTCGAAAAAATACAATGCTATATACATCTGATGAATTAAAACAGATTCAATTATACCGGCAGCATTTGACTGATAAGGCGGATAAGCATACCGTGTGCCATGACTTAAACGGTATTCAAGCTCAGTTTACGGTAAATGTTGAACATTCACTTAGAATCCGTTGTAACGAAAGTATAGAAAAGGACTATTATGGAAACAACCTTGTTAAAAACTGGACAATTCGCAACACCGTTCATGTGTTCAACCAGGAAGATTTGCCGGTATTCAAGTATCAGGACGAAGGCAATCCATACCTGAGCCATAATTGGAATCTGAAAAACTTCTTCGTTGATTGGATACGCAATGAATGCAGGATGAGTCCGGACAGGCTTGAACATATTGCCCGATTTATTGTAGACAAAGTATCGAATGGCGTAACCACAAGAAAAGACCTCAAGCAAGAATGTTACTCAACAGGAATTACGGAGATTGAAGTTGGCTCTATCTTTAATCAGTGGGGTGGACTGCTGCGCCCTTTGTGCGAGAGAGGATTCCTTTGCTATAAAGTTCAAGAAAAGAAAGAGTTTATGATTTGTCCTCCATATACACCTATGGAGCAAGACCAAGCGTTGATTGAACAAGCCAGACGCTACTTTACGCATTTTGCTCCGGCCACTGTTAAAGACATTGCGTATTATTTCGGATGGACACAAACATATACCAAAAAACTGATGAAGAAATTGCCTCTATCCAACGTGCTGATAAACGGCAAGGACTATTATTATCTCGGTGCACTACAAAGTGATTACCCTGACATTCCTCACTGTATTTTTCTCGCTGGATTTGACCAACTGATGCTCGGTTATCAGAAATCTGAAAGTATATATCTGCCCCCAGAGCATCTGCGCGGTGTTTTCAACCTCGCCGGAATTGTCATGCCTTCAATTCTTCTGAAAGGGAAGGTTGTTGGTAAATGGAAAAAGGAAAAAACGAAGTTGCTAATTACGCTATTTGAAAATGTTACTCCGAAGGACAAAAAATCCATAATTCAAGTGGCGGAGTGTTCATGGAACGATATGAAAAAAATAGAATGGAACTCATGACTACCGGCCGGGATGGTGGGCGGCACTTGACAAACCAAGAACTCATGTACTATTATATTGGAACTTCTGGTCGAAACGGATGTTTTTAGCGTAATAAGTTTGAGTTAAGGAGGTATCCCATGTCCAGAAAGAAACAAAACCCCGGTTGTCTCTTACCCGATAATTCACCATCTATGTCAAATTCCGGTTTGATCTACCGCTTCCAGTCTTCTGGTTCTCCGGTGAATCTCGACCCGGAGATCGACATGATTCGTAGTATCCTGATCAATCACCTGCGGCATCCCGCTCTCAGCGACCGGCACTTCCTTCAGTATTCCCGCCTCCTGGTCCGCATGTCACAGACTAACCGCATGGCCCATCGCGCTGCTTGCCTGAAACCCGGCGCCCCTCCCGAACCCCCGGACCGTTTCTTTGCCCGGCTTTACGGCGACGAACCCCCGGATTAATCGAGCTGGTCCGAAATGGTAGTACGGTCGGCGAACCATAATTGGCTTCATCCGGATATTTTTTATATTCTGGATTTGGAATTTATGATTTGTTTCGGGTTTCGATATTCGATATTCGTATTTAGGCATAAATCGTGCCTGAGGTTGTTTCTTCAAAATCAGTAATTTAGCTTCAGGTTGTTTTCATAACCTATGAGTTGTACAACTTGATCTTCAGTTGAAAAAACCGTATGCGGGGTACATAATGATTGGTCGGCCGTAACTGAACGAAGAATTCCGTTAGAGAAAGCATCCATGGATAATAATACCTATATCCGCATGATCGATAATAAGGAATTTAAAGCGCTTCGGCAGGAACTAATCGCCATGGATCCGGCTCAGGTCGCCCTGTTGCTGGAAGAAGTGCCCCCGGATAAAGCTGTGATGGGTTTCCGCCTGCTGCCGAAGAATATGGCGGTCGAGGTCTTCGACTGGTTCGACGCCCGCGAACAGCAGGTCTTTGTCAAGTCATTTACCGACAGCACAGCGCGCGCCCTGCTGGAAGCCATGCAGCCGGACGACCGGGCTGAATTACTGGAAGAGGTCCCGGCCATCGTAGCCCGCCGCTTGATCCAGCTGCTGCCCCCCGAAGACCGCCGCATAACCCTGGACTTATTAGGCTACAGTGAAGGTACGGCAGGCCGGTTGATGACCCCTGAATTTGTTGACCTGCGCAGCGAGATGACCGTTGGCCGGGCTTTCGAACGTATCCGCAAGCTGGCCGTGGAGAAAGAGACCATTTACGAACTATATGTCATTGACGGCGGCCGCCGCTTGAAAGGCACCGTCTCCCTCAAAGAATTAGTCGTCGCTGATCCCGGTACCCGTATCGAGGACATCATGAAGCCAAACCCCTTAAGTGTGTCGACCGATACCGACCAGGAAGCCGTATCCCGGATATTATTGGATAACGAATTATTGGCGGTGCCGGTGGTTGATACCGAGGGGCGCTTGGTTGGTATTGTAACCTGGGATGATATCGCCGATGTTGTAGAAGAGGAAACCACCGAAGACATCTACCGCTTCGGCGCGGTCCATGGTACGGAAAGGAGTTATTTCACTTCCAGGATCCTTAATGTCGTTAAGCAGCGCGTGGTCTGGCTGTTATTGTTGATCGTGGTAAACACGGCTACCGCTGCGATCATTGCCGGACAGAGTAAATTGATCGGTGAAATCGTCATCCTGGCTGCCTTTATCCCCCTCCTTATCGGTACCGGCGGCAACATTGGTGCTCAATCAGCAACAGTCATTATCCGCGGTATGGCGACCGGTGAAGTTAACCCGCGGCGTGCCGCCGGCACCATTGCCCGGGAATCCTCCATTGGCATCATCCTGGGTATCATCCTGGGCATAGCCATTTCAGCCTGGGCACTGGTACTCGGGCGGGACCCCCATGTTGCCGCTGCTGTAGGTACCACCGTAATTGGCGTCTCGATCATGGGCACGATTGCCGGTGGCGCGCTGCCGTTTTTATTCCGTTGGATGAAACTTGACCCGGCCCTGGTGTCCGCCCCCTTCATCACCACCATTATGGACGTAGGGGGGCTGCTGCTATACTTTTTCATCGCCCGCATGGTACTGCGTATCTGACGATTACTTTTTCAGCAGCAGGATTTCCCCGGGTGTAAGGGGGCGTACACCGCCTTCTGCCAGGGTACCCAGTTTCAGTTTACCCAGCCGCACCCGCTTCAGGGCAAGTACCGTATAGCCCTGGGCAGCAAACATGCGGCGGACCTGGTGTTTGCGGCCTTCATGGATGATTACTGAATAACTAAAAGGGGATTCCGCTTTAGTGATCACCGCCGGGGCGGTCCGGCCGTCATCGAGTTCGATGCCCTGTTCCAGGTTCAACAGGTCTGCCGGAGCCAGCGTTCCTGCGATACGTACCAGGTATTCTTTTTCCTGCTCAAAGCGGGGGTGTGTCAGGCGGTAGGTCAGGTCACCGTCATTCGTCAGCAGCACCAGCCCGGTAGAATCTTTGTCCAGCCGGCCGACCGGATACAGCCGGATGTTCCGGTATTTTTCCGGCAGGACGTCCAATACTGTTTTTTCCCCGCGTTCGTCACTCGTCGTCGCTACTATCCCGGGCGGCTTATTCATCAGCAGATAAAGGTTGGGTTCGGCCTGCGTGGATATCCGCTTACCGTCGACGGTAATGATATCTTTTTGCGTGTCTACCGACTCGGTAAAGCTTTCGATGACCCGGCCATTGACCGTTACCCCGCCCCGTTTGATAACTTCAGCCATCTTGCGGCGCGAACCCGTCCCTGCCCCGGTCAACACCTTAATTATCGGCTGTGATGCCACTCGATATCTCCCTTCACAATCGGTATCGCTTCCAATAATGATTCAACCTCATAATGCGGCTTAACTCATGAGACCATTTTGCGGCATCACGGTTCAACCAGCATGTCATTAAACCAGCTTTTAGTGCGCTTACTATCTCCAGTCTTCCGTCACCTATATGCAAGATCTCTTCTGGATTCACTTTATAATAATCAACGACCACCGAGAAAAACCGGCCATCGATATTTGCTTTATAACATCGCAGCTTTTCTGAGGTAAAAACATGGTCGAAATGATACAAAGAAGTCAATGCCCCGAGCATGTCATCATCCGTATCGCTGGACAGGCAAACTGTATAAGAAGATATTGCTTCAAAGAATGGAATCACATCTGAATGTGGCCTGCTGCAGGCATGGTGTTTGGCCAGCATATCAGCGGCTTTCCGGGGACTATAATCAAGGTCAATCTCATGGAATAACTCGGTATAAGCTAACTCGAAACTCCTCCTTGCCGGGAAGTACCGTTTAGTATTCATTGCGAGTGTTTCGTAGTTTTTGAATACCAGTTTTATCGCCCGGTCCCAATAATCATCAGCCTGTTTTTCGGTATACCTGTCATTCAGGAATTCACGCCATATCGTGTACTTGATACTACTGACATCCACCAGGGTACCGAATAAGTCGAGGCTGATGACTTTAATCTGTTTCAAATCTTAAGAGTTCCCTGAAGATAATTGTAATTGATCGTCAGAAAGGGTCTCCAGAATGATTTTACTCAACAAGGACTCTCTACTATCATAGTAACGTTCTTTATCCTGTTTCGTACGCCCTGAAAATAAGGTTTTCTTTACCGGGATGACATCGGAAGCCATCAGTATCGCCGCCGCTTGGATCCCTACCAATGAAGCTGTGTTAAATACCGCCGCTGTCTCCATTTCTATGCCCAGGCAATCATATTTATCGGTCATCATCTCCAGGTGATGGTATTCACAGAGAATAGAATCGGCGGAAAAAATCCTCCCTTTGTATAGAGAAGTCAGTTGGTGGATGTTGTATTTCACGGCATTCTGTTCCAGTAAATCAGTCAACTCAGGGTCGGGTTTTGCCGGAGTACACAGCTTTTGAGATGATAATTCTTCCGGACCCAGGTAGGTTGAATAACCATCTCCGCTGACTGCTTCGGTGACGACCATCATATCACCGATAGAAATCTTTTCCATCAATCCGCCGAACGAACCGGTAAAGATGATTTGCCGGCACGGGGTACAGCCCAAGGCGAGCACGACATCTCCGGTAGCAGGAGCTCCCATACCAGACCGTATCACTGAGATTTTCCGTCCGTGGCAGGTGAGGTCAAACAAATAACGGTCCACCACAGTCTCAATTTTTTCGGCAGGGCTGATGAAGTTTCCTTCACTCCACATCGGCGTGACGATGACGCGTTCGTGGATATCCTCCGGCTTGCAGTGCAGGAACAGGGCAGCAATATCACCGGGCAGTATTCCATATTTCTCCAGGGCAAAGTATTCTGGAATACCCCGTTTCATCTCTTATCCCTTTCCCACTCCCTGTACCCTCTCCCCGCCTTCGGGTACTTTCAGGAAGTCCTCGCCGGCCAGTTTAGCGGTTATAGTCTGCTTCAGGGTTGCGATAGGGATCCTTATCTGGTTCATGCTGTCGCGGTCACGCACCGTCACCCGGTTGTCCTCCAGTGACTGGAAGTCGACCGTGATGCAGTATGGTGTACCGATCTCGTCCTGCCGGCGGTAGCGGCGGCCGATAGACTGGGTCTCATCGTACATCGTCATGAAGGCCGGGCGAATATCGTTGTATATCTGCCGGGATAGTGCCGCCAGGTTTGGCTTTTTACTTAGCGGCAGGATGGCTGCCTTGATAGGAGCAATATCCGGATGCAAGCCGAGTACTACCCTGATCTCATCCTTGTCCGGTTCTTCCCGGTAAGCATCACATAAAAATGCGAGAAAACATCGGCCCGCGCCTACTGATGGCTCGATAACAAACGGTACATAATGTTCTTTGGTCTCGTCGTCAAAGTATTCAATGGTCTTTCCAATAACTTTGGCATGTTGGGTAAGGTCGTATGCCTGCCGGTTGGCAATGCCTTCTAACTCCGACCATCCGTGTGGGAAAAGGTACGTAATATCACACGCACTTCGGGCGTAATGTGCCAGTTTTTCCTTCGGGTGAGGATATAGACCAAGGTGTTCCTTTTTAATACCAAGCTCCGTATACCATTTATTACGCTCTTCAACCCAGTACTCAAACCACTTGTCATCAGTACCTGGCTTAACGAAGAACTCAAATTCCATTATCTCGAATTCCCGGCTACGGAAGATGAAATTACCGGTGGTAATTTCATTACGGAAAGCTTTACCTTGTTGGGCAATACCGAAAGGCAACTTTTTCCTCATCGCATTACTGACACTCTCAAAGTCGACGAACATTCCCTGCGCCGTCTCTGGTCTTAAATAAACCACACTTGCTGCATCTTCCACCGGGCCGACGAATGTCTTGAACATAGTATTGAACATGCGTTCTTCTGTCAGTTCTCCACCACAAGAAGGACAGCTTTTTTCTTTCAGATCATCGGCTTTCCACCTTAAATGGCAGCTTTTACATTCCACCAGGGGGTCGGAAAAACTGGTTACATGTCCACTCGCTTCCCAGACTTTCGGATGCATCAAGATACTCGAGTCCAGTCCGACTATGTCATCTCGTTCACGCACAATACGCCGCCACCAGGCATCTTTGATATTCCGGTTCATCTCTACACCCAGCGGACCATAGTCCCAACAACCCGAGAGACCGCCGTACAATTCGCTACTGGGAAAAATAAAACCGCGGCGTCGGCATAAAGAGACTATTTTTTCCATATCCACCCGGGGCATTTCTTCAGTCATCGAGATTCTCCTTACTTACATACTAGCTGTGTATATCTTACAGGTTTGGATTTTTACGTTACGGATCGGCCGTCTTCCTTGACCGTATGATCTGCCGCAGGAAAAAGTAACCCATGATAACACTGCCAATGAACATGATAATGATGGCTGCCAGGTACAAAGGGACCAGATGTACCTGGTAAGCATTATAAAGATAGATATCCAGCATGGCAACGAATAATATGGCTTGCGGCAGGACTATCATATTACTCATCAGGCTGATGACATCCCGGACTACCTCCGCCTTTGCTTTACCTGACTTCACAAAACTGCGGCCGACTTTTGCCATGGTCCAGGCGATGCCGGCTGCCAGAAAAGTCAACAGGATTTGCGGCAGCAGCAGTGATGTTATCAGCAGCCCCCGGCCCAACCATTTTTCGCCTGTGCCATCATCAGCAAATTGATAAGCCACCTGCGGCGGAATCCGGCTGTAAAAGCCGATGGTGCAAGCGATCGATAAGGCCAACACTATCAGGGGTAATATTATATCTAGAATCCGGAATTTTAGTCGCGGTTGAACGTCAGTATCCGGGGATGCTGTAAGCGGCCCGCCAGGTTGAGGCAGGCTGCGGCTTTTTAGAAACACCAGTAAAAGAACACCTACTGCAACAGCAGTAAGGAAGATAAAGGCTAATAGTGAAATGAGTATTACTGGCATAGCTTTGAAATATTAAACTATCAGCTTTCTCCATTGATGTCAAAAAGTCCCGGGACTAATAAGTCAGGATAGTATAATTGAAGACGCCCCGGATGATCCGGGGCGTCTCCCACTAAACTGGATGGTTCTGGATGGCTATTTAATCATGGACCTGGATTTAGCCTTATCGGCTTCCTTTTGGGTAGCGGGTGGAATAGGTAAGTCACGGCGGTGGCCGAATAAGGGACGCCGCAGGAAGGAAGGGGTATCCATTTCTTCCTCACTCCGCCGCAGATCATTCAGATACTTGACTACCTCATCATCCTTGGCTGTACCCCAAATTCCCTTATTTTCCGGTGTCGAGAACCCGGTCGCGATGAGGGTGATGCGGACTTCGTCACTCATCTCACTGTCATGTGCCACACCAAAGATGATATTAGCTTCCGGATCAACCGCCTGCCGGATAATTTTCGCGGCTTCATTAACCTCGAACAAG
>CAZSHH010000025.1:7987-31256 GCA_964606525.1 uncultured Dehalococcoidales bacterium
GGTTAATGTGTCATTACCAGTTATGTTAAAGAGAACGCCCTTGGCGCCGGTGATGGTGACATCCAGTAACGGGCTGTTGAGTGCTTCTTTCGCTGCGTCTACCGCCCGGTGCGGACCGGAACCATTACCCAGCGACATCCAGGCCGGTCCGGCGTCCTTCATAATTGCCTTAACATCGGCATAGTCCAGGTTAATGACACCAGGCACGGTAATTACTTCGGAAATTGCCTGGACACCTTTCATCAAGACATCATCAGACATCCTGAAAGCACTATCCACACTGGTCTTTTGATCACATAAAGTAAGCATGCGGTCATTTGGAATAATGACCAGGGTATCGACCACCCTCAACATATTGTTGATACCCTCTTCAGCAACCTGGTTGCGGTGCCGGCCTTCGAAAGAGAAGGGTTTGGTAACTACGCCAATCGTTAAAGCACCGCTTTCCTTAGCCATCTGGGCCACGATAGGTGCGGAACCGGTCCCGGTACCGCCACCCATCCCCGCAGTAACAAAAACCATGTCGGCACCGGAAACTACTGTTCGAATCTCATCCTTGCTTTCCTCAGCGGCTTTCTGGCCGATCATATGGTTACCGCCGGCACCCAGGCCGCGGGTTAGTTTCTCACCAAGCTGTACACGCACCGGGGCTTCCGCCAGTGCTAAAGCCTGGGCATCTGTATTCATACCAATGATCTCTACCCCGCGCAGCCCTTCCCGGACCATACGGGTGACAACATTACAACCCCCACCCCCACAACCGATTACTTTTATCTTAGCCGGGTTCGGAATATAACTTGCCTTTGCCATCATTTTCCTCCTTAAATTGCCCCGTTTTCTTAAATTCTAATTTTTTCTAACGGAAAAAACCTGCCAGTTGTGTTACTAATCTTCTGATACCGCCTCCGAACCAATTCGGCCGCGAGCGGTGAAGGACTGAGCGACGCATTTTCGCACCCCAGAGCAACAGGCCGACACCAGTGGCATATGAAGGATCCATCAACGCTTCGGAAATCCCATCCATATCGAACGGGGTACCGATGCGTACCGGCATCTTCAACATGTCACGGCCCAGAACATCCAAACCGGACAGATTAGAACTACCCCCGGTTAAGACTAATCCGCCGGGAACCAGATTCTTGTATTCGGACCTCGGTAGTTCAAGAATAGTCAAACGGAGCAACTCCTCTACTCTGGCACGCAGGATATCACAGAGATCCTGATATGATGCCCGGTGGCCGTTGCCCACCATCGTCCCAGAATCTATCTTGGAATCATAAATCGGCATTACGCTGCCGTATTTTTTCTTCATTTCTTCAGCGACGTCGAAGGGCAGGCCCAGGCCTATTGCAATATCACGTGTCAATTGATAACCGGCTACCGGTATTACCGCGGTATGCCAGATCGACCCTTCTCTGAATACGGCGATGTCAGTCGTGCCGCCGCCGATATCAGCTAAGATAGTACCCATTTCTTTTTCTTCATTGGTCAGCACTGCTTCAGCGGAAGCAAGAGGTTCCAGGACCAGTTCATCGATATCGATACCGACGCCGCGAATGCATTTGGCCAGATTCTGTACCGAACTGACACCAGCAGTGATTACATGGGTCTCTACATCCAGGCGGTACCCATGCATACCTACCGGGTTTTTCACTGTGGTATTACCATCGACGGCATAAGTACGCGGAATCACATGGAGTAGTTTACGGTCATTTGGTACTTTGATTGACTGCGACGTTTGGACTACCCGGCGCAGGTCTTCTGTCCGTACCATGCGGTCACCCCGGTTGATCGAAACAACACCATGATTATTGAGTGACGTGACATGACGCCCGGTAACACCTATATAGGCCGATTCAAGCTTGTATCCGCAAGCCTGTTCGGCTTTGCGGACGGACTCACGGATCGAGTCCTTCGCTTCATTGATATTGACAACCATCCCTTTATGCATTCCATTTGAAGGGGTAATGCCAACGCCGACTACCCTTATCCCACCGGTATCATTTACTTCGGCTATCGTGGTACAAACCTTGGTTGTGCCTACATCGATTGATGATAATAAAGATTTCTTTGCCATCCAGTGCCTCCTTTTTCGTCCAGTTTAGTCTTTCATTCTTCCAACAATCACATCATCTTGTCGTAATTACCCGGTGTTTCAAACGGTGAGAAACAATCTTCTTATTTTCTTCAGTAAAGTCGGTTGACGCCAGGCATTTTCCTTCATCTCTACGGATTCACACAATCTCTCGATCAGTCCTGTGTGTTCATCATCATTGACGACACGTTCCGCCACTCTCATTTTGGCACTCCGGCTGCGAGGGTTTGCCCGGATTTCCGCCCGGGTAGGAACAACCACTTTTTTAGTGATAACTTTCAATGTCGGGGTGTGCCCACAAATACAACTTGGAGTACCTGGGGGACAAATACATCCACTAGCTTCACGGCGCATGAATTGTTTAACGATGCGGTCTTCCAGTGAATGGTAGCTGATCACGACCAACCGCCCTTCGAAACCAAGAACTTTGACGGCTTGCTGCAGGGCTAATTGTAGGTGGTCCAACTCATCATTGACCACGATCCGTAAAGCCTGAAAGGTCCGGGTTGCGGGATGGGTTTTTCCATGCCGGCCACCTACAGCCCGTTCGATTATGCCAGCAAGTTCCGTAGAGGTATAAACCGGGCGTTCTGCTACGATGTAGTGTGCAATCCGGCGGCTGGCAGGTTCCTCGCCGTACGTCCATATCAAGTCGGCCAGTTCTGCTTCGGGATAACTATTCACAATATCCGCAGCGGTGGTTTCCTGTAAGGGATTGACGCGCATGTCCAGCGGAGCATCTTTTTGGAAACTGAAACCTCGCTCAGCATTATCTACCTGGAAAGAAGCTAACCCAAGGTCGAATAAAATACCGTGAACTGGTAGAAAGTCATACCGGTAACAGATAGATTCCAGGTTGGAAAAATTATCGTTAATCAAGAGTACGGAATCACCGTAGCGTTCCATGCGAGTTTTGAGGTTTTGAACTGCGGTTGGATCGGCATCGATCCCTAATAGTTGGCCGCCCGGTTGACTACGGCTTAATATGGAAGCAGCATGGCCGCCAGCACCGAGGGTACAATCCACATACCGGCCGCCCGGTTGAACCCGCAATTCATCTATTGCTTCTTCCAACATGACCGGGATATGAGCCGGTTGGACCATCCTTCTTACCTCAGTGCCGTTCAATACTTTCTATTATCTGCCATGCCTGTTTTATACTGTTTACTTTCTCTGCCTGCCACTCTTGCTTGTTCCATATCTCAAAGTAGCTGTTGGCTCCGATCACCACGGCTTCGTTGCCGATTCCCGCATATTCACGAAGGATTTGCGGCAAAGCAATCCTTCCCTGGGCATCAAGTACCAGGTCATATGCGGAGGCGAACAATGCCCGGTTCAACCGCCGCATCTTACTGGGCAGGATAGCTCCTCCGGTTAACTCCGCCGCCAGTTTTTCCCACTCTGGCGGAGTATACACCGCGATACATTTCTCAGGACTCGCTGTCAGGACCAACCCTGATTTCAGCTGTTCCCGAAATCGGGGTGGGAGGGGCAGTCTGCCCTTCATGTCTACCCGGTACTCGTATTCTCCTAAAAACATTGTTAACTTTGTAACGGTGTGAATAAGTGCTGTTCTGCTTCGTCCATGCCAGAGGCCCGGGCGAGACGAACCAGCCGGTCATGATATGCATTGATCAGTTCGTACGCCCGTTCCCGGTTACATGACCATAATTGAATATTGAACTGACGCCGCCAATTTGACTTTCCCAACCGTACCAGTGCTCCGTTTATTTCACGGGCTAATTCATTTAGCGACCCCGTCATTTTAGCCATTGTGGTATCCCTTATTTTGCCATTTTTCACCACATTCTCCCACCTGATATCATTGTAAAACATTCTGGACGTTTGTCAATACCTTGGGCTACCTTTTTTTTAGTTATTTAAAGGTACAAAAGATACATGGTAGAATGTTCAAGTGAAAATACATATCTTTACAATATTTCCGGAGATGTTCGACTCACCACTCAATTTCGGGATCCTGAAAAGGGCGGCCGACCTTGGGAGGGTGACGATTGAAGTCCACAACATACGTGACTACACTCATGATAAACATCACACTGTTGACGATTCACCGTATGGGGGCGGGGCGGGGATGGTCTTTAAACCAGAACCGGTTTTCGAAGCGGTAGAGAGTATTTTGGCCAAAATCCCGCTTGAATCCGAAAAGAAGATACCGGTGATCTTATTAACCCCTCAAGGACGTTTATTAACTCAGAAAATCGCGCAAAAGCTTGCACAGGAGGAGTACCTGGTAATTATCTGCGGGCACTATGAAGGCGTAGATGAAAGGATCGCCGAGGATTTAGTTACCGATAGCATCAGTATCGGCGACTATGTCCTTAGTGGAGGAGAGCTGCCGGCCATGGTCCTATCCGATGCGATAGTCAGACTTTTACCAGGAGTATTAGGTTCCCCTGAATCTCCGATAGACGAATCCCATAGCACCGGATTATTGGAATACCCGCAATATACCCGTCCTCCCGAATTCCGGGGCAAGACTGTCCCGGAAGTATTGTTATCCGGTAATCATGCTGAGATTGCCAGATGGCGGCGGGAACAGGCTATAATCCGGACACAACAACGCCGTCCTGACATGCTTGCACAGGCAAATCTAAATCCTAAAGAAATAGAATTCTTGAAAAAGTTGCAGCAAACTTAAGAAATGGTATAATGGGATGTTACGAATATGGATATACAGACTATTGCAGAAATAAAACCCAACCGTGAAATGCCGGCCATGAACCCCGGTGACATGGTCAGGGTCAGCACCAAAATTGTTGAAGGCGAAAAGGAACGTACCCAGATTTTTCAGGGTGTTGTTCTGAAGACCAAGCAAGGCGGCGCTGGGCCAATCCTGACTGTAAGACGGGTTACTTATGGAATCGGCGTCGAACGTACATTCCCTCTCTACTCACCAAGAGTCGAGAAGGTGGAAGTCGTTAGACACGGCAAAACACGCCGCGCCAGGCTTTTCTACCTTCGTGGACTGAGCGCCCGCGCCTCCAGGATCAAGGAACGCCGGATCGACCAGACCCTCGAAGTCGAACAGAAGCCGGCTGAAGAGGCACAGCCGGAACAGCCCGCCACTTAATCCCGCTTTGGAATGCGGGATATGAGGTACGCTGAGGTCTCGGTCAATTCTCCGGCAGCACAACGCCGGAGTTTTAGCTATTCCATCCCTCCCGTACTTAATGTGGAAGTTGGACAGGTTGTGCGCGTCCCTTTTGGCAGCCGGACACTCGAGGGTGTTGTAGTAGAAATCACCGCCTTCCCTGCAGTCGAACAGACGCGTGATATCGAAGGCATTATCGAAGATCGGCCTGCTCTTTCCCAAGCATATGTGTCCCTGGCACAATGGATAAGCAGCTACTACTTATGCCCTCTTTTTGATGCGTTGTCATTAATGCTGCCTCCGGGTTCCACACGAAAAAGCAAAGCGGTTATCTCATTAAGTCAACAGGCCGATAATAACAATCCTGCTATTACGACTGAAGAACAATCACAGTTGATCGCACTCCTAAAGACTCGAAGCCGCATCGACCAAAAATATGTTGAGAAAATTCTCGGCGAACGCAAAGCCCAGGCTGTAATATCACAGCTACTCAACTATGGTTTGGTATCCAGGCGATATGAGTTGGAAGCACCCCGGGTTAAACCGAAATATGAAGAATTGGTCAGCCTGTCAAAACAGGAGACCTCTGACATTAAAATCTTTGATGGAGCAGGCCGCAGTACGAAGCAAGCAGCGATCATCCGGGCTTTACAGAAACAACGGGCACCAGTTTCCTGGACCATATTGAAACAAGAGGCCGGGGGGGACAGATCTGCGCTCAACTCGCTGGTCAAGAAAGGTATAGTTAAAATAGAGCGCATACAAGTTACCCGTGATCCCCTTATTCACCGCTTTGTTCTTCCGGATGAACCACTGATAACGACCGCAGATCAATCAACCGCCCTGCGGGCAATTCAAAATAGCCTTCATAACAACCATGAGACAGGCAGGCTTTTTCTATTACACGGGGTTACCGGCAGCGGCAAGACAGAGGTTTACCTCCAGGCCCTGGCCGAGACAATTAAACAGGGCCGCCGAGGCATTGTGCTGGTACCTGAAATCGCCCTTACCCCGCAGACGATCGAACGCTTTACCGCCCGTTTTCCCAACCGGGTTGCCGTGATGCACAGTCACCTATCTCCGGGAGAACAATTCGATGAATGGTACCGGATAAAAAACGGAGAATTCGATGTGGTTATCGGACCGCGAAGTGCTTTATTTGCACCGCAACCCGACCTGGGGCTGATAATCATCGACGAAGAACATGAGTGGACATATAAACAAAGTGAGAAGCAGCCCCGCTATCACGCTCGAGATACCGCGGTCAAATTAGCGGAACTTACCGGGGCAACGGTAATCCTGGGCAGCGCCACGCCGGATTTACGGTCTTTTTTAAGAGCAAACCAAGGTGAATTTCAACTATTAACATTACCGCAACGAGTAACCCCGGCAGCGAACACCCCCCTGCCGGAGGTACACATAATTGATCTCAAAGAAGAACTAAAATCAGGCGGAGACCATATTTTCAGCCGTTCCTTGAAAAAAGCGGTTTTCGAAGCTGTCCAGGCTGGTGAACAAGTTATCCTGTTTCTCAACCGCCGCGGCGCTGCGACATTTGTCCAATGCCGGAAATGCGGCTTGGTACTGCGCTGCCGCCGCTGTGAGGTCAGCCTGACTTATCATTCGGTGAGTAATACGCTTGTCTGTCACCAGTGTAATTACCACCGGAAAATGCCTGATGCCTGTCCACGGTGTGGCAGCATCCAGATCAAATATCTCGGCATCGGTACCCAAAAACTTGAAGAAGAAGCGAAGAAGCTGTTTCCGGCTGCCCGGATACTACGGTGGGACAGCGATACCACCCGGGAGACCTCACATGAAGATATCTTGAGAGCATTTGTTTCGCATCAGGCTGATATCCTGATCGGGACCCAGATGATAACCAAGGGCCTGGATATTCCGAATGTTACTGTGGTAGGGGTAATCAATGCCGATATCGCCCTTAATTTTCCTCATTTCCTGGCTGCCGAGCGCACTTTCCAGCTACTCAGCCAGGTAGCCGGAAGAGCCGGGCGGGGCAAGCAAGGAGGGCAGGTTATTTTACAGACCTACAATCCGGGACACTTCGCCATCCAGGCAGCGGCGAAGCATGAATATCACCTGTTTTATGAGCAGGAAAGTGCTTTCCGCCGCCAGTTGGGATATCCTCCCTTCCAACGGATGGCCAGTCTTATTTTCAGCCACGCCAACGATGCATCCTGTCAGAAAGAAGCGGAACGGTTTAAAAGTGAACTTGAAATTGAAAGCCAGGTCCGGGGCATAGCAGGCCTGAACTTCATCGGCCCCGCCCCGGCATTTATTCACCGCCTGCGGGGAAGCTACCGTTGGCAAATTATCATTTGCAGCCCCGATCCATCCTTGTTGCTAGCTGATGTCACCTTACCACGCGGTTGGTCCCTGGACATCGATCCGGTGGGGTTAATGTAGTAAGGGTAATAAAACCCACATCAAGATATCTGTCTTTATTATTATGTTAAGTTAACAAAACGTATGCCGGTTTTGCTTTACCATTCTAGACTAAGTTATAATTAATGATTAAGAAGATGGCTATTTTACCGATAAGAAAAGTCCCGGACCCGATATTACGGGAAAAGGCAAAACGTATTAAGAATGTTGACAGCTCTATTGTAAAGCTGGCTAAAGACATGGTTGATACCATGCAGGCGGCTTCAGGGGCAGGATTGGCAGGCCCCCAGGTCGGAGTACCTTTGCGTATCGTGGTGATTGGAATCCCGGAAAAGGATCCTCTGGTTTTGATCAACCCACAAATCATCAGGAAAAGCGGTGAACGTGTCATCGAAGAAGGATGCTTAAGCATCCCCGGATATGTAGGTGAGGTCAAACGTGCGGTATCAGTCACGGCTAAAGCCCTGGATGTGAAGGGGAAAGAGTTTCGCATTAAAGGTAAAGACGACATTCTGGCTCAAGCACTCGAGCACGAAATCAACCACTTAAATGGAATACTATATATTGACGAACTGACAAGCCAGGACAGTTTTCATAAGATCGAACCAAAAAAATTTCCTACTGCCGAAGAACCAGGGATGGATGCATAGTACACCCGGTAAATACCAAATATCACGGTATGCTTTATTTCACAAATATTCCTAGTAACCGGTAAGCAATCCCACCAAGAAACAAAGCCATCACTATTTCAGCAATGACCATCACCATAGTATGTTTAACTCCCACCTCTTTCACCATTACCGCCATGGTCGATATACAGGGAATATACAACATCACCACGATAGTAAAAACCACCATTTGAAGAGGTGTCATTATCTGAGTTATTGCTGCTCCACCGGCCAAACTGATAAGTAGGGCCAGGGTAGCTTCCTTCCGAAGGATGCCGAAAATTAATAGAACCCCGGTAAAAGCGGGTAAACCCAACCAGTAGGTGGTTACGGGAGTAAGGGCATGAGTTACTGAATCCAGTACGTTCAAGACCCGCAGCAACTCGATAACGGCGCTGCCGGCGACAATAAACGGCACACCGACAGTCAGGAAATCTCGAAAACGGTACCAGGTTTGCCGCCAAACAAGCTTCATATCAGGGAGGCGGTATTCGGGTATCTCCATAATAATCCCGGGAGAACGGTTAGGCATCATAATATTCAACAGGCGTCCAATCAGAAAAATAACCACAAATTGAAATAACAGCAAGCCAACCGCCCACGGCCAACCAACGAAAGCTCCGACCAAACCAAGCAGGACGGAGGTTCGGGCGGAGCAAGGGACTAGCGTGGATAGAAACATGGCCAGCAATTTATCTCTCTTGTTTTCCATCACACGGCAACCCAGGCACGCCGGAACATTACACCCCAGGGCAGTAATTAGCGGCAGACTAGCCTGGCCGTGCAAGCCAACTGTATGACAGGGGCGGTCCATGAGAAAGGCTATTCTTGGAAGGTAACCACTCTCACCAAGCCAACTCAAAATCAAGAAGAAAGGCATAATAAAACCAAAACCCACCGATAAAGCGGCATAGAACCCAACCACACCCCCGTTCCAGAAGACCATCCCCGGAGTACTTCGGAAACGTGGGTCCAGACCTTCAAAGAAACTGGTAATAATCTCGGTCAACCAACCGCCAAAGAGCGAAATAACAATCAGGATTGCCGACATGACAAGGAAAAACATGAGATATCCGAACACGGGATGTAGAGCGATATTATCCAGGCGGCGGTCTGGGGGGGAAGCAGGGGTAACCGCAAGATTAGATTGTTGGGCAATACGGGCGGCAAGGGCATACCGCTCGGCAGTGATTACAGTGGCACTATCTTCACCATGCATCTTTGCCAGTTCACCTGATAATTCTCCCGCCTGAGCAACAATGTCAGGGTAAGTATTCGCCAATTTGGAAATTACTCCAGGATCGCCTTCCAATAACTCGACGGCAGTCCATCGCGGCGGCAGTTTGATCTCATGCTTTTCGATAGTTTTCACCAAGCGTGCGATGCGGTCTTCTATCTCACTCCCGTACCGCAGCGGGTTACTGTCTGCATAATTAGTATTATTTTCGACTGCTTTCAGCGCAGCGTCGACTAATTTATGAACTCCGATACCTTTTATGGCGATCGTATTAACCACCGGTGCTTGCATGGTCGTACTTAATAACTCAGTATCGACATTAATGTGTTTTTTCCGGGCAATATCGTGAAAATTTAAAGCTAACACCAGAGGTAAACCCATTTCTTTTAACTGCAATGTGAAATAAAGGTTCCGCTCCAGCGAAGTAGCATCCAGGACATTGATCACGGCATCAGGCCGGCGGGACAAGAGAAATTCGCGGGTAGCCTGTTCTTCCAGCGAATAGGCTGTAAATGAATATATGCCAGGCAGGTCGACGATACGAAGGTGAAGATCATGGTGCTTTAATATACCTTCCCGGGCCTCACCGGTCTTCCCTGACCAGTTACCCGTTTCCTGGGCCAGGCCGGTCAATTGGTTAAAAATTGCACTCTTACCAACATTAGCGTTACCGACTAAAGCGATGGTTGTTTCACGGCCGTGACGATAGCGGTTTCTCCTGCCATGTCCGGCCGGTATCGTATTTTGTACTGGTAAATCAACCAAGGTTTACTCCGTGAGTAACCGTTTCTTTATCGACAAACACATTACAGGCGATCTCATCGCCGATTGCCAGATTGGAGCCTCGGACCATGATTTCTACCGGTCCCTTCATTGGGGCAATACGATTTATCAATACTTTCGTTCCCGGGGTTAAGCCCATCTCCTGAAGACGCCGGAGAACCTTGTCATTACCCCGAATGAAAGCGATGCAGCCGGTTTGTTTTTCTTTTAAACAAGAAACTGCGATGACATCTTTCTGACGCTTGCCTATGTTGTCAAGGCTATCCGAACCCCGGTTACGGCATTCCTGACAATCAGTGAAATTGAGATTACATGGAGGAATAAGCGCGAGATCATCGGGACATTGATAAGGTGCCCTTAGAGTCTGGCAGAGGGAACGCTCAGCTTCATCGGATAAACCATGTTCCAGATCACATGCTTCACGGTGAACACGGGGGGTGCCAATATGCAGGACATCGTGTAAAAAACGCTCCAGCAACCGGTGTTTTCGGGCCATTTTCTCCGCTATTTCAAGGCCTTGCGGAGTAAGAGTAACACCCTGGTAAGGTGAATAATTAATAAATCCTTTATCCGCCAGCTTCCGCAGCATTTCAGTAACACTGGCTGGGGCAATTTTAAGTTTTCTCGATATGTTAGTAGTAGTTGCCGAGCGGCTGTCCTGAGTAAGTGTATACAGCGCTTCCAGGTATTCTTCAGTACTCATACTCATATCCGTTTCTCCGGTGTTTAGGTGTACCTAAACTTTAGGTTTACCTAATAATAACACTACATCGCATAAGAGTCAAATACCAGTCTACCTGATATAAGCCGCGGCCTCCAGATAACTTATAATAAGATAGTAGTAAGAATTGTAATGAGGAGAAAACGATGAACCTACCCGAGTATATAACTAAAATTGAAGTGAAAAGAGTATGCCAGGAACTAGGTTTCAGGGATTGGTCAAAAATAAAAGATGCCGCTGTAACCAAAAAAGAAGCCGCAGATATTCTCCGGATCGTCAACACTCAAAATATGGACATCCCCCTGGCTGATTTCCATGCAGGGCTGGAAGTTGAGCTGGAACACGGTATCAGATACGACGATGCTAATGTTACTAACAATCACCCGATCTTGACCGGTAAAATCGTCCTGGCTCATCTAAAAGAAACGATGGACTACTACCAGCGGCTGGATATCGCTGAGATCGAGGGCGACTTATTAAAAGCCATCGCAGCTAAAAACCTGGGGAAAATAGAGTCGAAATACCATAAGCTTATCGAGGCTCAACAAGCACTGAGTAAAACAGTCCTTAAACAGCTAAAGTAAAGACAGTTATTAGTATATTCTATATCGACCCGGGCGCTTTTATATTTTACGGGATGACGATGCTCGTTCATAACTGACTATTGTTTTCTCAAATAGTCGATCGCCCAATTAATCAAGTCGTCTCCTTCCAGGTCAGATTCAAAATCAGGGGTTATTCCTTCCCCTTCGATAAGACGGCGGTTTGGTGTCAACCAACGGCTGACAGTAAGGTATATCGCCGAACCATCGGATAATTCAAACCAGCGGTCGGCGCTGCCTTTACCATAAGTGACCTTACCGGCAACCACCCCGCGTTTATAGTCCTGTAATGCTCCGGATAACACTTCACTACCACTGGCACTATAATTGTCGGTCAACACCACCAAAGGGAGATCCGTACGAACATCGCTTTTCTCCACCGGATAGGGAGTTTCGCGCCCGACATTGTCTACGAGGTATAAAACAACACCTTTATCCAGGAAACAACTGGCAACGTTAACCACGGTATCGACAGCCCCACCAGGATTACTGCGAAGGTCAAGGATAATCCCGGCAGCTTTATCTGTTTTCAACTGCCTGATAAAAGGTAGTAATTCCTCATCGGTACGATCTGAAAAATGGGTAATAATGATATAGGCAAAACCTTCCCGCAGTTCATAGGTAACACTCGGAACATTGATAGTTTCCCGGACGAGTTCCAATTCCACGGGCGTATCTTCACCTTCATGTAAGACCGTGACTTTTACCGGGGTCCCTTCGGGGCCGCGGATCTTCAGAACCACTTCTTCCACACTTAACCCTTCGATCGATACTCCATTCACCGCCACGATAGTATCACCCGATCTGATACCCGCTCTGGCTGCCGGGGTCCCTGGAATCGGGGCAACTATTATGATATGTCCCTCACGCACGCCTACGGTTGCCCCGATGCCGCCGAATGCACCCTCCTGACGGGTGATATTGAGTTCATATTCATCAGGATCAAGGTAAGCGGTATAAGGGTCTTCCAGCGCATTGACCATCGCTTCTACGGCAGCCCGGTTCAAGGCAATAGCGTCTACTTTATCCGGTTCGACATACTCTTGAGAAATAATGTCCCAGGCTTCATTAACCAAATCGGCGCTTGCAGATGTCGGCGCCGACCTGGTAAAAACAAAAATATCACATCCAGTACAAGCCAATAGTACCAGGATTATCATTAATATGGCGGTGAAAAACATCCGGGTCGGCTTTCGCATGGGGACACTCCTTATTCTAAAAAAAGACTACTGTCCTGGTAGCCGTAATTACAGTCGGTTATTATGAGAAAAAACAGCCAGGGCTGTTTTCAACCCTTCTTCGGGCAGCTGATTTACCCTGCCGTTAATCGTTGCCAGGATAAAAGCAGCCGCGGCTTTTTCCAACAATTCACAAGCATCAAAAGCATCGCGCAGGGTTCTACCAACAGCCAGAGCACCGTGATTGGACAGAATAACTGCATGACGGTCTTCTAAAGCTGAAACGGCATTAGCCGCTAACTCGACGGAACCAGAAGGAGCATACCGGGCAACCTTAACAGGCCCCCCCAGGACCATCACCGTTTCTTCCAGCAGTGCGGGGATTTCGATACCAGCTATCGAAACCGTACTGGCATAAAGCGAATGGGTATGAATGATCGCATTTACATCTTTACGAGTCCGGTATACCGCAAGATGCATCGGTGTCTCAGATGATGGAGCAAAACGGCCGTCAATCAGGTTACCGTTAAAATCCACAATGGAGATATCATTTACCGATACCGAATCGTAATACCGCGCAGTAGGGGTGATAGCGATCAGAGCTGTCCCTTCTTCCGGTTTAAGACGACGGCTGACATTACCGGATTTTCCGGTAACCAGTCCTTTTTCTACCAGTTTGAGGCTGGTCTTGAGAACAGCTTCTCTTTCTTCCTGCCACTTAATCAATTCAATACTCCACACAATTATCTTACGCTCGAATATACATCACTCCGGGTAATGGTGTAAACCATCTCATCGCTTTATGAGGCATTAACGATATATGGAACGGAATGTAAATAGCCGTCAAAGACAGTTAAAACCGGCAGAACCGCCGATATTATCAACCTTTATTTTTTTTCACAGGTTTTTTCCCTGGCGGCATCGGGCAACCAGTTTTCAGGACTTTCATCACACTGTCGACATCGACCTCGGTATTAACACAGCCGTCTTTAGTAAGCGGTAAGACTACGATCATAGGAGAATAATTGCCTGTAAACTCACTGATATTGCCAATCCCTTCCTCCAATTCCTTTTGACAGGCGACGGCAACAATTACTCGCGGGCGGGTCTCATCAACATAATTGACTGCCAGCCTCCCCCCCGGAGCCACGCAAACCCCTTGATACCCCAGGTCCAGGGCAATCTTTCTTAATTTGTTTATGGCACAATCAGGATTACATGCGGTACATTCCAGGCCGTTTGCATTATATTTTGCCTTACATGATTCTGCGCGACGTAAACAATGGGGCAGCAGGAGGATTCGCTCGCCAGCCGGTATCCTGGCGATTTTTTGTAAGTCAACTTTTTTCAAGACTCTCTCCATGTGAGATTAATTGATATTAACCACAAAATAGGATATGGGTGATATATATCATGAAATATTGTTTTCAAGCCACTGCCTCGGCCATATGAGCAGCGAAGAGTGTCAAACTTTTCCTGGCACGGCTCATACCACGGTACAGGTACCAACCCTGAAGAGGATGCCGCACAAAATACCCAGCGGCTTTATTCCATTTGAAGGAAGGTAATACCGGTAAGGTATCATTCACAGCATCTGAAACCGCCCGTCCAACGACCAGTGGAATACCATGTTCTCCAGCAATAGCAGCAATCCAGTAGCTTTCCATATCTACGATATCCGCTGCAGTGGCTTTCCGGAGGGTTTGTTTATCCGAAGGTGAAGATACCGGCCGGCCGGCGGATGTTCCAATGCCGCGGCATAAGCCGGGAAGTGTACACGTAACAGCAATCGAGAACAAGGTGGAGTCCGCCTCATGGTGGACGCTTGTGGGTTCGTCAGCATTCATCATACGGGAGCAAACAATCATGTCCCCGGTACGTAAACCCGGTTCCAGCGCACCGGCAAAACCCAGAGATACTATCGCACTAACAGGATAATGGTCAACAACCCAACAGCACATCGTACTCGCCCGGCGTTTACCGACCCCATGGTTGACCAGCAGCAGGTTTTTACCTTTATATGAACCACGGTATATGCGGCCGCCGTGACTGAAATCTGTATCTAAAATAATCATAGACGATTGGAAGCTGCGTATTTCTTCTTCAAGAGCACCGAACAACACCAGCATACCATTTCCTCATATAAGAGTCCCCTTATCACATTACCCTATAACTGGCGAGTACCAGTGAAATCCGGGGTTTATCATAAAGGACGTGTATGAAAATGAGTACTAAAAAGTGCGGGTTTTTAAGAAAGTAATTATCTCATTCAGATCTGCTTTAAGGGATGAAACAATAGGCAGGTCATCCAGTATCGCCACGGCTTTCTCAATATATTGTTCTGTAATAGCCTGCGCATATTCATAAGCCCCGGAATTTTCAAGTATACCGATTATCATCTGTACAGTATTTTCATCTATGTTTGCATCAGCGTAAAATCGTAGTAAATTATCCCGCGCTGATGCCGGAGTCTTCTGAAGGGCATAGATGACTGGAAGTGTCTTTTTGCGACGCCTGATATCATTTCCGGAGGGTTTTCCGGTCTCGGCTTGTTTACCCCATATTCCGAGGATATCATCCCTGGTCTGGAAGGCCATACCCAGATTCCACCCGAATTCATGAAAAGAAGCGATGGTCTTACGGTTTTCCGTCCCCAACTCTGCGCCGGACTCGATGGCACAGGTGATCAAAGCGGCAGTTTTGCATCCTATCATCTCGATATAATCAGCAATGCTGACATCCGGCTTTTCTTCAAAGCTGATATCAAGAAACTGTCCTTCGATCAAGCTGATAGTAGCTTCATCAACCAGGCTCTGGATATGCACCTGCTTGTCTGGGGATACTCGAAGCCTCCGTAAAGCTACTGCCGCCAGCATACGCATTGCAGAACCAGCATTAATGGCTTGAGCTTTACCCCAGACCCGCCAAACTGTAGGTTGATGATGGCGCTCGCTGTCATTATCCTGGATATCATCATGGATCAAGGAATAATTGTGAACCATCTCAATACCGGCTGCCGCCGGCAAAGCCAGGCGGTAATCTCCACCTGCGGCCTCACAAGCCATTAAACACAAAGTCGGGCGTACTGCCTTACCATTAGACTGTTTTTGTTCCTGGTTATGGTTATCTACCCATCCGAAATGATACCGCAGCATGCTATACATGCCTGATTTTCTTTCGTTGATGATTGATCTGATCTCTTCATCAATCTGAGCATGATAACGCTCAAATACCACCGGCAGGCCCATCAGGATACTCTCCCCCAAGTCGATGCCCCGGTAAATAATTCCGGGAAGGTTTTTTTAACCCGGTTGATAATTCCCTGAGTATCCAGTTCATATTTCGTACGCAGTAAATTCTGGTTACCGTGTTCAATGAATGCATCCGGTAAACCCATACATTCTACTTTTACCTTGAATTTATTCCGGGTTAACGCCTCTAGTACTGCACTACCGAAACCGCCGATTAATGAATTTTCCTCTATCGTCATGATCCTTCCGGTAGTCATCGCCAGTTTTTGGATCATGTCCGAATCCAACGGCTTTGCAAAACGGGCATTGGCAACGGAACACTGCAAACCTTCATCAGCCAACTTTGCGGCAGCTTCCAGGGCGGGGAATACAGTAGCTCCTATTGCCAGTATCGCCAGGTCATCACCCCGCCTTAATATCTCGCCCGTACCGATCGGTACCGCTTTCATTGATTTGACCGTTTCTGACGGCCCGCCGTTACCCCGGGGATAACGAATTGCGGTGGGTTTCCCATAGGAGACTGCGCTGAATATCAAGTGCTGAAATTCAGTCTCATCTTTTGGCGCCACTATTACCATATTCGGTATTCCGCGCAGATAGGTGATGTCAAAGGCTCCCTGGTGCGTTTTGCCATCATCGCCAACAATACCAGCCCGATCGACCGCGAAAATCACCGGGAGGTTCTGCAGACAAACATCATGCACGATCTGGTCATATGAACGTTGTAAAAAAGTCGAATAGATAGCGACAACTGGTATCATCCCTTCGGTAGCTAAACCGGCAGCTAAAGTGACTGCGTGTTGTTCGCAAATCCCGACATCATAGACTCGTTTCGGGAATGCTTGTGCGGCAGGCATCAGTCCTGTGCCGTCAAGCATTGCCGCACTAATAGCCACGATTTTTTCGTTCTCCTGCATCAAGCGGAGCACCGTTTGTCCAAAAACCTGGCTGTAAGAAGGTAAAGGATCAGGTTTTTCAACATAAGGTGCGATGCCGTGAAACCTGGTAGCATCAGCTTCAGCTTCCGCATGGCCTTTTCCTTTCTGGGTAATAACATGAACCAGAGTCGGGCCGGTCTCGCGGGCAGCCCGGGTTAAAGCTGCTTCGGTTTTTCTCTCATCATGTCCATCTACCGGCCCTAAATAGGTAAACCCCATTTGTTCCCAGAAGTTTGGTAAAACCACGCCTTCGACCTGGCTTTTTACCCGCTGGCTCAAGTCCCAGGCGAGTTTCCCCATAGGCAGCCGTTTAATTTCCTTACGGGCGACTCTTTTCGCTGACTCATATTTAGGATTAAACCTGACTCGATTAAGCAGCCGCGATACAGCGCCGATGCTGGGTGAAATCGACATACCGTTATCATTCAGCACCACAATTACCCTGGTTCCCAGATGTCCCGCATGGTTGATCGCTTCTAAAGCCATCCCGGCACCCAATGACCCGTCACCGATAACGGCAATTACATGATTCTTATCTCCTCTGGTGTCCCGGGCTAAAGCCATCCCTAACGCCGCTGAGATCGATGTCCCGGCATGTCCGGCACCAAAGGCATCATGTCGACTTTCCGTACGCACCGGAAATCCGGAAAGGCCGCCATAGGTCCGCAAGGTCGCAAAATCATTTTTTCGGCCTGTCAGTAATTTATGGGCATAACTCTGATGGCCGACATCCCAGATGATTTTATCTTCCGGACTGTGAAATACACGATGCAAAGCGATAGTCAGTTCAACAACACCTAAACTAGAAGCCAGGTGTCCTCCATTATGGGAGACAGTCTCGATCAGTACTTTTCTTATTTCCGAAGCGAGGTAGGTAAGCTGAACCCGATTTAACTTCTTCAGGTCTTCAGGAGAACCTATGTTGTCCAGTAAACTATGCAATCTATTTCCCGCCAACACCAACTAAAATGCATAAATCCCGTTACCGGTTGAAATAAGTTAAACTATAATACGATTTTTTGTTGTCAATCAATCATGCAACTCCGGCACATTGCACAACAATCAACCAATTATATCCAAAATTTCCGCATGAAATCTGTTATGACTTTACCATCACCAGCAGCATCTTGTATCTTTTCATAGCTTTAAGAGCATGCGGTTCATTAGCTGGCATCACTATCATTTCTCCGGCAGATAAGTTATGTGGCTTACCGGAAATCGTAATCACTACCTGGCCCTCAATAACATATACCAGGGCATCGAAAGGAGCTTTATGTTCACTCAAACCCTGCCCCTCATCGAAAGAAAACAAGGTAACCGTGCCGGCTTGTTTATCTATTAAAGTACGGCTGACCACAGCGCCCGGCTGATAGTCGATTAGGGCAGCCAGGGACTGGGCATGGTTCAAATTAGCCGTGTTTTCTTCACCTTTTTTCTGACCCATATCATTCTCCCTGTTTTGTCGTTGACTCTGAGAAGCTACTAACGTTTATTATAGAACAAGATAGGATATTATGCTTAGTAAAGAGTTAGTTCAAATCAGGATAATTTAATTAACTGATGGGTCTGCTTGACCAGTAGCACTGAGTGTGTTAAACATCCGGGCATATAACCCGTTTTTAGCCATGAGCTGTGCATGGTTGCCGCTTTCGGCGATTTTTCCGTGTTCCAGCACGATGATACGGTCAGCGGTAGTAATGGTAGAAAGGCGATGGGCAATGATGACACAGGTCCGCCCCTGCGAAATATTACGAAGCGACGCCTGCATGATGCGTTCGGTATTCGTATCCACACTGGAAGTAGCTTCATCCAGAATCAAAATCCGTGGTTCCGCCAGGATCGCCCGGGCCAAACAGACCAGCTGCCGCTGCCCGGCACTGAGGTTTCCCCCTCTTTCCCCCACTGAAGTATCGTATCCCTGCTCAAGGCGGTTGATGAAATCATGCGCTCCGGCAGCTTTAGCCGCTGCCACCACGGCACTATGTTCGGCATCAAGCCGGCCATACTTGATATTGTCTTCGATGGTACCGGAAAAGAGGTACGGGTCCTGTGGGACGATAGCGATGTTACGCCGTAATGAATCCTGGGTAACTGATGCTATATCATAGCCGTCGACCAGTATCCGTCCCCCGGTCACATCATAAAAGCGGGCAATCAGGCTGGTCAGGCTGCTTTTACCAGCCCCGGTCCGCCCGGCAATAGCCACCGTTTCGCCGGCATTTATTCGAAAGTTGATATCATGCAATACCTCGGCTTCCGGATTATAAGCGAAATCAACATGTTCGAACTCGATCTTGCCTTTAACTTCAGGCAAGTCACCGGCCCCAGGAACATCTTTGATTTGCGGTTCGACATCCAGAAGTTCAAAGATGCGTACTGCCGAAGCCATGGCTCGCTGCAGTTCGGTATACAACATGACAGTCTCCATGACCGGAGCAAAGAAGCGCTGGATAAACAACAGGAATGCCAGGACGGTGCCGGGAGTGGCCGTACCGGAAGCCACCTGTAAGCCGCCGTACACCAATACGATGGCAAAACCGATATTGGTCAGAATCTCCACGATGGGCATCATGAATGCCTGCAGCTTAGCTGCCTGGACATTGGCATCAAGATGAGCTTTATTAGCTTCGTTGAATTGTTTAAGGTTAACCCCTTCCCGCGACATACTCTGGGTTACCCTGACGCCGGAGATCCCTTCTTGAAGCTGGTCATTTACCAGGGCGATCGCCCGCCTTACGCGTATAAAAGCCCGCCGGGCATTGACCTGCCAGATGAAGATTACGATCCCTAAAACCGGGACCACACTCAGGGTGATCAAGGCCAACTTCCAGTTCATTGAAATCATTATGGCAGCAATCAATATTAAGGTAATGATATTGGCTGCCATGCTGATGATATCCTGGGTTACCAGCGTCTGGACCTGGTCGACGTCGTTCTGCACCCGGGACATGACTTTACCAACTTTATTAGCATCGAAAAAACTTAACGACAGGCGGTGTAAATGATTGAATAACCCGGTGCGCAGGCGATATAGTATTCCCTGGCCGGCATAACTTAAATACAGCGTTTCCAGATAAGTACCGGCCCACATGATTAAAGATACGCCCACATAGGCTAAAGCCGCCAGTGTCAAGCCGGTCACATTTCCGGTCAACATGTAATCATCGGTAGCTTTTTGTACCACAACCGGGACAACCACCGTAGTGACGCTGCGTATTAGTGTCCCGAGAGCTCCGGCCGTGATGAATCCTTTAACCCAGGCCATGTATTTCGGGATACGTTTAATCACTCGTGAATCGTATACTTTTCCCAGGATATCATCATCATCGGCGTCAATCGCACCCCGCAGCCGGGCAACCGGGGGGCCGCCAGGGCCTCCCCCGCCGGGTGGGCCGCCAAATCCGCCGCCACCGTGAAACATATTAGGGATTCCTCCTTATTGGTTCTCCGGTAACCTGGGTAGCAGCCAGCTGTGATAAGTATGTTTCTTTATAAAGGCCGTTCACCGCCAACAATTCTTCGTGTTTCCCATGCTCGATTATCTTGCCGTCTTTGAGGACGAGAATCACATCGGCATTGCGGATGATCGGTAGCCGGTGTGTAATAATAAAGGTGGTACGGTTTTTGATCAGGCGTTCTAAAGCGAGCCGTATCAGATGCTCGGTATCAGCATCAACACTGGACATGGAGTCGTCCAGTACCAGGATTCGCGGATTCAACAGCAACGCCCGGGCAATCACGATACGCTGCTTTTCTCCTCCGGACAAAGTAACGCCGCGCTCCCCCACCCATGTTTTATATCCTCCAGGCAGACTTTCAATAAATTCATGTATCTGGGCAGCTTTTGCCGCGGTAATCACACTATCCAGACTGGCATCCGGTAATCCATACGCTATATTGTCCCTGACCGTAGCAGAAAAGAGAAATACATCCTGCTGGGCAATACCTACGTTTTTACGTAACGAAGACAGGGTAACATCGCGGATATCTATACCGTCTATCTTGATACTGCCGCTGGTAACATCGTAGAAACGGGACAAGAGATTGGTTATGGTACTCTTCCCGCTGCCGGAACCACCCACCAGGGCAACCGTTTGGCCCGGTTCGATAGTAAAAGACACGTCGTTTAGTGCCGGCCCCATAGAGCCATAACTAAAACTTACTTGCTGAAACTCGACCCGGCCCAGGATTGTTCCTAATTCAACCGCATTTTCTTTCTCTTTGACCATTGACTCGGTATCGAAAATTTCCAGTATCCGCTGCCCGGCTGAGACCGTTCGCGAATATAAGTTGGAAATCATCCCCAGCCGCCTGATCGGCATGCCAAACATGCCGATATACAAAATAAACTCGGTAATCTGGCCAATCGTCATACTGCCGTCGATTACCTGGCGGCCGCCATACCATATGACTAAAGCCGTTGGCAAACCCAGAAGGAAGGTCATTAAGGGCATATTGATAGCTGTCTGCCGGGCGGCATTGACCTGTTCATCATTAAGTCTCTTCGCATCAGCCGCAAATTTTCGGCCTTCTTCCGCCTGGCGGGAAAAAGCTTTCACTACCCGTATACCATTCAGGCTTTCCTGTAAAGTTGTTCCCAGGGCTGCGATTAGTTGTTGTACCCGCAGCCAGATGGGGCGCAGCCTGGCACTAAGGATAATGGTAACCCAGGCGATAAAAGGGAAGAAGGCCAGGGTCATCAAGGCCAGGGACCAATTGGCCGCGATCATCACAAAAGCAATGCCGACAGTTAACAAAGCTACCTGGATTATACTTAAGAACCCCATAGCAAGGAACATCCGGACAGCTTCAATATCCACGGTCGCCCGCGACATCAACTGCCCGGTCTGGGCTTTATCATGATAAGCAAAACTCAATTTTTGTAAATGGTCATATAAAGCATTACGGATATCATAGGAGACCTTTTGGGAAACAACCTGGGTCAGATACTGTTGGATATACCCAACTACACCCCGCAGAACCGCCGCACCAACGACAATACCAGCCGCGAGATAAAGATAACCCTGGTTGTCGGCTTTAAGTACCGCATCAATACCCTTGCCCAGCACACGCGGGACGATGAGGCTTAAAACGGTACTGGCTAATAAACACACCAGGGCAAAAGTCAGAGTCAGCCAGTATTTTTTCACAAAGCGCATTAAGCGCAGTACAACTTTCATAAAGGTTTATAAACAGCTATCAGTCACCGATAATGTCGACGATTTCATTATGAGCCCTGGCCAGTACTCCCTGAATACGCTGTAGTTTATCACCACTCATACGGCGGATTTCCCATCTTAAAACATCGGAGACGCGGTGGAATTCCCGCATCGTCCGTTTGCGGGCTTCCGCATTTTCCGGAGCAGCCCACGAATTCATGCGCTCTTCGATATCACGGCCCAGGTCAACATTCTCCTCCAGGAAATGGAGGCCTTCCTCAGTTATGGAATATACTTTCTTCCCTTCTTTAAGGACGGAAGTGACATAACCGCCACTCTCCAGCATCTGCAAACGCGGGTAAATCGTGCCGGCGCTGGGGACATACAGGCCATGTAGGTGATCTTCCAAAGCCCGGATAATTTCGTAACCATGCCCCGGTTTTTCTTTCAAATAGGAAAGGATGATATACTTGAAAACTCCTTTCTGGAAGGGGCCGTCAGCCCGGGGATGCCCACCAGGAAAATGAGAACTATAAGTCAACTTTTTCCTCAATACGATATAATCAGATATATCGAAATATATTATATGAAAAGGATAAAAAGCATGTCAAGGTGTAGCCTTATCGAGAATTTATAATCGATTAACTTCCCAGCCTCACCAGATAAACTATTTTATTGTGTGATATACCCGCCGTCGATTATAAGTTCACTCCCGGTTGTAAACTTGGATTCGTCCGAAGCAAGATAAAGTACCCCGTAGGCCACGTCGATGGGTTCCCCATAATGGCGGAGTGGAATCCTGCTCAATAGCCGGCGGTTGAATTCCTCCTGGCCTTCCGGAGCGTTTTTACCGACGCCATCCAGCATTGGTGTCCATATCCAGCCCGGGTGGACCGAGTTGACCCTGATATTATCGCCAGCATAACACACGGCATCGGACTTCGTCATTAAACGCACTGCTCCTTTGGCTGCGTGATACAGGAAGGGAGGGGGATCGTCGACCCCACCAACAATGCCATATACCGACGATATGTTCACAATACTACCCCCACCACTCCCCCTGATGTACGGCACCGCATGTTTAGTGCACAGGAAAACACCACGGGCATCGATATTCAT